>JBKDZR010000052.1:0-34572 GCA_047971485.1 Qingshengfaniella sp. | reverse complement strand
GTGAAATCTCGCGAATTGGCATTTTATCACGCAATGCCCAGCGTCGAATAACACTCAAAAATCCCATGTCGATCACTCCATATCTCCCTGACTAAATCCGTCAGGGCAATGTGTTCACATGGGTCAAATCTCAGTGAAATTTTTGGGGGATACCGGGGCAGTTCTCAACGGAAATCAACAGCATCGGCGGCGGGTGAACGTGTGGTCGAACTTCTGGATCACGATCCCGGCCTGTCGGACGGGACGGAGGAGGCACGGGATATTCGCGGCGCGATCAGCCTGTCGGACGTGCAGTTCAGCCATCCGGGCCGACCCGTTCTGCGCCGGGTTGAACTGCGGCCCGCTGAGGCCGGACTACCTGCGCTACAAGCCGGGCGAGAGCTGTATCGCGCGACTGGACGACGGTGGTGCCGGGCTGATCGTCCGGGCGGTCACGCCACAGCGTTATGACATCTATCGTCAGCGTGGATACTGGCGCCGCCCGAACAGCCCGGTGCGTTATCTGGACGATATGTGCACCGTGGTTCTGCCCGGCAGTTTGGACCGCCAAATCAAAGCCGCGAAGCGGCTGCTGGCACCCGAGCGCTCGGCCAGGGTGCTGTCCCGGTTGCTTGGGGCCGGTGATGACGACACGCTGACGGTGCTGCGCCACAAGCCCGGTCGGCGGATCGTGGCGCGGATCGACCGGGCCGGGCGCCCCTTCGCCCTGCTCAAGGCGGTTCCGCCAGCCCGCTTCGCCAAACTTCTCGTCTCGGCAGAAATGGCCATGGTCCATGGCGGCGTGCCAATTCTGGCGACCGATCCCGGGCACGGCATCATCGTGCCGGGCTGGATCAAGGGCGCAGTCGCCGACGCCGTCCAAACCCCCGCGGCCTTTGCCGCCATCGGGACCGCGCTGGCCAGAGTCCATGCCCAGCCCGCGCCCCCGGGCCAAGCCAAAGCCCACCCCTGCGGCGCGGCCCTGACTGCCCTGGCGCAGCTTCTGCCCGAACTTGCCGCCGAAGCTCGGGCCCTGGCCGAGGGGCTGGACAACGCCCTGGCGCTTCATGAAGGACCGGTCGGACTTTGCCACGGTGATTTCAGCGCGGATCAGGTCGTTCTGGGCGCCGACGGCCCGCATTTCATCGACTGGGATCGCGCGGGGCCGGGACCGGCGCAAGGCGATCTTGGCAGCTTCCTGGCAAGGCTTGATGCCGACGGCGGCAACCCCGCTTTGGGGCGCGTTTTTCTGGAGGCCTATGAGGCGGCGGCCGGCCCGCAAGGCGCCGCGCCCCTTTTTCACGCGGCAGGTCTTGCCGCACTGGTGTGCGAACCTTTTCGACAGCGCCAGCCCGATTGGCCAGCCAAGGCCAGGACGTTGCTGCGCCGTGCGGCCAAGCTGGCCGGGCGCGCCGGCGCTCTGGCCCGGGCACTCGACCGGAACCGGATGGAAACCGCCATTTCCTCCGCGCAGGGCGGTGCCATTCGCCTCGACCCACCCGAGCTTTTGCGCAGTCGCCCCGGGCGGCGGGCGCGGATCGCCTATCGCGGCACGACCGATGCGGGCCAGCCTTTCGAGGGTTATGGCAAGCTGCGCGTCAAGGGGTTCGACCGGCGAACCCCGGCCTTGCACCGGTACCTGCGCGATGCCGGCCTTTGCGATGAAACGGCTGTTCCCCGGGTTCTCGGTCTTCTGCCGCAATCGGGTATCTGGTTGCAGGAACGTGTCGACGGGCAGGTGCTGAGCGATCTGTTGCGCCCGGGTGCGGACACGGCCCCCGCCGCCGCCGCAGGCCGTGCGCTGGCGCGGCTCCACACCATCCGACCACCGACAGACAGCCCCTGCTGGTTGCTGGAGAATGAGCTTGGGGTGATGCGGGATGCACTGGCCCGCGCGGCAAAGGCCCATCCGCACCTGCGCAGGTCTCTGTCCCGACTGACCCGCGACCTTGGCGCCGCACTCTGCGCGCTGCCTTCCGCGCCGGTGACCGGTATTCACCGGGACTATTATTCCGATCAGGTGATCATCGCGTCCGGGCGAACCTGGCTGCTGGATCTTGACCTCTATACTGTTGGCGATCCGGCGATAGACGTGGCAAACTTTGTCGCACACCTGCATGAGATGGAACTGCGCCACTGGCACGCGGGGGCCCCGAAGGTCCACGAAACGGCCTTCGTGCATGGTTATGCAGGCCACGCCCCGGAAATCGACTCCGGCAGGCTCAACCTCCTGACAAGAGTATCACTTGCCCGGCACATATGGATTGCAACCCGCTTATCGGAACGCTCCCATGTGATCCCTGCCCTGATGGGGGCGCTATTGCCGGGGACATTGTCCTTTTGAGGGCCGTGTTCAGCGGCTCAACCGCGAAGGGGCAGGTATGCCGATGGCTGATCTGGGCCGCATCCATGCCGCCATACTGTGTCCGTTCCTTATGGAATGACGCGCTGTTGTCTTCCCTTGGCGCCACGACGTTCGGTCGCGACCAGCAACGTTTTGTACGCGAAGCCAGGCTGGGACAGCAGGCGCAAGATTATGGCGGTCAACCGTCGTGCTGCGGGGCGGGTATTTAGCCTTGTCGCCCGCTGACGGCGGACATGTGCCCATTGCGAAAAGGGCCACCGATCCCATCCCAGACACGGTTTGATCTGCTGATGGCATGAGCTAAAAAAGACCTCAAGCCATGACGGAAGGGCAGATCAGCCACCAAGGCCGTTGCGGGAAGACACAGGACCCGCCCCTGTTATCCCCCCAGCAGCACCTTGATCTTTCCGACCGCTTCGTCTTGCGGCGATTGATAGGCAATGGTGCCGGCCAAACGTCCACGCGCATCGAACATCAGGATCGACGAGCTGTGGTCCATCGTGTACTCGTCCCCCTCCAGCGGAACCCTGGCGGCAAAGATGCGAAAGGCCCGGAGGGCCTTGTCTGTTTCTTCCCGTGCCCCGGTGACCCCCTGAACCCCGGGCAGCCAGCCGACATAGTCTGTCAGGATCTCGGCGCTGTCGCGTTCCGGATCGACCGAAACGAAAAAGACCCGCAGCCCGGCCCACGCATCCCCCATCTCGGCCTGCCATCCTGCCAGATCCCCCAGCGTGGTCGGGCAGACATCAGGACAATGGGTGAAGCCAAAGAACACCAGCGACGGGGCGCCACGCAGACTGGCCTCGGTGAAGGGGGTGCCGTCCATCCGGACCAGCCGATAGTCGCCCCGCCCCAGATCGGTGGGGGCCAGAACGGTTTCATCAACGCGCAGGACCCAGTAGGCAGCCGCCGCAATTGCAAGGATGGCAAGGCCGCCCAACCAACGCACCGCAGCCTGCCCGGTCATGATGCCGCCCCCAGTGCCCGGCGCAGCTTGGCGATGACGCGCTCGGGATCCTCCTGATAGGAAAAGACCTGATCGAAGGCGCCTTTGCGATCGAACAGCATCACATAGGCGCTGTGATCCATCGAATAGCCCCCGCCTTGCAGGGGCACCTGCCGGGCATAGATGCGAAAGGCGGCAATTGCCTGGGCAATCTCCTCATCGGGACCGGTCACGCCGACCGCGCCGGGCAGCCAGCTGATATAGTCGTGCAACGTCTCGGGGGTGTCGCGGGCCGGATCAACGGTGATGAAGACCACGCGCAGCGCGGCGCCCGACGGGCCCAGCCCTTCCTTCCAGAGCGCGATATCGCCCAGGGTGGTGGGGCAGACATCGGGGCAATGGGTGAAGCCGAAGAACACCAGGGTGGGTTGCCCGATCAGGCTGTCTTGGGTGAAGGAATCCCCTTCGGTGGTCAGCAACCGGTAATCGCCCCGGCCCAGATCCACTGTCCCCTCCAAGGGGCGTCCGACCCCCGATCCCGGGCCGAGCAGGAAAAACCAGCTGGCCCCGCCGCCGATGATCAGAACCAGCCCCCATAACAGCAGCCGCAACCGGCGCAAATTCGTGCCCATGGGTGTTCCCCCCTTAGTGTCCTGTGCCGGGTCCATTCGCCCCGGTCCTGCCCGGATGATGGCGGGCGTTCAGCGCCAGCACATCAAAGCGCAGGGTCACTTCGCCGGCCTGTTCGAAGCGCAGGGTCAAATCATACCCCTGCCCCTGTTCCAGGCGTTCGGTCAGGCCCATGATCATCAGATGGGTGCCCCCCGGCACCAGGGCCGCCGTTCCGCCGGCCGGGACCGGCAGGCCATCTGGCAGGGCGCGCATGGTCATCACACCGTCCTTATGGGCCATCTCGTGGATCTGGACCTCGGTGCCGACAGGGGCGGTAACCGACAGCAGCCGATCATCGCCGCCCCCGTGATTGTCGATCGTCACATAGCCGCCCGCCACCGGTGCGCGGGGCAAGGTGGCCCGGATGAACGCCCCCGACAGGGTCAGATCGCCGGCCTGGACCTCAGTCAGGGGTGGTCCCGCGGTCTGTGCCACGGCGGGAAGGCCCGGCGATACGGTCGCGATGACGAAAGCCAGAAGAAAAGCGATCATTGTGAAGACCCTTTCATCGCCGCACCGCTTGCGCGGCCAGGCAGTTGTCTGTGAAACGGGCAGGATGGGGCGCGGCGTGTCATTCTGCCCCCTCCGGGATGTGGACGGTGCCCGGATAGGCATCGAAACGGATGGAAAATGCCGGCCCGAGCGCGGTCTCCTGGGCCCGCATCTCGGCGCGCAGGGCCACGGCATCGGGGCGCGGCACCCCAAGGCTGGTCAGCGTCGCGGGCAACAGCAGGCTGTCATTCGACCACAACTCGGCCCGCCAGCCCCCTGCCCCACGCCGCAGGAAGGCCCGTGCGCCGGTTTCCCCCAGGCTCCAGCCGGCGATGGCCATGTCACCGGCCAGGACGACGGGGGCGATCATGGCCTGCGGGGCTGCCAAGGCCGCGCGCAGCGCCCCGACCACTCCGGCGATATCGGCGGCCCGATCCTGCGGCGGCCCGGCAGGCAACGCGGGCGACACCGGATCGTTCTGGGTTTCGGTTTCCACCGGGTCGATCATGAAAAACATGTCGAACCGTCCGCGCCGTTCGAAGATCATCGTGCCGGTCAACTCGGCCCCCTCGACCAGGGGCCGGGCGACACTGGCCAGGCTGCCGCGCATTTCGCCCCGGGCCAGGACGACGATCTCGCCGGCGGGGATATCCACCCAGGCGCGTTCACGCATCTGCGTGGTACCCTCTGCATCGGTGACCGGGGCCAGAAAGCGCACCATGCCAAAGGGCGTCTCGATGCCGAGCAGGCGTTCATCCTGATCGCCCTCATTGGAGAAGACCATATAGACCGCCGCCGAACGCGCCCCGACCGGCGTTGCCGGCAAGGCCGGATGAATGATCTGCAGATCGCCCAGAAAGAACTCATGCGCGACGGTGGGGGTGGCCAGCCAAACCCCCAGAAGAAAGGCCAGCAAACGTCTCATGGCATGATCCGATCACTACGGGCGGGATGATCCTCGGGCCAGGGGTCTGCATGGGCCGGGTTGGCCAGAAAGCCCTTATCGGTCAGGCTTTCCAGAAAGGCGATGATATCGGCGATCTCGGCCGCGCTGGCCTGAAACCCGACGATCATCCCATCCTTGTGCGGGTTTTTCGCCCCGTCCCCGGCCCGCGGACCCTCGGTGATCTGCCGCCCCGCGCGGGAGTAATGATCCAGGACCTCCTCCAGCGTGTCGGCCGACCCATCGTGGAAATAGGGCGCGGTGACCGCGACATTGCGCAGCGAGGGGGTGCGAAACCGGCCCATATCCGAGGGCACGCCGGTGAATTCGTACATCCCCGTGGCCTGTACCGGATAGGCCCCGCTGCCCCCGATGTTGTAAAGTCCGGTATTGTGGCTGCCCGTCTCGGGCATGGCACTGCGGGTGGTTTGCAAATTATCCGTGAACAGCACCCCCACATGACAATGATAACATTCGAACCGGTGATCGAAGAACAGCTGTTCGCCGCGCCTGGCCGCCTCGGACAGCGCATCCTCTTCGCCCCAGTATTTGAACCGGTCATAGGGACTGTCGAGGGAAATCAGCGTCCGCTCAAAGGCCCCAAGCGCACGGGTGACGGTGAACAGATCCACCTGTGGCCGGTCCGGAAAGGCTGCGGGGAAGGCCTCGGCATACCAGGGATCGGCGGCGATCCGGGCAAAGATTTCAGCCTCGCGCCCGTTGCCGCCCATCTCGTCGGGGTTGTCGCCGAACATCGGGATCAGCGACTGAAATTCGAGCGAGGTCATATGCGGATTGCCCCAGGTCAGTTGGGGATAGTAGCCGACATTGGCGAGGCTGGGTGCGTTGCGGATGCCCACCGTGCCCTCGACCCCCACGGCCAGCGCGCGGCCGTCGGTGAAGGCCCGGGCCTGATCATGGCAGGAAACGCAGGCCACCGTACCGTCGCGGGACAGGCGCGCATCATAGAACAGGCGGCGGCCAAGATCGACCTTGGCCGCCGTCATCGGGTTGTCTTCGGGCACGGGCGGTGGGGCCATCCATGCGGGCAGCGGCCAGATAAAGGGCCCCTCGTCCGCACTGGACGGAAGCGCGGCCACGGCAGCACAGGCCACCGGGATCACAAACCCCGTCAGCACCGCCCATCCCCGGCCCATCGCTAGCGCACCGAGACCAGTTGCTGCGCTCCGGCCGACAGGCCATCATAGGGCAGACCCAGCTTTTCCATCACCGTCACGCAATCGGCATCACCGGGAAATGACATGCAACCGGGCGAGGTGTTCGGCGCATTGACCCGAAGATCCGCCTCGGCGACGACCGGCGCCGGATCAATCACCACGACACTCGTGTCCGGATCAAAGGCCGTGAACAGCACGGGCAAGCGGTTCGGATTGGCACAGCCGCTGGGCGCTTCGGTTTTCGAGGGCGCCGCACACATGGTGGACCCCAGGTGCAAGAACCAGCCCCTGGGCCCGTCCGCGGCCTTGTCGGTCGGGACCATGTCGATCCGCACGAAACGGAACCCGTTTTGCCAGTTCCAGAACATCGAGGTGGCGTTCAGCGGCGCGGGGGCCAGCGTCGGATCGCCATGGTTCTTCTCGAAGGGGACCGCGATGGTAAAGGCCAGGCCCTGATAGTCGCCCTCTGGCACTGTGCCGCGCAGG
The DNA here is from genome assembly GCA_047971485.1 of Qingshengfaniella sp. Classification (GTDB taxonomy): domain Bacteria; phylum Pseudomonadota; class Alphaproteobacteria; order Rhodobacterales; family Rhodobacteraceae; genus JBKDZR01. The sequence continues at coordinate 27,511 of JBKDZR010000052.1, read as the reverse complement.
CTGGTGTTCATATCCGGGTTGCCGGTGCCGTTGCAGCCAAGGGTGCCGTCTTCGAAATCCAGCAGTGCCATGTCGTCAAGCTGCCATTTGCCGTCCTGTTCCAGCGCAATCGGCTGAAGCGAGCCATCCGCACGCACCAGTGCCGGCGACGAAACGAACATCCGGTAATCCGTGCCCGTCACGCTGGCATCGGTGGCCCCGAGGCCATCATAGGTATCGGCACAGGAAAATGGCTTGCCCCCGATTTCAGCGGCAAAATTGATGGTCACAGGCTGATCGGCAAAGGCCGGGGCGGACAGCGCCAGCAGGGCGCAGGGGATCAGAACATGCTTCATGGCATGATACTCCTCATGGGTCGGAAACAGGGGGGCGGAACCGCCCCACAATCGCAGGCAGGCACAACGGATCGCGGGCAACAGGGCCCGGCCGCGGCACAAACGTGGTTTCAGACCGTCAGAGGGGGCGCCCGGGGCTGGATCCGGCTAAGGTGCACAGGCACATGTGGCTGCTCAGACCGGGGGCGGGCGTCGACATGATCAACCAGATCCCCGACAAGGGCGATCACCACCGGCGCCGGCCCCAGGGCCAGGCCGGTTTTCGCCATACCTTGCGCCGGGCAATCGGGCACCGATTTGTCGGGGTCGGCAGCCCCCTCGGCCAGGGTGATGCAGATCGACCAGGCCCCGGAAATATCGACCCCGGCCTTGGCCATCTCGCGCAAGGCGCCGGCGGCCTGATGCAGGGGCGTCAGCAGACACAGCATCCAGATCGCCAGCGCGGCCAGGGCCATGCCGGTTTCTCTGAAAACTGTGTTATGGGCCCGGGGCTGTGTCATGTCTTCTCCGCGCGCCACCTTACGGGCCGCACAGCGGGGCGACAACCCGTGTCTCTTGATCCCGGCCCCGCCAGGAAGAGCGTTGAGCATCAATTCTGCCCACCTGCCGCGAACTGGGCATTGGCTTTGTCCCCGCTTCACCACTGGGACGCGGGTTTCTGATTGGGTCATTTCTGACAGGGCGATTTCCGCGCCAGCTTGCCCCGCTTTGCCGAAGACAACGCTTCGATCAATGGGGCGATGGTCGCTGTGCTCCTCGGCATTGCGGCGGCACAGGGATGCAGCCCGGGCCGGCCGACAGGCAGACAAGACGGCCCTCAGGCATCGCGGTCCATGATCCATTGAACCTCGGGGGCCGGCACGAAACGCCATTTCCGCAGCGGGCCGGCCATGACATTGAGATAGTACATCTCGAACCCGTAGGGCGCGCCACAAGGATGGTGGCCGCGCGGGATCAGAACGACATCGCCATCGGCCACGGCCATCGTCTCATCCAGGTGCAGATCATCCGTGTAGACCCGCTGGATACCGAACCCGTTCGCCGGATTGAGGCGGTGATAGTAGGTTTCTTCCAGATAGGTGATGCGCGGATAATCATCTTCGTCATGGCGGTGGCTGGGATAGGATGACCAGTGCCCGGCCGGGGTGAAGACCTCGGTCACCAGCAGGCTGTCACAATAATCTTCGGCCTCCATGGCGATATTGTTGATGTAGCGCCTGTTGGTGCCCTTGCCGCGTTCGGTCAGGGTAATGCCGTCGGGCCCGATGCGCCGTGCCGCATGCCCGCCCCGCCCTGGCGCGGCGCAGACAGCGACGGTGCAGTCGGTGGTCGCCCGGGCCTGCCAGTCGGCGCCATTGGGCACATAGAGCGAATGGGGCGGGGTTTTCTCGAACACATCCATCCGCTCGCCCAATTCCCCCCAATCCGTCCCGGCGGCCTGAAAGCGGGCCTTGCCCTCGATCATCACCAGGATCACCTCATTCGTGCCGGTCGCCTCGGCCGCCGTTTCCCCGGCCCGCAGCCGATAAAGACCAAAGCCCACATAGCGCCAGCCGGCCGAAGCCGGCGTCACCTCATGCACCTTGCCATGGGTGCCCAGGGGCTTGCGAAGAAGATCGGGCATGTCGCGCCTCACTTGGTTAGGATCAGGCCGGACCGGCCGCAGATTTCGATGATGTGATCGTAGCCTATCCTGGACTAGGCAAAAGGGGGCACCTTGGCCGGGTCCTGCGCGGCCTCAACCACGATCGAGGCCGTCATGATCCATCGCGGCCAGCCGGTCGGTAATCGCCTGGACGGCAAGACACCCTTCGGGATCGCCCGGCACGGAATAGCCCCCTGCGGCCATGCGCCCGGATCCGGTCGCGCACCGGCACAAGGCAGATGACCCGTATCATGGAGCAGGGTCAGGTCTTTGGTGGCCCCCTCCATCGACCCGTCGATATCCTCGGCGTTCTGGATCATCGCCCCCATAGGATGGTGGCAGGACAGCACCGTTCCCTGATCCGCCGACCATTTCAGCATGGCTTGCGCCGCAGTCAGGCGAGGCGTGTTCACGGGGTATCCTCCGGTTTGGGCCCAGTCTGCCCGGTGCGGGCCGTATCCCAGATATCGCACAACCGGGCGTAACGGTCGCGCATCTGGGCCACGGCCTGCTGATCGCTGATCGTGCCTGCCAGCCAGGCCCGTGCGGCATCGCCAAAGATCGTCCGGCCCACAGCGAAGCCCTTGACCAGCGGCTGTTGCGCCGCCAACGCAAAGGAGGCTGCCAGCTCGGCCTCCGGGGCATCCAGACCCAGAACGACGATGCCGCGGGTCCGTGGATCGTTGCGCTCAATTGCGTCCACCGCGTTCTGCCACGCGGCTGCGGTCTTGAACGGTTCCAGCTTCCACCAATCGGGATAGATCCCCGCATCATAGAACTGCTGGATCAGCGTCGCCGTGGCGGTCTCATCGACCGGGCCGACCTTGGACGGGATGATTTCCAGAAGGAATTCCAGCCCGTTCCGCCGCGCCGCCGTGAACAGCCGCAACACGCGCTCTTCCTGCAGGGCTCGGATATCGGCACTGTCCTCGGGGTGGCAAAACACCAGCAGCTTGACGACGTTTTCCCGTGCCCATTCGCGCAGGCTGCCCAGATCCGTACCCAACTCGGGCTCAAACGCGATGGGGCGCGAACCGGGCAATTCCGCCGGGCGCCCGATCCACAGGCCCGTTCCGCTGGCCCGGTGCAGGGCGCCGCGACCGATGCGGTTGTCGCACAGGATGCCATAGCCCGGGCGCCCGTCCTGCACGGCCAGCGCCGCATCGAGGCAAAGCTGCTTGAACCGGTCGCCCTTTTCCCGACTATAGCCCGGCATCTCTTCGAGTTGCTGACGGTGATCGAAGGCAAAGGTGCGCAGGCTGGGCCACGCGCCGGGCCGGGTTGTGGCCCAATGCACCTGTTCCAGTTCCGCATCATTGCGCAGATCGGGGCGGCGGATCCCGCGCTTGAAAAAGACCTGCAGTTCCGCCCAGCTGGGATAGGCCGGAGTGCAGCCATGGCGGCTGACGGCGAAGGCCCCGCAAGCATTGGCATATTTCAGCGCCGTGGGCCAGTCCGCGCCATCGAGCCAGCCCTTGAGAAGCCCTGACATGAACCCGTCCCCGGCGCCCAGCACGTTGAACACCTCGATCGGGAAACCCGGCCCTGCCTGTCCCTGATCGAGCGTGTCCGGGATCGCCCCGGTAAAGGCCACCGCCCCGGCCGCGCCGCGCTTGCAAACCAGCGTTGCGTCGCTGACGGTGCGTACCGCACGCAGCGCGGCGATCGTGTCGGTCGTTCCCCCGGCAATGTGGAACTCTTCCTCCGTGCCGACGATCAGGTCGAACAGATGCAGGGTGGACTGCAGCTTGTCGGTCACCTTGGTGGATTCGACAAACCGGCTTTCACCGTCGCCATGCCCTGCCACCCCCCACAGGTTCGGGCGGTAATCAATATCAAGCGCCGTCCGCATCCCCGCCTCACGCGCGATGCCAAGGGCCTTGAGCGTTGCCGCCTCGACCTGCGGATGCGACAGATGCGTGCCGGTGGCCACCACGGCCCGTGCCGAACGGATGAAATCCGGGTCGATATCGTCGACCGTCAGGCCCATATCGGCGCAGTTTTCGCGGTAGAAGATCAGCGGGAACTGGTCCCGATCGCGAATGCCCAGCAGGACCAGCGCGGTCAGCCGTTCGGGATCGGTCTTGATGCCGCGGGTATCGACACCTTCGCGGGCCAGTTGCTCGGTGATGAAACGGCCCATATGTTCATCGCCCACAGCCGTGATGACGGCGGATTTCAGCCCCAGCCGCGCCGTACCACAGGCGATGTTGGTGGGACTGCCGCCGATATACTTGTCGAAGGATCCCATGTCCTCCAGGCGGCCACCGATCTGTGTACCGTACAGATCGACCGAAGCGCGGCCGATGGTGATGAGATCAAGGGATGTCGTCATGCGTCACCTTCTCTGTCCAGGGGGGGAACGCAGCGCCCCCGTACCTTGTGCCCCGCATGGGTCAGCCCGCCATCGTGCCTGCGGGATCCAGATGCACCGCCTGACCGGTCCGTGCCGATTGCAGCGCCGCATCTGCCAGTTCCAGCGCCCGCAGCCCATCCAGCCCGGTCGTCGGCATCGGTGCCCCCGTTTCGACCGCTTCGGCAAAAGCGGCGATTTCGGCCGCGTAGGCTGCCGTATAGCGCGACATGAAGAAATTCAGCAGGGGTGGGCGGGTATACCCCCCGGCATTGGCCAGCTCGATATTCGCCTCGCGGTGGTTCATTGCCACAACGGACCCTTCCGATCCATGCACCTCGACGCGCTGATCGTAGCCATAGGTCGCGCGGCGCGAGTTGGTGATGGTGCATTGCTTGCCCGAGGCCGTCCGCAGGATCACGTTCACGCTGTCATAATCGCCCAGTTCCGCGATCTTCTGATCCGTCAACACCGAGGCCTGGGCCATCACGGTGACCACCTCTTCGCCCAACAGCCAGCGCGCCACATCGAAATCGTGGATCGTCATATCACGGAAAATACCCCCCGATCGAGTGATATAGTCATAGGGCGGCGCCCCGGGATCGCGCGAGGTCAGGGTGACCATCTCGACTTCGCCGATGCGCCCATCGTCAATGGCGGCCTTCAGGGCCCGGAAATCCGGATCAAAACGCCGCTGGAACCCCACCATGAGGGCGCCCTTCTCGGCGGCCACCGTACCGATGACCTGGCGGGCGCGGGCCACATCCAGATCCACCGGCTTTTCGCAAAAGACAGCCTTGCCCGCCTTGACAAACCGCTCGATCAGGTCGGCATGGGTATCGGTGGGGGTGCAGATGATCACCGCATCAATATCCTGCGCCGTTTCGATCGCGTCGATCGTGCGGATTGCGCAGCCATAGCTGCCGCTGACCGCCTGTGCTGCCCCCGCGATAGCATCTGCCACGGCAACCAGCGTAGCGCCGGGGACGGTCGAAATGGCCCGGGCATGGACCTGTCCGATCCGTCCCGCGCCGAGAACACCAAATCTGACTGCCATCGTCTTCCTCATGTTTGAAACGGGGGCCGAGGCCCGGTTGTTTGTGGGGGGCGCGCGTCGGTCCTGTCCGCACGCAACGCGGCCGCAAAGAATGCGATGATCGTTCCGACCCGGGCACCGATGCCATGGGACCAGGCGTTGAAGTTGTACACCTTGCCCACCCCAGGCAGCCCGCGGGCCCGGGTCATCTTGCCGTCCTCGGCCGAGGATGTCCCGTCAAAAAGCGATCGGCCCAGATCCCGCCCCAGATCGAGAAAGGCGGCATAATCCGTACGGCGCATCGCCATCTGGTTGATCGCTGTTTTCATCCTGTCCCCCCATCGACGCACCAGGGGTGTGCCGCGTTGCCCGGACGGTGGACCCGTGACCGGCCCCAGTCAATTCCGGGGCGATAAATGACGTCAAAAATGACGTTTTCTGCAGCGATAAAATAACGCTTTCACGTCATTAAAAGCACCTCTGACGCGACCAGATCGCGGCACAGGTCAGACAGCGGCGGGCAGATCGCCATCAGGACCACGCGCGGGCTGGGATGTGCCCCACGCTCGCCATTCTCCTCCCCCACCCAATCGCCTGCCTGTGCCAACAAGAGGATTGAACGAATCATTTTGTTTGTTAAGTTTAAAAACATAATGAAGACCGGGCCCCCCCCATGACCCCGGTGCAAGGAGGTAAGATGACAAGACACATGAAATCCGCACTTTCGATCGCCATCACCTGCGGTGCCGCCCTTGCCGGCGCGGCGCACGCCCAGGATAAGGTCAATCTTGAATACTGGGTCTATTCGGACTTCGCCCAAGGCGAGGCCTTGAAACTGCAGGAAACCTTTATCGCGGAATTCGAAGCTGCCCATCCCGGGGTCAGCATCGCGATTTCCGGCAAGGGCGATGACGACCTCACCGCAGGCCAGGTTGCCGGCGCCATGTCGGGATCGGGCCCTGATGTGTTCATGAATGCCACCTCCGCCGGGGCCGCCCTGGTCCGTGCCGGCGCGCTGAAAAACATCTATGGCGACTGGATGGCCATGCCCGAGGACTTCCGCGCCGAGTTCACCGACGATCTGATTGATGTCTGTCGTCCGGCAGCCGAGACGCTCTATTGCCTGCCCTACACAGGCTATGGATCATTCATGTACCGTAACCTGCATGTGCTGGCCGAGGCGGGCATTGATCCAGCCGCACCGATCACCCACTGGTCGGTCTGGATGGACCAGATCCGGCAGATCGGTGAGACCGGCAAATCAGCCATCCCCGATGAAGCCCAGGTCTGGCCCTCGGTCGCCGAAATCTATTCCGGCATCGCCAATGACGATGAATGGGGCGCGGATTTCGCCAATGACGTGACCAGGATCAACCCCGAGAAATTTGCCCAGGCCGGGCAATTGCTTCTGGACATGGCGCCCTATACCTCGGGCACGTCGCGCAACGATCAGGCCACGCGGGACCTGTTCATCTCGAACCAGCTGGCCTTTTACATTACCGGTCCCTGGGTGAACCCGACCTTTGTCAATGCCGGCATGGTCTATGGTCAGGATTACGACTGGGTGCTGGTCCCCGGCGCGACCGCCGAACAACAGGGCGGCATCAAGGGGCATGAGTTCATCGCCGTGGCGCCCAAGGATCACGCCGATATCGCCTGGGAATTCGCCGCCTATGTCGCCGCCAAGGAGCAACAGATCCGTTGGTCGACGTTGCTGGGCCGCTATGTCGCCAATGCTGCGGCGCTGTCCGATCCCGAGGTGCAGGCCAATCCGCTGCTGGCGATTACCAACCAGGCCACGGAAAAGGCGCTCTATAATCAGGCCCCGTTCTTCGTGGAACCCTACCCCAATGACTACTGGTCGGAACTGGCCGATATGGCCACGGCCATCGCCCAGGGGGATGTCACGCCCGAAGAAGGCGCGGCGGAACTTGTCGAGAACCTCAACGAGATCCTGGCCGACCGCTAGGCGGCCCGGACAGCGGCGGCCCCCCAGTGGCCGCCGCTTTTGGCCCCTGTTTCCGACCCCGCCCGGAGCCACCGATGAAAAGGTACTTTCAGCACTACACCCTGTTGGCGCCGTTCATGGTGCTGTTCGCAGCTTTTTTCCTTTTTCCAATTGCCAGTGGTCTTTATCACAGCTTCTTCGAGTGGAAGGGGCCGCAGGATCAGGTCTTTGTCGGGCTGGGCAACTATACCGATATCCTTGGTTCGCGGCATTTCCGCATCGCCATGAGCAACCTGTTTCTCTATGTCGCCATCACAGTGCCCGTTGGCATCTCGACGGCGCTGGCCCTGGCCCTCTTGATCGACCATTTCAGCGGCACGGTGGCCAATTTCTTCCGCGCGGCCTATTTCCTGCCCGTCATGCTGCCCCTGTTCATGGCAGCAACCATCTGGCGCTGGATCTACACGCCGAATTTCGGTCTGTTGAATACCCTGCTGGGCTGGATCGGGGCCGGGCCGGTCAAATTTCTCAACGATCCCGACACGATGCTGTATTCCGCTATCGCCGTCGATGTCTGGGTTTCAGCCGGGTTCAACATGGTGATCTTGCTGGCCGGGCTGAAGGGTGTGCCCAGACACTACTATGAAGCCGCGCGCCTGGACGGTGCCAGCAAGCTGCAGGAAATCCTCTGGATCACCATCCCCGCGATCAAGCCGGTGCTGCTGTTCACCGTTACCTACGGCTTTATCTCTGCGCTGCAGGTATTTGATATTCCATGGCTTCTGACCGGATCTTCCTTTGCCGACTATGGCGGGCGGCAGAACCGGCTGCTGTTCCCGGTGATGGACATGATGGGCCGGGCCTTTGGATCCATCAAGTTCGGCGAAGCGGCGGCCTATGGGTTCCTGTTGACCATCGCCATCGTCGCACTGACCTCCGTGTCGCTTTACCTCGGGAGGGATCGCGAATGACCGCCCCTGCCTTTCCCCTCTGGCCAATGCTGAAATGGCTTGCCGCGATTTGTATCGCCCTGGTGGCTGTCTTCCCGATCTGGTGGATGTTCAGCGTCGTCTTCACCGAGCCGGGTACGCCTGTGGCCATCAACCCGCGCTTTTATCCGACCTCATTGTCGGCCGGGCTGGACAACATTGCCACGGTGTTTCGCGAAACCGGGTTCCTGCGCGCCTATTACGTGTCGATCCTCTACACGATCCTGACCATCGCCGGGGTGCTGATCCTGGGATCCATGGCGGCATTCGAGTTCGCGCTGTTCGACTTTCCCGCCAAACGGATCCTGTTTGCCCTGGTGCTGTTTTCGCTGATGGTGCCTCAGGCGGTAACTATCATTCCCACCTATCTGCTGGTCGCCGATCTGGGCTGGCTGAACACGATGCAGGGGCTGGTGGTGCCGGGCCTGGCCTCGGCCTTTGGGCTGTTCATGCTGGTCCAGTTCATGCGCTCCATCCCCCGCGACATGATCGAGGCTGCCCGTCTGGACGGGGCCGGCCATTTCCAGATCTACCTGTTTGTTGCTTTACCTTTGGCACGCAACGCATTGATCACCCTGGCAATCCTGACCTTCATGCGCACTTGGGGCAACTTCATGTGGCCCCTGATCGTCGCCACCCGGTCCGAGGCCTATACGGTCAGCCAGGTGGTGGGCCTGTTCAACGCGCCGTTTTCGCACACCACGGTTGACGTGGTGATGACCGCCAACATGCTGGCCGCCCTGCCGCCGCTGGTCTTCTTCCTGATCTTCCAGCGCAAGATCGTCGAAGGCGTCGCCGCACAGGGCAGCAAGGGATGACCACGGACACACATGACATGAGCTATCTGCACCTTCGCAACATCGACAAATCCTTCGGGCCCGTCCAGATCATCCGGTCGGTCGACCTGTCCATCGAAGCCGGTGAATTCGTCGTCTTCGTCGGCCCCTCGGGCTGCGGCAAGTCCACGCTGCTGCGCATCATTTCGGGGCTGGAAAGCGCCACGTCCGGCGACATCCTGCTGGAGGGCCGTCGGCTGAACGATGTCGAGCCTTCGGATCGCGGCGTGGCGATGGTCTTTCAGTCCTACGCGCTGTACCCGCACATGACGGTTCGCGACAACATGGGCTTCAGCCTGCGGGTCGCCCGGGCCAGCCGCGCGGAAAAGGATCGCAAGGTCGAGGCGGCGGCCGAGATCCTGCAACTCAGCCATCTGCTGGACCGCAAGCCCACGCAACTGTCCGGCGGCCAGAAACAGCGTGTTGCCATCGGCCGGGCGATTGTTCGCGAACCCAAGATTTTTCTCTTTGATGAGCCCCTGTCCAACCTGGATGCGGAACTGCGCGTGACCATGCGCGCCGAACTGACCCAGCTGCACCGGCGCCTGAAATCGACGATGATCTATGTCACCCATGATCAGGTCGAGGCGATGACGCTGGCCGACAAGATCGTCGTGCTCAAGGATGGCGCGGTGCAGCAGGTCGGTGCGCCTCTGGCCCTTTACGATGATCCCGACAACATGTTCGTCGCCGGTTTCATCGGAACGCCGCGGATGAACTTTCTGTCCGGTACGGTGACAACGGTCCAGCCCGGGCAGGTGCGGGTCCAGGTCGACGGGTCGGACCGGCCCCTGGATCTGGCCACGGACCTGCCGCTGGTACAGGGCATGGCCGTCAGCCTGGGGATCCGCCCCGAGCATCTGCGCCTGGCCCCCGACGATACGCCCGGCGACATCCCTGTCAGCCTCAGTCATGTCGAAGAACTGGGCGAGACCACCTATGTCCATACCCGCCTGGCCGATGGCACCCCCCTGATCGCACTGACCCATGGCGCGCGCCAGGCAGGGCGCAGCCTGTCGGGCCTGCAAATCACCGCAGAAACCGTGTTGTTCTTCGATGTCGACGGCCAACGCATCCGGCACCGGGCCTGACCATGGGAGTGCCATCTATCGGACAGGAGCGGACCGGATGGGTCATGGGGGTCGATGTTGGCGCCACCAAAACCCAGTTCCGGACCAAGGCCCCCGACGGGCGCAGCCGCGATCAGCTGTTGGTCAGCAATGACTGGCGTCACCGCCCCTGGGCCAGGGACGCCGCGCCCCTGGCAGCCCTGATCCGCGATTTTGCCGGCGATGTCCCCTTGGCGGCGGTAGCCATAGGCGCCCATGGCTGCGACAGCGAAGCCGAGTGCCGGGCGCTGAACGATCTTTTGGCCGCGCATCTGCCTTGCCCCGTTCTGGTGCGCAACGATGCCGAACTGCTGGTTGCGGCGGCCAGCAAACAGCCGGCCATCGGGGTGATCAGCGGCACCGGGTCCATCGCCGTGGCGCGTAATCCGGGGGCGGATCTGCTGGTTGCCGGCGGCTGGGGCTGGATCCTGGGTGACGAAGGCGGCGCGGCGGCCATCCTGCGCGAGGCCGCGCGTCATGTCTGTCTGGAGCAGTCACGCACAGGGCAGTCCGACCCGATCCTGACCAACCGGCTGGTTCAGGCCCTTGACGTTCCGGTCACCCGCTTTGGCAGCCGCATTGCCGGCCTGGGTAGCGGTGCGGCCATCGGCCGGTTCGCCCCTGCCGTCTTCGAGGCCGCCGCCGCCGGATCCCCCCTGGCGTTGCGGGTGATCGACGAGGCTGCTGCCGCATTGTGCGATCTGGTCGGCTGGATCCGGGATCGTGGCGCAGCCGCCCATCATGTCATTACCGGGGGGGGCGTGATCACCACGCAGCCCCGGCTTTACACTGCGTTCATCCAGAAGATGCAGGTCCGGTTCGGCCCCGCCATCAGCTGCGAATTGTTCACCGGCGCACCGGTCGAGGGCGCCTGCCATCTGGCCGAAAGCCTGCTGTGTTCCCCCGTCCGCCCCAGTTCCCCCCACCCGAGAGAAAGGGAAATCAAATGATCTACAAACGTGTGATCGCCGCCCAGCCCAAGGCCCTGACCCACACCATTGCCACCCTGGGCGATCAGCTGTCCGGCTTCGACCCCCAGCCCCTGCGCAACCGGCCCATCGGCGTGGCCGGCATCGGCGCCAGCCATGAGGCTGCGGTGGTGATCAGCGGCGAAATGCGGCGGCGGGGTCTGTCGGCCTCGGCCATGCGGTGCAGCGATCTTCTGGCCCAGGGCACCGATCAGGGCGCGTATGTCCTGATCTCGGTCTCGGGGCGCAGTATGGAACCGCTGACCATCCTGCGCAACAACCCCGGCAACCATTTTGTGTCGCTGACCAAGACCGCCGACAACCCCATGACCCGCGCGGTGGGGGCCGCGCTCAGCTATGACAGCGGCGAGGATTCGACCCCTTCGGCCAGCGGCTATACCGGATCGCTGATCGCCGGCGGCATGTTGACCGATACGCTGGATGGCAACCGCGAAACCGACTGGGCCCGGCTGCCCGCCGACATCCAGAGCGTGCTTGATACCGTGAATGCCCGGGCCGACGATCTGGCCGCCTTTTTCGCCAACAGGCATGCCATTGATTGCGTCGGGGCCGTTTCCGCCTATGGTACGGCCTGCGAAGCCGCGCTGCTGCTGCGCGAGGCGGTCCGCCTGCCGGCCTGGGGCTTTGATACGCTGCATTACCTGCACGGCCCGATGGAGGCGATGGATGCGCGCACCGGCATCGTCCTGCACGGCGCCGGGCGCGAGGTGAAGATTGCCACCGACATGGCGGCCACTGGCTGTCCGGTCCTGCTGATCACAACGGCGGATGTCGCCGAGGCCCAGAATCTGCGCGTAATCCGCATCCCCGAATGGACGAACCAGATCGCCCAGGGTGTGCTGGATATCCTGCCGATGCAGGTGCTCTCGGCGCGGATGTCGGACCTGGCAGGGCTGACCGACGTCAAATTCCGCTATCGGCAGACCGACACAAAGGCCCCTCTGCCCGAAGACAGCACGCTGAAATCCGCCTGAAACGATCCGCGTGACATCGCAGCCTGACCCGACCCATTCCGGTTGGTCAGGCTGCGATGGACCGTCCCATCCCGATGCACTAACAAGCGGGGTCATAAAGAGACCGAAACAGGTGCTGGCGCCGGATCCATGATCCGTCCGCCAGTGTCACCAAGCTGTCAGGAACGTGGTGCCGGATCCCTCGTTGAAGTTCACCGCAAGCGCTGTCCGTGTGTTCCGCTTGCTCGCCCGGAAAGGCGTGGCGACACGCCGGCAACTGGCAGATGAGTTGGGCCTGTCGCGCCCGACCCTGTCATCGGTCATGTCGGAACTGACCAGCCATGACTATGTCAGCCGGATCAGTGAGGTTCAGGGCCCAACCGGGCGCAAGGCCGGAATGTATCGCCTTGCCCCCGGCGCGGGCCATGTCATCGGCATCGACGCCGGATCGACCCGGATCATGGCCCGCGTGGCCACCCCGGACGGGCGTGAATTGTACAGCGCCACCCGTGGGCTGAGCGGCGGGCAACCCGAACTGAACGCAGTCATCTCGGCCGGGGTAGCGGCGGTGATGGACGACATTCGTATCGCCGCACAATCGCAATGGGGCCCCTTGCGCACAATCGGCATCGCCCTGCCCGCGCGGGTCGGCCGACAGGACGAACCCGATGTCCTGACCGCGCCCCTCTTCAGCCACTTCGCACCGCCACGGGATATACCCGTTTTACTGGAAAACAACGTCAACTGTGCCGCCATCGCCGAACACCAGCATGGAATCGCCCAGGGGCATGACAGTTTCGCCTATGTGCAGGTCGGCATGAAGATCGGCATGGGGCTGGTGTTGGGCGGACGCTTGATCCGGGGGGCCAATGGCGCGACTGGCGAACTGAGTTGGGTGCCCTTTCCCTTCGCCCCGGACAAGACCCCCGCACCCCAGGCACTGGAAACCTATCTGGGCGCCGAGGCCCTGATGACCCGGGTCCAGGACAGCTGGCCCCCGGGTCAGTCCCCCGCCCCGGACACAACCACGGCGCTGTTCCGACTGGCCGAGGAAGGCTGCGCCCCGGCCGTGGCCGCCATCGAACGGCAAGGCCGCGATCTGGCTCGCCTGATCGCCGTCTGCGTCGCTGTGACCGACCCCGGGCTGGTCGTGCTGGGGGGCGGTGTCGGGCAGAACCCTGTCCTGATCCCCTTTGTTCAGCGCCATCTGGAAGAAATCGCGCTGCCGGTTCAGGTGATCACCAGCACACTTGGGGCCGACGCGACCCTGGCCGGGATCACCAGCATGGCAGCCAGATCGGCGGTTCTAAACCTTATGAAGGCACCGGCTGATCCGCTGGATCCCTGATGCCGGGCCGACCTGACCCGATGGTGTTTATTTACTGTAATACCAAGGGCCCTAAGGATTGACCGCTTGCGACAGGCGGCTTTGCGGACAAAGCGGCCATTAGACTTTCTTGGCGCGGAACAAGCCCGAAGGGCACCACGCCAGCGCCGGACCGGCCCACCGGTCTGGCGCTTTGGCTGAAGTCAGCGCGAAGCTCGGAGGTCGCGCTACCATGGCAGCCATAAATCGCGTGATTCACAAGTCAGATGCGCCAGCCCCCGGTCCGACGCTGGCGCGGCTGGCTCTGATGGTGGCAACGGTCAACAAGGCCTTAAAGCGGTCATTTTCCAAAGACATTGATATAAGATCATATTTTATCATTTTGATATTTAATGATCTTTATGGATCAGCCCTCCAGGGCCCGCTGCGGCCGATGGCTTAGAACTCCACCCCCGCCTGGGCCTTCACACCGGCGCGGAACGGGTGCTTGAGCAAGGTCATCTCGGTGGCCAGATCGGCAATCTCGATCAGTTCTTCGCGGGCATTGCGCCCGGTCAGGATGACATGGGTCATCGGCGGCTTTTCTTCGGTCAGGAAGGCGATGACCTCGGCGATATCGATATAGTCATAGCGCAGGGCGATGTTGATCTCATCCAGCAGGACCATGCGGATCGCGGGATCCCGGATCAGATCCTTGGCTTTTTCCCATGCCTCCCGGGCCATACGAATGTCGCGGTCGCGATCCTGGGTTTCCCAGGTAAAGCCTTCGCCCATTGTATAAAACTGGCAGATATCGGCAAAGCGGCTTTCGATCAGACCACGCTCGCCCGTGGCCATGCCGCCCTTGATGAACTGGACCACGGCACAGGGCAGGCCATGGGCAATGGCGCGAAAGATCATCCCGAAGGCCGCCGTGGACTTGCCCTTGCCCTTGCCCGTATGAATGATGATCAGGCCCTTTTCCTCGGTCTTGGTCGCCATGATCTTGTCGCGGGCCGTCTTTTTCTTGGCCATCTTCTGATTGTGACGGTCGGTGGTGTCGCTCATCTCGGGTCCTTGCAATAGGGCGGGCTGACGGCCAGCATAGCGCGGATCCTGTGGTCGCGCGAGGGGGCGCAGCGCGGTGATGAAGGGACACGCCCTCTATCCCCCGGTCAACCCCGCCAGCCGCGCCCGGGCCCTGTTCGAGCGGGGCTGCCAAAGCCCCCGGTCCACCGCCTCCTGGAACCGCTGGGCCATCTCGCGCAGGGCGGCAGGGTTGGCCTCGGCAATGAAGGTGCGGGTGTCCTCATCCTCCAGATACGCCTCATAAACCGCATCGAAATGATGGGCCCGTACCGCGCCGGTGGTGGCCGCAAAGGCAAACAGATAATCCAGCGTCGCGGCGATCTCAAAGGCGCCCTTGTAACCATGGCGTTTGACCCCGGCGATCCACTTTGGATTGACCACACGCGACCGCACAACCCGGGCGATTTCCTCGTCCAGGGCCCGGATCACCGGGCGCTCGGGGCGGGAATGATCGTTGTGATAAAGCACTGGGGCCTGACCGCGCAGGGCCTCGATTGCCGCCGCCGCGCCACCCTCGAACTGATAGTAATCATCGCTGTCCAGAAGATCGTGCTCGCGGTTGTCCTGGTTCTGAACGACAGCCTCAACCTGCCCCAACCGGGTCTCCAGTGCGGCCCGCGCCGGCCGACCCTCGGCGCCCTTGCCATAGGCATAGCCCCCCCATTCCAGCCAGGCTGCCCCCAGATCGGCCCGGTCCTGCCACAGACGTTCATCAATCATCGCCTGCAGGCCGGCCCCATAGGACCCCGGCTTGGAACCAAAGACCCGGTGGCGCCCCTCGGCACCCTCTGCCCGCGCCCGCGCGGCGGCGGGGTTGACATCCTCAGGCTCATCCAGCGCCATCACGGCCCGGGCAGCAGCATCAACCAACTCGATCTGCTGGGGAAAGGCGTCGCGGAAAAAGCCGGAAACGCGCAAGGTCACATCCACCCGTGGCCGACCCAAGGCAGTGGCCGGGATGATCTCCCAGCCGGTCACGCGGCGATTGGCACTGTCCCAAACCGGCCGCACCCCCATCAGGGCAAGACATTGGGCGATGTCATCGCCCCCGGTGCGCATGTTGGCCGTGCCCCAGGCGGTCAGCAACAGGCTGCGGGGCCAGTCGCCATGATCCTGCAAATGCCGCTCAATCAGCAGATTGGCCGATTTCCACCCCAACGCCCAAGCCGAGGGGGTCGGGATCGCCCGGCTATCCACGGAGAAAAAGTTCCGGCCAGTGGGCAACACATCCAGGCGCCCGCGGGTCGGGGCACCCGACGCGCCCGGGGCGACGAATTGCCCTGCAAGGGCGGTGAGGAGCCCCGCCCCCTCCGCCACCCCACAGCCCGCCACCATAGGGGCCACCACCTCAGCGGCATGGCGCAGAACCGCCGCACTGGCCGGCCCGGGTGCAGCCTGCCCCTCAAGGCATGCCACGGCCAAAGCTTCCAGTCGCTCCACCGTGTCCCCCACACTCCGCCAACGCCCCTCAAACCCGGCCAACACCTCCGGCCGCGGTCCCGCCCAGGGATCGGACATCCCGCAATCCAGGGGATCGAACCCCAACCCCAGATCCTCAGCCAGCGCCCGGATCAGGCTGGCATCGGCCCCTTCCCCCTTGGCCCGTGGCAACCGTAACAGCGCAATTACCAGATCCCGCGCCAACCGCCCCTCGGGCGCCTGCCCGAACACATGCAGCCCGTCGCGGATCTGTGCCTCCTTCAACTCGCACAGCCAGGCATCCAGACGGGCCAGATCGCGCACCTCATCCTGCCCGGTCATCCCCGCATCCACCCCCAGACCAGTGGCCTCGGTCAGGGCCAGGATTTCCTTGCGCAGATGGGCGATCCGGCGGGGGTCTACACCCGCCGCCTCGTAATATTCATCGACCAGCGCCTCCAGATCGCGCAGCGGACCATAGGTTTCTGCCCGCGTCAGCGGCGGGGTCAGATGATCCACGATCACCGCCTGGGCACGGCGTTTGGCCTGACTGCCCTCACCGGGATCGTTGATGATGAACGGATAGACATGGGGCATCGGCCCCAGCGCAATCTCGGGCCAGCAGTCGTTGGACAAGGCCAAGGCCTTGCCCGGCAACCATTCCAGATTGCCATGCTTGCCCATATGAACGATCGCCTGGGCGCCAAAGGCCTGCCGCAGCCAGAAATAGAAGGCCAGATAGTTGTGCGGCGGGATCAGATCGGGGCTGTGATAGGTCTCCTCGGGGTCGATGTTATACCCCCGGGCCGGCTGCAACCCGACCACGACATTCCCGAATTCCAGAACCGACAGGGCAAATCCGTCCGGCCCGGCGAAAGGATCCTCCTCGGGCTGGCCCCAGCGGTCTTCCAGCGCCTGGCGCATCTCGTAGGGCAGCACACCATAGGCGTCACGGTAATCCGCCATGGACAGGCGCACCCCCCCTTGCCGGCTGGCCCGGTCCGGCAACCAGTTGGTCGGCCCGGCCTGAAGCGCGGCCATCAGCGCGGCACTATCAACCGGCGCATCCACCACCCCATAGCCCGCGCCGGCCAGCAGCCCCAGCACATGCATCGTGGCCGCCGGGGTATCCAACCCGACACCATTGGCCAGCCGTCCGTCGCGATTGGGATAGTTGGCCAGCACCAAGGCCACCTTGCGCACCCCCGAAGCCGTGCGCCGCAGTCCGGCCCAGTTCGCAGCCAGATCGGCAACAAAGCCCACCCGGTCGCCGCGGGCCCGATAGGTGGCAATGGCGCATTCGGTGGCGTCATCGAAAAACGCTTCATCCTTGAAGCTGATGGCCCGTGACAGGATCCGGCCATCGACCTCGGGCAAGGCCACGTTCATGGCGATGTCGCGCGCGCCAAGGCCTGACAGGCTGGTTTCCCAGCTTTCCTCGCTGGCACCGGACAACACCACCTGAAAAACCGTCGCGCAATTGGCCACCGCGCCCGCCAGCGGATTGGTCCCCCCATCGCCCTCGGGCGTGCCCACGGCAAAGGCCGTGCAGTTCAGGATGACATCGGGGGGGGCCTCGGTGAACAAGGTTTCCAGCGTTGCCACCGCCACCGGATCCTTCAGCGAGGCCACGAAAACCGGCATCGGGTTCAACCCGCGCCGCAGCAGTTCCCGCACCAACCGGTTCAGCGGATGCAGACCCGCGCCCTGCACCAAGGCCCGGTAAAAGACGATCGGCACCACTGGCGCATCCGGCTGCCAGTGACGGCGCAACATCGCCAGATCCACCGCCGTCTCCCCTGGCCAGTAAAGACCTGCGCGCAATAAGGGTCGGGCGGCGGGGGGCTTGTCGCCGCCATCCAGCATCGCCGCGCCATAGCGCAGGAAATGGCCCGCGTTTTCCGGGCCGCCCTCGACCAGATAGGACCAGAGCGCCAGCCAGTCTGCCTCTGCCACGGTCGACAAGCCGCGCAATTCATCATCGGGGCGATCATCGCCGGGCAGGACGACAAAGGGGATGCCCGCCTCAGCCAGCCGAGCGGCATATTGTTCCAGCCCATAGCGCCAGTATCCCAGTCCCCCCAGCACCCGCACGATCACCAGTTTCGACTGTGTGGCACACCCATCCAGATGCAGATCCACCGACATCGGATGGCGCAGATGGGTCAGGTTGGCCAGACGCAGCACGGGGGGCGGGCCATTGGCCGGGGTCTCGGCCCAATCGGTCCGCGCGGCACTGAGCGCGGCCAGTTCCGTATCGGCAGCGGACAGAAAAACGATATCGCCCGGTGTCTGGCCCAGATCGACCGGTTCTTCCGTGTCGTCCAGCCGGCCCGGAGTGGCGGCAAGCAAATGCATCCGATCAGACGCCCTGCCGGATCACGCCGACAGATCCCGCAGGATCGCGGCACGGTCCATCCCGGCCTGGCCGATCACCACCAACCGCGTGGCGCGGGGTTCATCCGCAGTGAAGGGGCGGTCGAAATAGCTGTCGATACGTGGGCCGACCGCCTGCACCGTCAGGCGCATCGGCTTGCCCTTCACCGCGACAAAGCCCTTGAGCCGCAGGATATCATGGGTCCCGATGGTTTCCCCGATCCGAGCCGTGAAGCCGGCGGGGTCGGCGATTTCTCCGGTCTCGAAGACAAAGCTTTCGAAATCGTCATGGCCATGATCGTGGTGATGGTGGTGGCCGTGGGAATAATCGGCCCCCTCTTCGTGGTCATGGTCATGGTGGTGATGGCGTTCATGGCGGGCGGCCAGATCATCCTCGGCGCCAATCCCCTGGCCCAGCACGATCTGTGCCGGCAGCGCCCCCATGGTGGCGCGGACCACCTGCACGCCCTCGCGCGTTTCCTGGCGCAGGCGGCGGGCCAGGGCCTCGGCCTCGGTTTCGGTCAACAAATCGGTCTTGTTGACAATGACCAGATCGGCGCAGGCCATCTGATCCTCGAACAGTTCCGACAACGGGGTTTCGTGATCCAGCCCGTTATCGGCCTTCCGTTGGGCATCCACCGCTGTCTCGTCATGGGCAAAGCGGCCCTCGGCCAAGGCCTTGCCGTCAACCACCGTCACCACGCCGTCCACCGTCACCCGGGTGCGGATCGCCGGCCAGTTGAACGCCCGGACCAAGGGTTGCGGCAGGGCAAGCCCCGAGGTTTCGATGATGATGTGATCGGGGGGATCGGCCCGGTCGAGCAGCTTTTCCAGCGTCGGCACGAAATCCTCGGCCACGGTGCAACAGATGCAGCCGTTGGACAGCTCAAAGATGTCTTCGTCCCGGCACCTGGTGACACCGCAGCTGCGCAGGATATCGCCATCGACACCAAGATCGCCGAACTCATTGATGACAAGGGCGATACGCTTGCCCTGGGACGTGTTCAGAAGGTGGCGGATCAAGGTGGTTTTGCCAGATCCAAGGAAACCCGTCACCACCGTTGCCGGTATCTTGCCTGCCATGAGGGGCCCCTTTTGCCGCTTGTCTGTCGCGCTGTCTTGCCGGATAGGACGCGGGGGGGCAAGCCGGTTTCCCCGGGCAAGCGCCCTCTTCACGGACCGGAAACACGCCCGGGGCACCCCACACAACACCCCCATATCTTGTTGTCATGCTGCCGGAAATCCCGGTATTTCGCGCACATATTGACATCAAGGGGGGTTCGGCCAATCATGCCCCAATTCAAGAATCGAGGCCCTTTCAGCGTGCAGTTCACCCGTCTTCGGCTCAACGGTTTCAAAAGCTTCGTGGATCCGACAGATCTGGTGATCGCCTCGGGGCTGACGGGCGTTGTCGGGCCCAATGGCTGCGGCAAGTCCAACCTGCTCGAAGCGCTGCGTTGGGTGATGGGCGAAACCCGCCCCTCGGCCATGCGCGGCGGTGGCATGGAGGACGTGATCTTTGCCGGCGCCGCCACCCGCCCGGCCCGCAACTTCGCCGAGGTCAGCCTGTCCATCGACAATGGCGAACGTCTGGCCCCGGCAGGATTCAACGACAGCGACATGATCGACATCGTGCGCCGGATCACCCGCGACGCAGGATCCGCCTATCGCGCCGGCGGCCGCGAGGTCCGCGCCCGCGATGTGCAGATGCTGTTCGCCGATGCCTCGACCGGGGCGCATTCGCCGGCGCTGGTGCGTCAGGGGCAGATCAGCGAGTTGATCAACGCCAAGCCCAAGTCCCGCCGCCGGGTGCTGGAAGAAGCAGCAGGGATTTCCGGTCTTTATCAGCGCCGCCACGAGGCCGAGCTGAAGCTGCGCGCCACCGAACAAAACCTTGAGCGGGTCGAGGATGTGATCACCCAACTGGCCGGGCAACTTGCGCAGCTGGCCCGGCAGGCGAAACAGGCGGCGCGCTATCGCGCGATCGGCGAGGAATTGCGCAGCTCCGAGGATCTGCTGCTCTATCTGCGCTGGCGCGAGGCCGATCTCAGCCTGGCCGGTGCCCGACAGCGCCTCACCGATGCGATCCGCGAAGCCGCCGGGGCCGAGGCCGCTGCCCGCGCCGCCGGTACGGCCCGCGAAGAGGCCGAGGACGGCTTGCCCGCCATCCGCGAGGAAGAGGCTATCGCCGCCGCCGTCCTGCAACGGCTGCTGGTTCAGCGTGACACCCTGGCCGATCAGGCGCGTCAGGCCGATCAGAAGATCCAGTCCCTGGGCAACCGCCTGACCCAGCTGGATCGCGACAGGGACCGCGAGGTTGCCCTGACCCATGATGCCGGCGAAACCATGGACCGGCTGGCCTTGGAGCAGACGGATCTGGCCGAGGCAGGCGATGGCCATGATGCGGCCCTGGAAGAGGCCCAGGATGCCGCGCGCGAGGCCGCCCAGGTCCTGCAAGCGCGTGAGGCCGATCTTGGCGATCTGACCGAGGATGTCGCCCGCCTTGCCGCCCGCCACCAGTCGGTCGAACGCCTGCTGGCCGACAGCCGCAAGACCCGCGACCGCAGCGAAGCCGCCACCGAAGAGGCCCGCCAGGCCGTCGCTGCTGCCCGCACGGCCGCTGTGCAGGGGGCCGGGGCCGAAGCCCAGGCCACCGAAGCTCGCGATGCCGCGCAAGAGGCGCTGGACATGGCCGAGGACCGTCTGCTCGCCGCCGAGGCTGCCCGCGCCGATGCACAAGGGGCCGAGGCCGAAACCCGAGGCGCCCTCAGCGAGGCCGAGGGCGAGGCCAAGGCCCTGGCCGCCGAGGTTGCCGCCTTGACCCGGCTGGTGGACCGCGATGAGGATGGCAGCCAGCCTCTGCTCGATGACATCACCGTGGCGGCCGGGTTCGAGAACGCCCTTGGCGCGGCTTTGGGCGATGATTTGCGCGCCCCGTTGGCCGCCGATGGTGGATCCGGCTGGCGCGGGCTGGCCGATTATGACGCCGCCGCGCCCCTGCCCGAGGGGGCGGATTCGCTGGCCGCCCATGTCACCGCACCGCCCGTGCTGGCCCGGCGTCTGGCCCAGATCGGCATCGTGGCGGCGGATCGCGGCGCCGCGCTGCAGGGGGATCTGCGCCCCGGTCAGCGGCTGGTCTCGGTTGAGGGGGATCTGTGGCGCTGGGACGGGTTGCATGCGCTGGCCGCCGATGCGCCCTCGGCGGCTGCACAGCAGTTGAAACAGCGCAACCGGCTGGCCATGTTGCGGGATCGCCTGCATGAAGCCGTGGCCGGGGCTGATGCGGCGCGCGCTGCGCAAGAGGCCGCGGCCATGGCCCATGCCGCCGCCAGTGCCGCCGAGAAAGACGCCCGCGCTGCCCGTCGTACGGCCGACGCCGCCCTGGGTGATGCCAACCGTGCCCTGACCCGCGCCGAGGCGGATCGCAGCCTGGCCGAGGGCCGCCTGGAAACCCTGGCCCTGGCCGTCACCCGCCATGAGGACGAGGCCGGTGCCGCCCGCCTTCAGCTATCCGAGGCGGAACACCAGGCCGCCGATCTGGACGATCTGGACGATCTGCGCGCCCGGGTCGATGATGTGCGCATGACGGTGGAAGCCGCGCGGATCACCATGATGTCGCGCCGCTCGGCCCATGATGAAATCCGCCGCGCCGGCGAGGCCCGCCTGGCCCGTGCCCAGGCCGTGGCCAAGGAACTGGCGGGTTGGTCGAACCGTCGCGCCACCGCCGATCAGCGTCTGGCAGAACTGGAAGCGCGCCGCGCCGAGGCCGCCGCCGATCTGGCCGTTGCCGAAGATCAGCCCGCCGCGCTGGCTGCTGATCAGGAGAAACTGGCCGAGGCCATCGGCGATGCCGAGCGCCGCAAGGCCGAGGCTTCGGATGCGCTGTCATCAGCGGAAACCTTGGCCCGGCGTGCTGCCGAAACCGAACGTGAAGCCGAACGCCGTGCCGGCGAGGCCCGCGAGGCCCGGGCCCGCGCCGAGGCTCATCGCGATGCCGCTGCCGAGGCCGAAACCCAGACCCGCCACCGCATCGACGAGGAAACCGGCAAGACGCCGGAAACCCTGCTTGATGCCGATGAGATCGACCCGGCCACCATCCCCACCGCCGAGGCACTGGAGGCCACCGTCGCCCGCCTGCGCCGTCAGCGCGACGCCCTGGGCGCCGTCAACCTGCGCGCCGAGGAAGATGCGCGCGAGGTGGAAGCCGAACATGACACGCTGGTTGCCGAAAAGGCCGATCTGGAAAACGCCGTGGCCAAGCTGCGCGCCGGGATCGCCGGGCTGAATCGTGAGGGGCGCGAACGGCTGCTGACCGCCTTTGAGCAGGTGAACAGCAATTTCGGCGCGCTTTTCACCCATCTTTTTGGCGGCGGTGAGGCCAAGCTGGTTCTGGTCGAAAGCGATGATCCGCTGGATGCCGGGCTGGAAATCATGTGTCAGCCGCCGGGCAAGAAGCTGTCCACCCTGTCGCTGTTGTCCGGGGGGGAACAGACGCTGACCGCCATGGCGCTGATATTTGCCGTCTTCCTGGCCAATCCGGCCCCGATCTGTGTTCTGGATGAGGTGGACGCCCCGCTGGACGATGCCAACGTCACCCGGTTCTGCGACATGCTGGACGAAATGACCCGGCGCACCCAGACGCGGTTCCTGATCATCACCCACCATGCGGTGACCATGGCACGGATGGACCGTCTGTTCGGCGTAACCATGCAGGAACAGGGGGTCAGTCAGCTGGTCTCGGTCGATCTGCGCAAGGCAGAACAACTGGTCGCCTGATCTGGTCGAAATGACCATAAAGTTCTATATATATCAATGCCAAATCGGAAGATCTTAAAGCTTCTTCCGGCGGCGCCTGTGGGTATCCTCTGGGTCCTGTGGCACGTGGCAGACCCACAGCACCTGAGGTTGACCCCTCCGGGAATACGTCTTTCCTCCACGAATCTCCGGGTACACCCTTGGGCGCGCCTGCGGCACTCTTGTTCCGGGCGCGGCCTCCGAGGGAACGGCTGATCCCGGTCAGCGCGATCCTCATATCAATGGCCTTGGGAAATGACCGCTTTGAGGCCATTCTGTCCCTGACCCTTCACGGCGCGGAACAAGCCCGGAACGGGCACCGCGCCAGCGCCGGACCGGCCCACCGGGCTGGCGCTATGGCTGATGTAAGCGCGAAGCTGGAATATCTCGCTACCACGGCTGCCATAAATCGCGTAGCGGGCGGGTTGGGTGCGCCAGCCCCCGGTCCGGCGCTGGCGCGGCTTGGTCTGCTGGTGGTAACGGCCGCTTTGTCCCGCATAGCGGCCTTTCCCAGATTGTGCGCCGAAGGGGCGGCTGCGGGATCTCTGGCGGGGGCAGGGGGAACCCTGTGTGCCCCCCCTTCACGATCCCGGTTCGGCCAAGGCCACGATGTTCTCCATGATCCGGCTCAGCTCGAAATCCTTGGGCGTATAAACCCGGGCGATGCCCATGTTGCGCAGGCGGGCGGCGTCTTCCTCGGGGATGATGCCGCCAACCAGCACGGGGATATCGTCCAGCCCGGCGGCCTTGAGGCGCGCCATCACATCCTCGGCCAGTACCATGTGGCTGCCGGTCAGTACTGACAGGCCGATGACATGGGGCCGGGTTTCCTGGGCGGTTTCGACGATTTCAGCCGGGGTCATGCGGATGCCGTCATAGCGGATCTCCATGCCGCAATCCCGGGCACGGCAGGCGATCTGCTCGGCGCCGTTGGAATGGCCATCCAGCCCCGGTTTGGCCATCAGAAAGGACAGCCGCCGCCCCAACCGGGCCGAAACCGCATCCACCGCGGCGCGGATCTCTTCCAGCCCCTCGGTGTGGTTGCTGATCGCCTGGGACACCCCGGTGGGGCCGCGATACTGGCCAAAGACGCCGCGCATCGCATCGGCCCATTCACCGGTGGTGACGCCGGCCTTGGCTGCCGCGATCGAGGCCGGCATGATGTTGGTCCCGCTTTCGGCGGCAGATCGCAGACCGGCCAGGGCGCGCGTCACTGCGGCATCGTCACGGGCGGCGCGCCAGTCCTGAAGGCGGGCGATCTGTTCGGCCTCGGCCTCGGCATCCGCCGTCATGATCCCGCCATCGGATCCCAGCAGGGGCGAGGGTGCGGCCTCGGTCCAGCGGTTCACGCCGACGACCACGGTTTCACGGGCCTCGATGGCGGCGATCCGCGCGGCGTTGCTGTCCACCAGCCGGCCCTTCATATAGTCGATCGCCCGGATCGCTCCGCCCATGCTGTCCAGATTGGCCAGTTCGGCCCGCGCGCCCTGTTTCAGTTCTTCGACCTTGGCGGCCACGGCCGGGTTGCCGTCGAACAGATCGCCGTATTCCAGCAGGTCGGTTTCATAGGCCATGATCTGCTGCATGCGCAGGGACCATTGCTGATCCCAGGGGCGCGGCAGGCCCAGGGCCTCGTTCCAGGCGGGCAGTTGCACGGCGCGGGCGCGGG
Organism: Qingshengfaniella sp.; assembly: GCA_047971485.1. Taxonomy (GTDB): domain Bacteria; phylum Pseudomonadota; class Alphaproteobacteria; order Rhodobacterales; family Rhodobacteraceae; genus JBKDZR01. Next base: position 2,665 of record JBKDZR010000052.1, on the reverse strand, counting down.
CGTTTTTCGACAGGGTCACGGCCAGCATCTCGATCAGGATGCGATAGACGTTGTTTTCCGGCTGCTGTTCCGTCAGCCCGAGCGAGTTGACCTGAACCCCATAGCGGAATCGGCGGTATTTCGGGTCCTCAACCCCATAGCGATCGCGGCAGATTTCATCCCACAGTTCCACGAAGGTGCGCATCTTGCACATCTCGGTGACAAAGCGGATGCCGGCATTGACGAAAAAGCTGATCCGCCCGCAGAGGACCGGGAACTCGGCCTCCGGGACCTTGCCTTTCAGCCCGTCCAGCACGGCCGTTGCCGTAGCCAGGGCAAAGGCCAGTTCCTGTTCCGGCGTCGCGCCGGCCTCTTGCAAGTGATAGGAGCAGACATTCATCGGGTTCCACTTCGGCACCTCGCGATAGCAGAAGGCAGCCACATCGGTGATCATCCGCAGCGAAGGCTCGGGCGGGAAGATATAGGTGCCCCGGCTGAGATATTCCTTGATGATATCGTTCTGAACCGTGCCCTGAAGCGTGCGGGTATCGGCGCCCTGTTCCTCGGCCACGGTGACATAGAGGGCCAGCAGCCATGGGGCCGTGGCGTTGATTGTCATCGAGGTGTTCATCTGATCCAGCGGGATCTGATCGAACAGCGCGCGCATGTCCCCCAGATGGGCCACCGGCACACCGACCTTGCCGACCTCGCCACGGGCCAGATCATGATCGCTGTCATAGCCGGTCTGGGTTGGCAGGTCGAAGGCCACAGACAGCCCGGTCTGCCCCTTGGACAGGTTCATGCGGTACAGCGCGTTCGAGGCCTTGGCTGTCGAATGCCCCGCATAGGTGCGGAACAGCCAGGGCTTATCTTTCTCAAGAGCGGACATGTCGGACCTGTTTCCACCTTTGCTGAAATAATATTCCGCACATCAAGCACAGAAACTAATTTTGTGTCCAGTCCATCTGCCGCGATGCGGCACGGGGGATGGGGAACTGTAGTCTGTCCTGCCCGGGTTGTCTCTTTCTCAGATCAAATCAGACTGGTTTTTCCAAAAGTGAGACACAAAATTTCAATCCTTATGTCTTTTTGGTTGAAATATTGCGCAACCTTATCTAGTTCGGAAAAACGCTGGCCGATTCTGCGTCGCGGCATACCAGTGAAACAGGAGGCATCATGGCTTTGGATACCAATCTGGCGATCGCCGATTACAAGGCGCCCGAAAAGGACTTGTACGAGATCGGCGAAATGCCGCCCTTGGGCTATGTCCCGAAATCCATGTACGCTTGGGCGATCCGGCGTGAACGCCATGGCGAACCGGACAAGTCCTTTCAGGTCGAAGTGGTCGATACGCCCAAGCTGGACAGCCAGGAGGTTCTGGTTCTGGTGATGGCTGCGGGGGTCAACTACAACGGTGTCTGGGCCGGGCTGGGTGTGCCGATCTCGCCCTTCGATGTGCACAAGGCCGAGTATCATATCGCCGGTTCCGATGCCTCGGGGATCGTCTGGGCCGTGGGTGACAAGGTCAAGCGCTGGAAGGTTGGCGATGAGGTTGTCATCCATTGCAACCAGGACGATGGCGACGATGAGGAATGCAACGGCGGTGATCCGATGTTTTCTGACAGCCAGCGCATCTGGGGCTATGAGACGCCCGATGGATCCTTTGCCCAGTTCACCCGGGTGCAGGCCCAGCAGCTGATGCCGCGTCCCAAGCACCTGACCTGGGAGGAATCGGCCTGCTACACCCTGACGCTGGCCACCGCTTACCGGATGCTGTTCGGCCACCGGCCCCATACGCTGAAACCGGGGCAGAATGTGTTGGTCTGGGGGGCCTCGGGCGGGCTGGGGTCCTTTGCCATCCAGCTGGTCAATACCGCCGGGGCGAATGCGATCGGCATCATCTCGGATGAGGACAAGCGCGATTTCGTGCTGGGTCTGGGCGCCAAGGGCGTGATCAACCGCAACGATTTCAACTGTTGGGGGCAATTGCCCAAGGTCAACACACCCGAATACAAGGATTGGTTCGGCGAGGTGCGCAAGTTCGGCAAGGCGATCTGGGACATCACCGGCAAGGGCGAGAACGTGGATATCGTCTTTGAACACCCGGGCGAGGCGACCTTCCCGGTGTCCACCTTCGTGTGCAAGAAGGGGGGCATGGTGGTGATCTGCGCCGGCACCACGGGCTATAACCTGACCATGGATGCGCGCTATGTCTGGATGCACCAGAAGCGCATTCAGGGCAGCCATTTCGCCCATCTGAAACAGGCCTCGGCCGCCAACCGCCTGATGGTGGAACGCCGGCTGGATCCCTGCATGTCCGAGGTGTTTCCCTGGGATGAGATCCCGGCCGCCCATGTGAAGATGCGGCGCAATCAGCACAAGCCGGGCAACATGGCGGTGCTGGTTCAGGCGCCAACGACGGGTCTGCGCACCTTCGAGGATGCGCTGGAGGCACGTAGCGGGGGGTGATCGGGACCACCGCTTGACGGCTTGCAAAGGCAGGTTTGTGGGCGGGGTAGTTGCTCTTTCCCGGCGCGGAATCAAGCCCGAAGGGCGCCGCGCCAGCGCCGGACCGGCCCGCGGTCTGGCGCTCGGCTGACGTTTGCGCAAACCTCTGAGGTCGCGCTACCACGGCCACCATAAACCGCGCCGCACGAATGTTGCGAACGCCAGCCCCCGCTCCGGC
>JBKDZR010000051.1:0-27747 GCA_047971485.1 Qingshengfaniella sp. | reverse complement strand
GGAGTGGAAGCGCTCAGTGCGCGAGTGGCACGCAGTGAAAAGCCAGCTCGCCATCATGTTCGAGGATCGCTTCCCAATGGCGTAATCAACACGCCGGGGCACAGAATTCCGGACAGTCTCTTCGGCCTCGGCCTCGGCCTCGGCCTTGGCGGCGGCGAGTTCTTCCGCCATCTGCATTTTTTCCCACTGCAGGACAAAGCCGCGCCGTGTGAATCCGCGCAGGACCCAGCCAAGGCCAAGCATGAGGAACAGAAACACTAACAGCATACCCGCTGCGACAATCCTCTGCTCTTCGGGATTGTCGAGAAAGGCACGAGCTGCCTGCGTCAGCATGATAATGCTCAGGGTTATGACAAGCATGGGATAGCGCAAATTATGGGTTCCCGTTCCCGTCAGCACACCACCGCTAATCACGAAGCCAACGAAAGTGCGCAGTTCTGTATCCTCGGCTGGCAACAGCATGAAGGCCAGCCAGCCCCAGCCGAGCGCCAGCAATATGGCGGTCACATCGAAGGCGGTGGCATAGCGGTCCACTGCGTCTCCGCCCGCATCGGCCTGGGCAGTGCCCCGGAAACAGATGTAGGCCTGTGCCAGTCCGAATGCTGACATCCACGCGACCCAGGGCCAGAGCAGTTGAGAGACGACGACATCCTTCAGCACAAAGGCCAAGAGCCATGCGGAAAGGATGTGCATCTGCCAGACAAAACGGGCGAGTGTTAGCACCAGCACATTGCTCTCGTGGTGAACATAGGTCTCTCGAGTGGGTGTCGTCTTCATGATCTCGTCCGCAACCTTCCGCGCTCCTGATTTAGACAAGACTTCAGATATGGGAACCGGTATTCTCAAAGCAGGGGGTGCCTGACAGCGACCCCGTCGCCCTGCTGGTCCTTCTCAAGAAATTGCAACCAGACTAATTTGCGAGGACGGCTTCGAAGGCAATGCGGAGCGTGTCGGTGTTCTCGCCCTCGTGAGGAAGACCCCTAGGGGCTGCGTCCGCCATAGCGGCCAGGGCTGCGATCCTTCCTTCGCCAAGAAACAAGCTTCGCCAAGAAACAAGGTGTCTTACTCAATTGTACGTATCTACACTCAACGGCAATCAACAGTCTCAGGTCAGGATACTTTGGCGCGCGGTTACTTCAATGCAATCCGTGTTTTGTTGATGAGTTCAGCGTACCTCTGGTCGCTGTACAGTGGCTGAAACGCGGGATTGCGAAGCGCCAGGGGCAGCTCGGACGAGTGCTGCTCATGCGCTTCCTCTAACAAGGTAAGTGCGGTCTTCGTCCGTCCGGCGGTCATTTCCGCTTTGGCCATTGCTTCCCAGAGCGGCGCACCTTTGGCGAATGACGTTCGGAGCGAAATCATGTGCCAGTCATCGAACTCACTTAGCGTCGTTATCCGAGCAACGGCGTTCTCGCGTGAAGCGCCGGTCCACAGACCGTAAATGTCGCGTCCTGCATCAAGGGCTTCAGCAGGGCGATTTGCGGCCCGGGCCGATTTCAGCCGGCAATAGGCGGAGGCCCAAGAGACTCGCCGCAACTCAAAGGCTTCGCGGCAAATACCCATCGCCGTCTCATATTCACCGGCATAGTAGTGAAACCAGCCATGATCGGTCCTGATCAGTGCCGAGACCGGCGCCAGTTTATAGGCGCGATCTGTGGCCGCAATCGCCGCAGCCTTGTCGCCCCTGATGGTCGCCAGCATGGCCTTCATGGACCAGGCATCGGCAAAGCTCTCATCGTGTTCTATTGCCCTGTCTGTCCATGCGGCAGCTGACGGCCAATCCCAGTCGCGTTTGGCGGCGATGCTGGCCAGGGCGGGGTATGCGCGGGCAGATGGCCCTGCATTCAGGGCCGCAACCGCATAGGACTCGGCGTCGTCATATGCTCCTTGCATTGAGGAAATCTCTGCCAGATAGGCGAGGGACTCGGCATGTTGGGGTTGCGTATCGAGGACGGCCTGAAAGTACTTCATTGAAAGTTCAGTCGCGCCTGGTTCGCCAGATTGCCAGGCGTGCGCTCCCTTCAAAAAATTCGCGTCGACGGGATCGGAGCGGTCAAGTCTGAGCGACACGACGGCAATCACAAGCACGACCATGGCTGTTGCAAATGCCGCAACTACCCGACGTTGAACATGTACCTAGCGTGGTTGCTCGACTGCTTCTGCAAATTTGTAACCTTCACGAGGTACAGTTTCAAGAAAGACGGGATCAGTCGCCGTTTCCATGAGGGCGTCGCGAACGTCTCTCACGAGCAGCGGAATCGCCTTGACGTGGTCAACTGCGCGGTTTCCCCAGATCCATTGGCGAATCTCCTCGTGGCTCACGACGCGCCCCCGATTCTCGACTAGCAGAAGCAGCAGGCGGAGTGCCTGCGAACGAAGCTCGACCGGCTTGCCGCGCAACCGCAGTTTAAGCGGCGCCGACGATAAACGAAACGATCCGAAGTCATGGTGGGTCATTTACCAAGCATACGTCCAATGCCGTGACTGACCCAGCCCCCTGATCCGGGCCGTCTATTTGGAGACTCCGTTCTTTTCTGGTTGGGGGTGGGTGGTCAAGGCCCGCTGAGCGGAGCTTTTGCGTAGCTCAGGCGAAGCGGGCCGGGCTCTCTCGGGTCAGACGGACCAGTCGTAACGCATGGCGGTTCGTGCTTTGTTGTTTTTGCCATACACAGTATTCATAGCAGAAAAACATTCTTGTCGTACCTGCACTGGATCATGTTAGAATCCCAATGGCGCTAAATCGGCGTCGAGCTCGAGCGGTCCACGAAATTGTGGACCAAAGCCAGACCGAACTGAGGACCAAGAATCGATTTTCAGGCGCATAAGTGTTTGAATTTGTTCGATAATAAATATGGCTTGTGGCACGTCACTCGCGCCATCGCACTTTTATGTTTCTCTGTCTGAATGATGTGATGCCTTGGCTGTGGTGCCAAGGGAAGGTCGTTTCGGAAGGTCGGCTTTGCGGGACGAAGCAGTCGTTGGAGGGATTGTCGCCAACCCGTTGCGGCGCGGAATCAAGCCCGTAGGGCGCCGCGCATCGACGGGCCGCCCCCCGGCACGGCGATGGCTGCCACAGCCGCGAACCACTGAGGCCGCGCTATCACGGCCCGCATAAAGCGCACCCGTCCCGAGCCTTGGATCGCCGCACCGCGGCCCGTCGATGCGCGGCTGGATCTGCTGTATCAGCGTCAATATGGTCCTCAAGCCGTCGCTCGGGCAGGGAGAGGCCGGGCCACCACAAGACGCGCCCGACCTTGATTCAGGCGTTTACCCCTGTGCGGCAATCGCCTCCAGAATGCGGACCCAGCTGCGGATCCCCTTGTGGAAGGATTCGACGTCGTATTTCTCATTCGGGCTATGGATCTGGTCGTCATCCTTGGCGAATCCGATCAGCATCGAATCCATGTCCAGAAGTGTCTTGAAATAGCCCGCCACGGGGATGGATCCGCCCGCTCCGATGAACGCCGCCTCATGGGGCCATTCCGCGCTGAGCGCCCGGCGCGCGGCCTCAAACGCGGGGGTGTCGGTGGCCATCTGGCTGGCGGGCGAGGCGCCGTGATCGCTGAACTCGACCTGACAGTCGTCGGGCAGGCTGTCCTGAACATAGGCGCGAAAGGCCTCGCGGATGGTGGCCGGATCCTGCTGGCCGACCAGCCGGAAACTGACCTTGGCATGGGCCTTTGACGGCAGCACCGTCTTGAAACCCGCGCCGGTATAGCCCGACCACAAGCCATTGATTTCACATGTCGGTTGCGACCAGAGCATCTCTAGCGCCGTGCGGCCTGCCTCACCTGCGGGAACCGACAGGCCGACATCCCCCAGAAAGGCCCGGGCGTCGAAGCCCAACCCCTGCCACTGTGCGCGCAGGGCATCGCTCAGTTCGGGCACACCGTCGTAGAACCCGGGCAGGGTGATCCGGCCCGTGTCGTCATGCAACCCGGCCAGGATCCGTGTCAGAACGCGGGCCGGGTTCATTGCCAGCCCGCCGAACATGCCCGAGTGCAGGTCCTTGTCCGGGCCGGTCACGGTGATTTCCTCGCCCAGCAACCCGCGCAGTTGCGTGACGATGCCCGGCGTGCCCTCGGCGAACAGTCCGGTGTCGCAAATCAGGGCCAGATCGGCGCGCAATTCATCGGCATTTTCACGCAGGAACGGTACCAGCGAGGGTGAGCCGCTTTCTTCCTCGCCCTCCAGAAACACCGTGATCCTGCAGGGCAGGGTGCCGTGGACCGCTTTCCAGGCCCGGCAGGCCTCGAGAAAGGTCATCAACTGGCCCTTGTCGTCGGATGCGCCGCGGGCCCGGATTACCCGGCCGGTGGGGGTATCCTCGATCTGTGGGTCGAAGGGGTCGGTTGCCCACAAGTCCAGCGGATCGACCGGTTGCACATCGTAATGGCCGTAAAACAGCAGATGCGGCCCCGGCCCCTCGCCATGGGCAACGACCATCGGATGGCCTGCCGTGGGGCGCTTTTCGGCGGCAAACCCGATGCTGGCCAGATCGGCGATCAGCCAGTCGGCGGCCCGCTGGCAGTCGGGGGCATAGGCCGGATCGGTCGAGATCGAGGGAATGGCCAGCAGATCCGACAGGCGGCGCAGTGCGGGATCGAGGGACGAATCGATCTGGGAGAGAACGGGATCGGCGGACATGGTAAAGACCTCATGGTTGCGCGATGGGCAGGTTAGCAGGCCAAACGCCAAGGTCCAGCCGCTGCCGGCCCCGGTGGTGTTCCGTCCCTTTGTCTGCCGCGCGGAACACGGCCAAAGGCTGTGGCACATTGCTGTGTGGGGTGCGGGCTGTGTGTGGTGCCCCAAGGACCCGTATGGGATTTATGGTTAACGCCAGCCCTGGTCGCCCCGGTCAGTGTTGCCGATCGGAAACGCCGGTCCCACGGAAAACACGGCTTTGGCCCTGCCGCGTCAAAAGGGACCATGCATTTCCCGGCGAAATGGCCTATCTGGGGGAAATCGGCTAGCAATGGGTCGGATGGCACAGGAATCGGGGCGGCGCCAATCGCCCATCGACGAACGGGAAATGGACGGCGTGGATTATTCGGCGGCACTCGACACGGCACTTCAGCGGCTTCACGATGAGGGGCGGTATCGCACATTCATTGATATCGAGCGCCGCAATGGCCAGTTCCCCCATGCGACCTGGCGCAAGCCGGATGGTGGCGAACAACCGATCACCGTGTGGTGTGGCAATGACTATTTGGGCATGGGCCAGCACCCGGTGGTTCTGACGGCGATGCACGAGGCGCTGGATGCCACCGGGGCGGGGTCGGGGGGCACGCGGAACATTTCCGGCACGACCGTCTATCACAAACAGCTGGAGGCCGAGCTGGCGGATCTGCATGGCAAGGCGGCCGCGCTGGTCTTTTCCTCGGCCTACACGGCCAATGACGCGACATTGTCCACCCTGCCACGCCTGTTTCCGGGCCTGATCATTCTTTCGGATGCGTTGAACCACGCCTCGATGATCGAGGGGATCCGTCACGGAAACTGTGAAAAGCACATCTTCCGCCATAATGACGTGGCCCATCTGCGTCAGATCCTTGAGGGGCTGGATCCGGTGGCCCCCAAGGTGATTGCCTTTGAATCGCTCTATTCCATGGATGGCGATTTTGCCCCGATCCGTGAAATCTGTGATCTGGCCGACGAATTCGGTGCGCTGACCTATCTTGATGAGGTCCATGCCGTCGGCCTGTACGGGCCGCGCGGCGGCGGGGTGACCGAGCGTGATGGCCTGGCTGCTCGCATCGACATTTTCAACGGCACACTGGGCAAAGCCTTTGGTGTGATGGGCGGGTATATCGCCGGTTCCGAGAAGATCATCGATGCCATCCGTTCCTATGCGCCGGGGTTCATCTTCACCACCTCGATCCCGCCGGCGATCGCGGCCGGGGCCTCGGCCTCGATCCGGTTTCTCAAGGAAGACGGGCGTTTGCGCGCCGAGATCCAGACCCAGGCGAAGATCCTGAAAACGCGGCTCAAGGGGCTTGGGGTGCCGGTGATCGACCATGGCAGCCACATCGTGCCGGTCCATGTCGGCGATCCGGTCAAATGCAAGATGATCTCGGATCGTCTGTTGCAGGATGATGGGATTTACGTGCAGCCGATCAATTTTCCGACCGTGCCGCGCGGGACCGAACGGCTGCGCTTTACCCCGTCGCCGGTGCATGGCCCGGGCGAAATGAACCGCCTGATCGGTGCACTGGACAAGTTGTGGTCGCGCTGTGCCCTGAGCCGGTTGTCCAAATCCGCTTGATCCGCCTGATGTGTGCTGGGCCCGCGTGCGGTAAAATATGAACAATTTATACAGTATTCTACTTCGACAGGGTTCTTTTACTGTGATCGTGGCAGGACTGTGTTAGTTTGCTGGTGGCTGAACCCCGAAAACGAATCACGGGGAAGCGCAGGCTGCGGGCAGTTTTACATGGGGACGATCGGATGAATGCGCGCGAAGAGCGGCCTTCTGATCCAAATAGTGAATTCAGGCCGAAGAGTTTCGATGATTACGAACTCACGCTCGGCGACCTCATCCGTGGGGAACGGGCCACCATGGGCCGGTCCTTGCTGGAGGTTCAGCGGGATCTGAAGATCAAGGCCGAATACCTGGCCGCGATTGAGGATGCCGATCTTGCGGCCTTTGAAACGCCCGGGTTTATTGGCGGTTATGTCAAATCCTATGCCCGGTATTTGGGGATGAACGCCGATTGGGTTTATCGTCGGTTTTGCCAGGAAAGCGGATTTTCCCATGTCGCTGGCCTGGATGCGCGCGTCTATTCGACAAAGCCCCAACCCTCCCGTGGGGCTGCCACGCCCGTTTCGTCTGGGCGGCGCAGCGATGTCGGCGATGCGGTTCTGGCACGCAGCCCGCTTTACACGGCGGCGGCGCGTGACCGGTTTGCCGGGATCAGCGCCGGGGCCATCGGGTCACTGGCGGTGCTGGCGATGTTGACGGTCGGGCTGGGCTATGGCGGCTGGGCCCTGCTGGAACAGATCCAGCGGGTGCGGATGACACCGGTCGAAACCGCACTGAGCACGACACCCCAAGCCGATATGGAAGAGGCGTTGGTTGCCCAGGGCGGTACACCCACGGCCGAGGCGCTGGAACGACTGTACCGTCCGCAGGTGCTGGATCGGCCGATCCTGACGCCGCGCGATGCCCCGATTGCAACCCTGGATCCCCGTGATCAGGGGATCTTTGCCGGATATACGCCGGTTCCGGACATTGCCCTTGGTGCGGCGCCGTTGCGTCTGGCCGGTGTGGCGGATCTGGCGCCGCTGCCGGTCGATCCAACCGGTTCGGTCCCGCCCTCGGTGTCCGAGGTGCAGGTTGTGCTGCCGCCGCCCAATGTGGCGATTTTTGCCCGCAATCCGGCCTGGGTCAGGGTCAGTGCTGCCGATGGCACGGTGTTGTTCGAGAAAATTCTGGAACCCGGCGAACGCTATGTCCTGCCCGAAAGCGATGAGCCGCCAACCTTGCGGGCCGGCAATTCCGGATCGCTGTTCTTTTCGGTCGATGGGGAAGCTGTCGGCCCGGCGGGGCAGGGGACCTCGGTGGCCAAGAATGTCGTGTTGACCGCCGATGCGCTGCGCCACACCTATCAGCCTGCCGATCTGGCCCAGGACCCGGAACTGGCCCGGTTGGCGGCGCTGGTGGCGCGACCGGAATTCCCCGCGCCGCACGAGTGAGCGACGGCAACGTTGCGGCCGGCCCCCACCGCGCGTAGACAGGGGCCAACGCCCCAGCACGAGGACGCAGGCCATGTCACTCAACCATATTCGTCCCTGGCGGAATATCTATCGCCGCACATCGCGCCAGATCATGGTCGGGACGGTGCCGGTGGGGGGCGATGCGCCGATTTCCGTGCAGACGATGACCAACACGATCACCTCGGATGTGGCGGCAACGGTTGAGCAGGTGAACCGCTGCACCGAGGCCGGGGCCGATATCGTGCGCATTTCCACCCCGGATGAGGCCGCGACCCGTGCCTTGCGCGAAATTGTTCGCGAAACCACCGTGCCGATCGTCGCTGACATCCATTTCCACTACAAGCGCGCGATCGAGGCGGCCGAGGCGGGGGCCGCCTGTCTGCGCATCAACCCGGGCAATATTGGTGATGCGACACGGGTGGCCGAGGTGGTCCGCGCCGCTCGCGATCATGGCTGTTCGATCCGTATCGGGGTGAATGCCGGCAGCCTGGAAAAGCATCTTCTGGAAAAATATGGCGAACCCTGTCCGGATGCGATGGTTGAATCCGGCCTCGATCACATTCGTATCTTGCAGGATCACGATTTCCACGATTTCAAGATCAGCGTGAAGGCCTCGGACGTGTTCATGGCCGCGGCCGCCTATCAGGGCATTGCCGAGGCCACGGATGCGCCAATTCATCTGGGCATCACCGAGGCCGGTGGGTTGATGTCGGGCACGATCAAATCGGCGATCGGGCTGGGTAATCTGCTGTGGATGGGCATCGGCGACACCCTGCGGGTCAGCCTGTCCGCCGATCCGGTCGAAGAGGTCAAGGTTGGTTACGAGATTCTGAAATCCCTTGGTCTGCGCCATCGCGGGGTCAACATCATTTCCTGTCCGTCCTGCGCCCGTCAGGGGTTTGATGTGATCGCAACGGTTGAGACCCTGGAAAAGCGTCTGGAACACATCAAGACGCCCATGTCGCTGTCGATCATCGGCTGTGTGGTAAACGGGCCCGGCGAGGCGCTGATGACCGATGTCGGTTATACTGGCGGGGGGGCTGGATCCGGCATGGTCTATCTGGCCGGCAAGCAAAGCCACAAGATGTCCAATGCCGAGATGGTCGACCATATCGTGGAACAGGTTGAACGCCGGGCCGCCGAGATCGAGGCCGAGACCGCGGCGACCGAGCGGGCTGCCGAATAGCCGCGTTGTGTGGTCGCCGGGCGGTTCAGTTGGCGGCCCGTGCGGCGGCGACCATTTGCTGCATTTGCGGTGGCGGCAGGTAACCGCGCAGCATGTCTTGTCCCAGGATGAAGGTTGGTGTGCCGCTGATCCCCATGGCTTGGGCAAGTGTGCGGTTGGCCAGCAGTTCTTCGGAGATGGCCGGGTCCTCCATCGCGGTCAGGATCGGATCGACGTCCAGCCCGGCCTCCCTGCTAAGCCGGCGCAGGGACGCCTCGTTGATCTGGCCTGACAGCTTCATCAGCCGAGTGTTGACCTTTTCATAGGCTTCGGCGCCCAGCACGGTGCGGGTGGCGATGGCAAAGCGGGCAGCGGTAACGCTGTCTTCGCCGAGAACGGGCAGTTCCTTGACGATAAAGCGGATATTGCCGTCCTCGGCGACCAGCTGGTGCACCTCGTCCGAGGCCTGTCGGCAATAGGTGCAGCGATAATCGACGAATTCGACCAAGGTCAGATCGCCTTCTGGATTACCGCCCACCCAGGACCGGCCATCGGAAAAGATGTCTTCGGCATAGGCGGTGACCAGCTCACCATCGGCCTGGGCTTGGGCATGGACCTGGCGTTGTTCCAGGATGGTGAAGGCTTCAATCAGCACCTCGGGATTGTCCAGCAGGTAGCTGCGGATTTCATCGCGGAATGCTTGTCTTTCGGTGTCGCTTAGCTTGTCCAGATCAAGGGCGGCCAGCGGTGCAGCAACGAAAAGCGCTGCGGATAGCAGCCCGGCGCGGATCCCCCGAAACGTCTGGGTCATGGTTATCTCCGTTTTTCGACGGTCTTGGCCGCCTGTTTGATATCTTCGGCGCGGGCCCATCCCGGCGATCCGACGGGCAGCAGGCCCAAGGCGCGGCCGGCATGGATCCCGGCGTCGTTCAGGCGTCCGGCCAAGGCATAGCGTTCGGCGGTGGACAAGGCCGCCATACCGTCATTTCCGGCCCGAGCATAGGCGACAGACAGGTCGCGCAACAGCCGTCCGTCGGCCGGGTCGCGCGCGCGGGCGGTTTCCAGCGTATCCAGCGCCTTGCGGTTGCCCTCGGGTGTGTCCAGGGCCAGCAGGGCCCGCCCATAGCCAGCCAGGATCAGCGGCTCGTCGGGGGCCAGGTCACTGGCCCGGGCCAGATAGGGCAGGGCGGCCGGGGCATTGCCGTTCTCGATCTCGAACCAGCCGGCCAGTTCCTGAACGTAGGCATCCTCGGGCAGGCGATCCAGCAGGATGGCCATTTCACGTCGGGCGGCGGCCAGATCGGGGATGCGGAAATAGGCCATGGCGCGGCTGATGATCGCGGCATCGTCGTCGCGCGTCCGGGGCGCGTGGGCCAGCGTGTCGCGGGGCGGGCGCAGATAGGCGCCCAGCTTGCCCTGGGCCCGGGCGAACCAGTAGTCGGCCGTGGCCTGGTTGGTTGGCTTGACGGACAGGAGAGACAGGAATTCCTCGGCGGCGCGGATTCGTTCGGTGGTCAGCGGATGGCTTTGGCCGGTAGAGGGACGGGGGGAAAAGTTCAGGTCCTCATGGAGGGCAAACAGGTCCAGCACACCGCGCATCGCACCAGGGTCGATTCCGGCTGCGGCCAGATAGCGCATGCCGGATCGATCGGCCGCGGTCTCTTCGGCGCGGGTATGGCCCATGAAGACCCCGCGCGCGGATCCGGCCGTGCCCGCGATCAGCCCCGCCCCGATCCCGGGATTGTCCGCTGCCACGCCCACTGCCAGTCCCATCAGCACGCCAAGGCCGGTCACCGTGCGCGAGGAGGCGGCGTTCATCCGCCGGCGGGCGAAATGGCCATTGGCGATATGGGCGACTTCATGGGCGATGACCGCCTGAAGCTGCGCCGCCGAGCGCAGGCGCAGGAACAGCCCGGAATGGATAAAGATCGTCCGGCTGTCGACGACAAAGGCATTCAGCGACGGATCGTTGACGATCAGCACCCGGGTCGACCGCGAGGGCAGCCCGGCGGCCACCAGGATCGGCCGGGCGATCAGGTTCAGCCCGTGCTCCATCCCCGCATCGCGCAACAGGGATTGTGCCATTGCCGGCACGGTCCCGGCCAGCATCAGGGCAAGGGCCAGACCAAGCCGCCGCAGGACGGCGGGTGCGAAACGGGACGCCATTGACCTCATGGGTTTGCGGTGGCAGGCAGCATGCACCCTGTGTGGGAGAGTTCGATGAAAACATCAAGGCGCAGTCAGGTCGATCCCTTCATCGTGATGGACGTGATGCAGGCGGCAGCGGCGGCCGAAGCAGCGGGCCGGTCCATCATCCATATGGAGGTGGGGCAACCCGGCACCCCGGCCCCGGCCACCGCGCGCAAGGCCCTGGCCGCGGCGCTTGAAACCGATGCGCTGGGGTATACGGTGGCGCTTGGTCTGCCCGCGCTGCGCGAGGGGATCGCCGCGCTTTACCGGCGTTGGTACGGGGTGGATCTGGATCCGCGCCGGGTGATCGTGACGCCGGGATCCTCGGGGGCGTTTTTGCTGGCCTTTACCGCGCTGTTTGACACGGGCGCTCGGGTGGGGCTGACCGAACCGGGCTATCCGTCCTATCGGCAGATCCTGGGGGCGCTGGATCTGCGGGCGGTGGGCGTGCCGACCCGGGCCGAGGCTGGCCATCGCCTGGCGCCGGGTGATCTGCCCACCGGGCTGGACGGGCTGATTGTCGCCTCGCCCAACAACCCGACCGGGGCGATTATGGACCGCAAGGATCTGTCCGCGCTGATCAAGGCCTGCGCGGCCAGCGGCACGGCCCTTGTCTCGGATGAGATTTATCATGGGCTGCATTACGGGGATCGGGCGGTTTCTGCCCTGGAGATTTCGGATCAGGTCTATGTGATCAACTCTTTTTCCAAGTATTTCTCGATGACCGGTTGGCGGCTGGGCTGGATGGTGGTGCCCGAGGATCACATCCGCACCGTGGAACGTCTGGCCCAGAACATGTTCATCTGTCCGCCCCATGCCGCCCAGGTTGCGGCCCTGGGCGTGTTGGAAGACATCGCCGAACCCGAGGCCAACCGCGCTGTCTATGCCGAGAATCGTTGCCTGATGCTGACCGGCCTGCCGCAGGCCGGGTTCGACCGGCTGTCGCCACCCGATGGGGCCTTTTACATCTATGCCGACGTGTCCCATCTGACCGATGACAGCCTGGGGTTCTGCCAGCAGGTGCTGGACGAGGCCGGTGTGGCGATCACCCCGGGGCTGGATTTCGATCCGGTGCGGGGCGGGGGCACGGTGCGGTTTTCCTATGCCCGGACAACGGCGGATATCGTCGAGGGCCTGGCGCGTCTGGCCCGGTTCATGGAACGCGCGGGCTATCTGGCCAAGGCCCGGGCCACGTCATCGGCGATCTCCGGCTGACCTGGCCCGGCTGTTACAGCTGTTGGCGTTTGTGATTTTACCCGCCTTCGGGGGCGGGCTATAGACAGAGTATCCCTATCCGAGGTTTCCCTTTGCTGCGTTTCATCCTTGGTTTCTTCGGTGCGATCTTCAGCTTTCTCACCATTGGCGCGGTGCTGGCCGGGTTGATCGTTGGTGCGATCTTCTGGATGTATGGCCGGGATCTGCCGGATTACGAACTGCTGTCGCAATACACGCCGGCCACGATCAGCCGGGTCTATTCCTCTGAAGGGGAACTGATCGACGAATTCGCCCGCGAACGCCGCCTGTTCGTGCCCAGCCAGGATATCCCCGATCTGGTCAAGCAGGCGTTCATTTCGGCCGAGGACAAGAATTTCTATGTCCACAAGGGCTATGACCCGATGGGGATGATCGCGGCGGCGGCCGATATGGCCCAGGGCGGCGGGCTGCGTGGGGCCTCGACCATCACTCAGCAGGTGATGAAGAACTTCCTTCTGTCTTCGGATCGCACGGCCGAGCGCAAGATCAAGGAGGTCATCCTGGCCGCCCGGGTCGAACATGCCATGTCCAAGGACAAGATCCTGGAACTGTATCTCAACGAGATTTTCCTGGGCCAGAACAGCTATGGGGTGGCCGCTGCGGCGCAGACCTATTTCAACAAGTCCCTGTCGGAACTGTTGCCCGAAGAGGCCGCTTATCTGGCCGCTGTGCCCAAGGCGCCGTCGACCTATCATCCGGTGACGGCCATGGACCGCGCGGTGGGTCGGCGCAATTTCGTTCTGCGCGAGATGTTCGAGAACGGTTACCTGACCGAAGAGGCCTATCGCAGCGCCGCCGCCGCGCCATTGCGCAGTGTGCAGAACGGGGATTACGACAGTTTCCGCCGGACTTTGCCGCCACGTGGCTATTTCACCGATGAGATCCGTCGCCAGATCGGCCGGGTGATTGGCGAAGAGGATTTCTTCACTGGCGGCTACAGCGTGCGCGCCACCGTCGATCCGGATCTGCAGGATCAGGCGGCCCGAGCGCTGCGCAATGCACTGGAGAAATACGATCGCGGTACTGGCATCTGGCGCGGTACAGGCCTGACCCTGCCCGATGAAGCCCTGGCCGATGCCGCCAGTTGGCGCGCGGCCTTGGCGGCATCTGGCGTGGCCCGCGATATCGAGGGCTGGACCGTCGCCGTGGTCCTGTCCACCGAGGGCGACACGGCTCGTATCGGGCTGGATGAGGGCGGTGACCTCCCCGAAGAGGGGATCATCCCGGCCAGCGATGTGACCTGGGCCGCCCGTCGAGGCCGGGCCCGGGCCCGGCGGCCGGCTGATCTGCTGGCCCGGGGAGACGTGATCCATGTTCATCCCGTGCGCAACGATGCCGGAGAGATCAGCCATTATTCCCTGCGCCAGATCCCCGAGGTCCAGGGCGCATTCATGGCCATGGATGTCAATTCCGGCCGGGTCATCGCCATGCAGGGGGGGTTTTCCTACCAGCATTCGGTCTTCAACCGCGCGACCCAGGCCACGCGCCAGCCGGGATCGTCCTTCAAGCCCTTCGTCTATGCTGCCGCGCTGGATAACGGCTATACGCCGTCCACCATTGTCGTCGATGCCCCGATCGAGGTGAATATCGGTGGTGAGATCTGGCGCCCCAAGAACTATTCCAACAAGTTCTACGGCCCCACGCCCCTGCGCACCGGGATCGAACAGTCTCGTAACCTGATGACCATTCGTCTGGCCCAGGCGGTGGGCATGGATGTGGTGGCCGATTATGCCGAACGTTTCGGCGTCTATGACAACATGCGCCCCTTCCTGGCCAATGCGTTGGGGTCCGAGGAAACCACGCTCTACCGGATGGTGGCTGCCTATGCGATGTTCGCCAATGGCGGCGAGCGGGTGGAACCGACCCTGGTTGACCGGGTGCAGGACCGTTTTGGCCGGACCATCTATCGCCATGACGCCCGCGATTGCACCGATTGCGGCAGTCTGCTGGTGCCGGCCGGGCAAAGCCCGCAGATCGTTTCCCATAATGAACGGGTGATGGATGCGATCACCGCCTATCAGCTGACGTCGATGCTGGAAGGCGTGGTTCAGCGCGGCACGGCGGCGCGGGCGGTGAACCTGCCAGTGCCGGCTGCGGGCAAGACCGGGACGACCAATGACGAAAAGGACGTGTGGTTCGTCGGCTTCACCTCGAATATCGTGGCGGGCTGCTATATCGGCTATGACCGGCCGCGCAGCATGGGCCGGGTTTCGGGCGGGGGGACCTGTGCGCCGGTCTTCCAGGAGTTCATGCAAGAGGCGGTCAAGACCCATGGCGGCGGCTCGTTTCAGGTGCCCCCGGGCGGTTATTTCATCAAGATCGACCGGGTGACCGGCGCGCGCCTGCCCAACGATGCCTCTGGCGCGAATGTGGTGGCGGAATATTTCCGGCTGGGTCAGGATCCGTTGTTCGGCATGGCGGCGGTGGTCGATGGCGGTTTCGCCATGGGTGCCGATTTGCCGCTGTTCAGCCGTTCCGAAGTACTGGGCGGGGCGGCGGAGATCACCACCTCGACGGGCGAAGTCAGATCCATTCCCAGCGAGAAATCTACATTTGGCACGATCAGCTCCGGTGGGCAGTACTGACTGGGCCCGGTCGAATGTTGAACTGAAGTGTGCCCTCGCCTTGCCGCGCCTCGGCGTGCTGCTTATACACAAGGACTGATCCCGGATCCGAACCGGTGGCAGCGAAACGAGAGACGCCGAGCCCATGCGCGCAGAAATTCAAAACACCGTCGCGGCGGTCGAGAAATCCCTGGCCCTTCTGGCCCAGCGGCTGAACTGGGAAACCGCCGGTCACCGGCTGGAGGAATTTAATGCCCTGGTCGAGGCCCCGGACCTGTGGGACGATCCGGCCAAGGCCCAGAAACTGATGCGCGATCGCCAGATGCTGGTGGATGCGATGGAAACCTACAGTGGCATCAAGCAGGATCTGGCCGACAATATCGAACTGATCGAACTGGGCGAGGCCGAAGACGATGCCGAGGTGGTCACCGAGGCCGAGGGCGCGATCAAGGCCCTGGCCGAAAAGGCCGCACAGAAGGAAATCGAGGCCCTGCTGGACGGCGAGGCCGACGCCAACGACACCTTCCTGGAAATCAATTCCGGCGCGGGCGGGACCGAAAGCTGTGACTGGGCGTCGATGCTGGCGCGGATGTATGTGCGTTGGGCCGAGCAGCACGGCTATACGGTTGAATTGCAATCGGAAAGCGCGGGTGAAGAGGCCGGGATCAAATCGGCAACCTACAAGATCAGCGGCCACAATGCCTATGGCTGGTTGAAATCCGAATCCGGCGTGCACCGGCTGGTGCGCATTTCGCCTTATGACAGCGCGGCGCGGCGGCATACCTCGTTCAGTTCGGTCTGGGTTTATCCGGTGGTCGATGACAACATCGAGATCGAGGTCAACCCGGCTGATATCCGCATTGATACCTACCGGTCCTCGGGCGCGGGTGGGCAGCATGTGAACACCACCGATTCAGCGGTGCGGATCACCCACCACCCCACCGGGATCGTTGTGACCAGTTCGGAGAAATCCCAGCATCAGAACCGCGATATTGCCATGAAGGCGCTGAAATCACGGCTTTATCAGATGGAACTGGAACGACGCACGGCATCCATTCAGGAAGCCCATGATGCCAAGGGCGATGCCGGTTGGGGCAACCAGATCCGATCCTATGTGTTGCAGCCCTACCAGATGGTCAAGGATCTGCGCACAAGCGTGGAAACCTCGGACACCCAGGGGGTGCTGGACGGGGATCTGGATGCCTTCATGGCCGCTACCCTGGCGCTGGAGGTCAGCGGCAAAAGCCGGGCTGAGGCACAGGCCGAGGGCTGAAGCACTATTCCCCAAAACAGGGTACGGTTTTGGGCGTCCGGGACATGCGGCATGGCGGGGCGTGATCGTGGATGAACGGGTCACGTCTCAAAGTATTTGAAGAAAAAGGCGATGTACTTTTTTGATCAAAAATAGGTAAAATCAACACCCTATAGCGTTTCAGGTAATATCAATGGCTTTGGAAAATGACCGCTTTGAGGCCTTGTTGACGCTGCCCCTCCCGGCGCGGGACAAGCCCGGAACGGGCGCCGCGCCATCACTGGGGCGGCCCACCGGTCTGGCGCTCGGCCACCGTTATCCCCACGCTCTGAGGTCACGCTACCACGGCCACCATAAACCGCGCTGATCACAAGGTGGGTGCGCTAGCCCCCGGTCCGGCGCTGGCGCGGCTGGCTCTGCGGATGGCAACGGCCGCTTTGTCCGCAAAGCCGACTGTCGCAAGCGATCAATCCTTAGGGCCCTTGGTATAAGTCATCCTTTTCCGGAAACTCTCTAAGAGCGGGCGAACCCTGTTCGACATGAAAAATCCGGGAAACGGATAACCGTTTCCCGGATTGGATTTGTCACGGGCCTGATGGGGTCAGGCGGGCCCGCCTTGGTTGCTGCTGGCCGGCTTTTGGGTGATTTGCTTGGGCGTGCTGGATTGCAGCGGATCTTCCTGGCGCTGCACGGAGCCTTCGAAATGGGCGCCGCTTTCGATCGCGATGGTCTTGTGGATGATGTCGCCTTCCACCCGCGCGGTCGAGGTCAGCCGGACCTTCAGGCCACGCACACGGCCGATGACATGGCCATTCACCACGATGTCGTCAGCGACGATTTCACCGCTGACAGTGGCGGTTTCGCCCACGGTCAGCAGATGGGCGCGGATGTCGCCGTCGATCTTGCCTTCGACCTGAATGTCACCCGAGGTGCGGATGTTGCCCGTGATCGTCAGGTCACTGGACAGGACCGATGCGGGCGGTTTCGGTTTCGGGGAGGGGGCGGGGGCAATCGCATCGGGGGTGCGGGGTTCCGTCACCACCGGCTTTTCGCCTTCGCCCTTCGCCCCGCTTTCAGGGGGCCTGGACTTAGAGAACATCGCGTGCAGCCTTGATATACGTCAGCGGATTGACCGGTGTTCCATCAACACGCACCTCATAGTGCAGATGCGTTCCGGTAGACCGACCAGAATTCCCCATAGCACCGATCTTATCCCCGCGCGAGACCCTTTGCCCTTTCTTCACATTGATTTTGGACAAATGGGCATAGCGGGTGGTGATGCCGAATTCATGCTGGACCTCGACAATGCGGCCATAGCCGCTCATCCAGCCCGCACGGGTGACAACGCCATCGGCGGTGGCCTTGATCGTCGTGCCATAGCTGCCCGCCCAATCCAGTCCCGAATGCAGCCGCCGCCCGCCATTGATCGGATCTCGGCGATAGCCGAAAAGCGATGTCATGCGTGTCGCGCTGGGAACGGGGGTGGCGAAAGGCAGCTTTTCCAGGGCCATGCGATAGAGGTTCAGTTCATCCAGATTGGCCAGAATGACATTGGCGCGCTGGCTGTCGGCATCCAGCTCGGGAGAGCCTTTGGTGGACAGCGAAATCGGCATCAGCGGCCCGCCTTGGCCGGAATAGCGCCGCCGCATCTGTCCGATCACCTGGTCCGGGGACAGCCCGGCGGATTCCAGCAGCTTGCCCAGGGGATCCATCGACAGCGTCACAGCGTCTTCAAGCTGGGTGAAGATCCGTTCATTGGCCTGTTGGTTCAGCAGCAGCGTATCTTCCAGGTCCCGGATCCGCTGATCTGTGGTTTGTTGTTCGGCCATCAGCCCGTCACGGTCGCGGGCAGTGCGTGACAGGGCGCCGGTCATGAAGTCCAGGCTGGCCAGGGCGACGTCCAGATCGTGGGACAGGGCGTTGGCATCCTGGGCGGCATCGTCGCTTTCGATGGCGGCCAGCCGTTCGGTCAGGACGGTGCGTTCGGCGGTGGCGTGTTTGAGAAGGGTGCGCAGCACATCGCGGCTGCTATCCTTTTCCTTGATCTCCAGCTTGGCGCGAAACAGTTCGTCCTGCAGGCGCGACAGATCGTTCAGCGCGGCGGCGAACTGCATCTGGGCTTCGGCGGCGGCGGCCTCGTGATCGTCGCGCTGGCGGGCCAGATCGGTCAGCCGTTCTTCGTAGAGCACCTCCTTGCGGTCGGCGGCATGGCTTGCCCGGCCACTGCCGGCCATGTCGATGACGACAAAGGCCGTGGCGAAGACGGCCCAGGCCAGCAGGGCGCTGCCCCCCAGAAGCCCGGCAATTTGCGGGCCGGTGCCGACGCGCACCAGCCGCGTTCCGGTGTCCGACTTGACGAAGATGCGCTTTTCCGCGAAGCAGCGCGATAGAAAGCCGTCCTTGACGGCGGTATCCGACCGTTCCAACCTTGCCTGTCCCCGTTCTCGTTGTCGGTCCTGACGATCATGTCGTGACGATCATTTTTGCGTCTGACCGGACCCCGAGATGGGGTTAACGGGGCACTCATGGCAAAGCAACCCGCTTGGCGGCGGGTTTTCTCTTGACATTTGCATATCTCATAAAATCGGCGGTTATTTGCCGACTCGCGCGGCCAAGGATTGCCGGGCGGCGAGTGTGGCGCAAGTAAGTTTCAAATTTGTGGTAAATGGCGGGGTTTTCGGTTCCCCGGATGCTCGCCTGCTCAGAGGGCCTTGACGGCGTCCAGAGCCTCCTGTGCATGGCCGGCAACCTTGACCTTCGGCCAGACCTTGACGATGGTCCCATCCCCGCCGATCAGGAAACTGGCCCGGACAATGCCCATATGGGTTTTGCCGTACATCTTCTTTTCCTGCCAGACACCGTAGCGTTCGCAGACATCGCCCTCTTCGTCGGACAGCAGCATCACCCCAAGGTCATGTTTGGCGCGGAACTTGGCATGTTTGGCGACACTGTCCTTGGAGATGCCGATCACCCGCGCCCCGGCGGCGGCGAAATCGGCCTGAAGTGCGGTAAAGTCCCTGGCCTCGGTCGTGCAGCCGCTGGTATCGTCGCGCGGATAGAAATAGACAAGGACAGGGGCCGGGCGCAGCGCGGACAATGTGACGGGATCGCCGCCATCCTGCGGCAGGGTGAAATCGGGGGCGGCCTGGCCGGGTTCAAGCATGCTGTGGTTCCTTTTCCATCCCCTTCAGTTTCCCGAGATTGCCGCTTTTGTCCAGTCGGTGGCCTGCCGGGCGGGCCGCGCTTGGCCGTTTGCCGGCAGGGTCCCGCTCTTGGCGGTCACATGACGTCCCCTGTCCGATCCAGGCGCCGTTGGCGCCGGGCCCTGGTTCATGGCCCGATCTGGTTCGTGATCTGGGTGGCCGGCTGTATGTTGGTGGCGGCCTTCTGGGTGTCCCAGGGCGCGGTGACGGCCCCGGATTGGGTGCGCGCGCGGCTGGCGGCGCGGTTGGAGCAGTCGATTGGCATAGCCGGGCTTGCCCCCGAGATCGGCGTTCTGCGCCTGGCCTTTCGTCAGGGGATGGTGCCGGTGGTGGAAATCGGCGACATCCGCCTGACGGGTCCCGACGGCATGCCGTTGGCAGAACTGGACCGGGTGGAGATTGCGCTGGACGGGGCCAGCCTGTTGTCGGCCCGGATCAGCCCGGCGACGATCCGGGTGGCCGGTGTGGGGCTGGCGCTGCAGCGCCAGGTCGATGGCCGGCTCAGCCTGTCGCTGGGGCCGGGGCGGCTGATGGTGGATCAGGCGCCCTCGCCGGGGGGCATGATCACCAACCTGCGCACGATGCTGGAGGGGCCGGCGCTGGCCGGGCTGGATCATGTCGGTCTGGAGGAGGTCGCGCTGACCTTCGACGATCTTATGGAGGATCGTGTGATCATGGCGCGGGGCGGCACGCTGCGGCTGGACCGCGAGGGTCCTGCCCTGACGCTGGAGATGTCCCTGGGGGCGATCAGTACCGACAGCGGGGCCAGTACCTCGGGGGGGGCGGCCCTGCTGGTGCACAGCCCGGGGCCGGGGCAGCCCTCACAGGCGGCGGCGGAACTGCGTGGGATTGTGCCGGCGCGGCTGGCGGAACTGGGTGGCAGCGGACCGCTGAGCGAATTCCTCGGCCGGATCGACGCGCCGGTGTCGCTGGACCTGACCGGTGAGATCCCCGATGGCGGGTTGGTCAGCCGGATGCGCGGGGCGATCCGTATCGGCGAGGGGGGGGTCCGGATGCCGATCTTTGCCGATCCGGTGCCGATCCATACCGCGCGCGCGGATCTGGACCTTGATGTCGCGGCCAACCGTTTGCGGGTGCAGGCGGTGTCGCTGGAGGGGCCAGACCTGGCCTTTGCCGGCCAGATGGCGATATCGGTGCCCCTGCGCGATCCGGACCGTGCCATCGCCCAGCTGCGGCTGGAGGGGGTTCGGATTGATCTGCCGGATCTTTTCGAGGCGCCCCTCGATCTGGGGCTGGTCGCGGCCGATATGCGCTATGAGCGGCAGAGCGCCGGCGTCGAGATTGACGACATCGTGCTGGAGACCGGGGCCGGCCGGGTTACGGGGCGGGCACGTCTGGATCTGGCGGCGGGGC
The DNA here is from genome assembly GCA_047971485.1 of Qingshengfaniella sp. GTDB lineage: Bacteria > Pseudomonadota > Alphaproteobacteria > Rhodobacterales > Rhodobacteraceae > JBKDZR01. Next base: position 7,029 of record JBKDZR010000051.1, on the reverse strand, counting down.
GGATGGCGATGGATTTTGCCACGGCTCGGGTGGCTGCGCGCGATCTGGTGCGGCTGTGGCCCCTGTCCCTGGCGCGGGGCACGCGGCGCTGGCTGGACGCGCACCTGATCGACGGGACAATGAGGGATGTGTCGGCGGCCATCCGGATCGCCGCCGGTGCCCCGCCCGAGATCGGCCTGAGCTTTGGTTTCCAGGACGCCAGCCTGCGCCCCCTGCGTGGCCTGCCCCTGCTGACCGATGCGCGCGGGCGCGGCGAAATCGCCGGGGGCGGCTTTCGGCTGCTGATCGACGCGGCAGGGATGGCCGATCCGCTGGGCGGGGACATGGATGTGTCCCGTGTCGTGGTTGGCAAGGCCGATATCCGCCGCAGGGACAGCCCGCTGCATGTCTCCTTTCGGGCCGAGGCGGCGACGGGAGGGATCCTGGCCATGTTGCAGGCCCCGCCCCTTGGGCAGCCGCCGGCCAGGAAGGGGGCCCTGACCCCGGAGAACGCGACCGGCCGGCTGGATCTGTCGGTGGCGCTGGAGGTGCCGCAACGCCCCGGGCTGACACCGCGCGATGTGGCCTTTCAGGCCGAGGGCCAGCTGATCGGGTTTACCAGCACCACCTTGCTGCCGGGCAAGACGCTGCGTGCGGGACCCCTGAGGCTGAGCGCGGATCGGGCCACATTCCGGGCTGCCGGAGCGGTCGATCTGGACGGTCACGCCGCCGAGGTTGCCTATACTCGTCCGCTTGGTCCGGATGCCGGCCCGGCCGGGCTGGTGGCGACTGGTGCGCTGACCGCCGGGATCCTGGAAACCTTCGGGGCCCGGCTGCCGGGTGTGTCCTTGACCGGGGCCGGGCGCTACACCGCCGAGGTGACCCTGCCCCCGGGGGGGGGCGCGCCGGGCGTTGCGATCACGGGGGATCTGGCCGGTCTGGGCCTGTCTGCCGGGATCATCGGCTGGTCCAAGCCGGCCGCAGCGACGGGTCATGCCGAGGTCCATGGCCGGCTTGGGCCCGAGGGGCGGCTGGACCGGGTCTCGGTGCGGGCCCCGGGGATGGTGCTGGACGGCCGGGTGGATCTGGGCGGGGCGGATCGCCGGCGTGTCGTGCTGGACCGGCTGGCGGTCGGGACCTGGCTGGACACGGCGGCCGATATCCGCCCGGGCCGGTCGGTGGCCCTGACCGGGGGCATGCTGGATCTGCGCCGCCGCCCCGCCGGGCTGGGCACCGGGGGCGGTGGGGCAGGTCTGCCGATGACGATCGCCTTCGACCGGCTGATCCTGACCGATACGATCGCGGTCACCCATGTGTCCGGGCAGGTGTCTGGGCAGGGCGGGCACCTGACCGGGCGGGTCGGGGGAACGGTCCCTGTGGATCTGCGGATTGCCGGCGCGGGGCGTGACATGTCGCTGCGCCTGACCGCCGAGGATGCCGGCGCGGTGCTGCGTGCGGCCGGTATTCTGGATCAGGGGCGTGGGGGCGCGCTGGATTTGCGGCTGGTGCCCGAGGGCGCGCCGGGGCACTATCGCGGCCAGATGCGGGTCACGGATACGGCGCTGCGCAACACCCCCGTGGTGGCCGAGCTGTTATCCGCTGTCAGCATCGTTGGCGCTGTTGAACAGATGGCCGGCCAGGGGATCACCTTTTCCGATGTCCGGGCCGATTTCCATCTGGCGCCGGGCCGGCTGACCATAGACAGCGCCAGTGCGGTGGGGCCCTCGCTGGGGATTTCGCTGGATGGGGTGGCGGAATTGCAAGGCGGTAAGATTGACCTACAGGGGGTGATCTCGCCGGTCTATTTCCTCAACCGGATCGGCAGTTTCATGACCCGGCGGGGCGAGGGGCTGGTGGGGATCAGCTATCGGATTACCGGATCGGCAGGGGCGCCACAGGTGCATGTGAACCCGCTATCGATCCTGACCCCCGGTTTCCTGCGCGAGATCTTTCGCAAGCCGACCCCCTGAGTGCCGGTTCGTCTTGGCGGGGTGCCTCTGTTTGAACGCGGGGGCCTTGTGCCAAAAGTCTCGGGGATTGGTCTGTTCTTCCGTCGCGAAGGGGGCGGCTTTGAGGCCATTCTGTCCCCTGCGGGAATAGAAGGATGCGGTTTTTCCACATTACCGCCTATCGGCGTGGAACAAGGCCGAAGGCCGCCGCGCATCGCTGGGCCGCCCCCTGGCACGGCGATTGGCTTACACACCCGCGAAGATCTGGGGTCGCGCTACCACGGCTACAATAAAGCGCACCCGTTCCCGACCGGGGATCGCCGCACCACGGCCCGTCGACGCGCGGCTTGGTCTGTTGATGGTAACGGCCGCTTCGTCCGCAAATCCGACTGTGTTGGTGTCGCGCGGCAAGGGGCCGCCTGGGATGGCAAACCGCCACCGTCCGGATCTGCGGCCGGGTTTACCTCTGGCGTGGTTTGCGGCATGGGCTGGCGCGTTGCGTTCTTGACCGGTGTGCCATGAAACTAGCCGATTTCGATTTCGATCTCCCCGACGACCTGATCGCCACCCGCCCGGTGCGTCCGCGCAGTGCCGCCCGGCTGTTGGTGGCCGAGGGCCCGGGGATCGCCGATCGCCATGTGCGCGATTTGCCGGATCTGCTGCGCCCGGGGGATCGCCTGATCCTGAACGATACCCGTGTCCTGCCCGTGCGCCTTACCGGGATCCGCCGGCGCCAGACGCGCGATGGCGACGGCGCGGCGCGGATCGAGGTCACGCTGTTGACGCCTCTGGCCGATGGCGGCTGGAGTGCGCTGGTCAAGCCCTTGCGCAAGATCCGCGAGGGCGAGGTGATCGAGATCGGCGACGGTCTGAGCGCGACCCTGCGCACCCGCCGCGCCGATGGCCAGGCGGTGCTGGACCTGTCTGTAACCGGGACGGCGCTGGAAACGGCATTGGACCGCCACGGGGCCATGCCTCTGCCGCCCTATATTGCCCACCGCCGCGCCGCCGATGCCCGGGATCGCGAAGATTATCAGACGGTCTGGGCACGGCATGCCGGCGCGGTCGCGGCGCCCACCGCATCGCTGCATTTCGACGATGATCTGCTGGCGGCGCTGAGTGCCCGGGGGGTCGCCTTTACCCATGTCACCCTGCATGTGGGCGCGGGCACCTTTCTGCCGGTCAAGGTCGAGGATCCGCGCCAGCACCGCATGCATGCCGAATGGGGCGCGGTTTCGGAGCGCGCGGCGGCAGAGATTGCCGCAACCCGCGCCGCCGGGGGCCGGATCATTCCGGTGGGCACCACCGCACTGCGCCTGATCGAGACGGCCGCGCGTGAAACGGGTGTAGTGTGCCCCTGGCAGGGCGAGACCGACATCTTCATCTATCCCGGCTTTGCCTTTCGGGCGACGGATGCGCTGATGACCAATTTCCATTTGCCCAAATCGACACTGATGATGCTGGTCTCGGCCCTGATGGGCCCGGAAACCATCCGCCGGATCTATGCCCATGCCGTGGCCGAGAAGTACCGGTTTTTCAGTTACGGCGATGCCTCGCTGCTGATCCCGGATCCCGGAGCAGGCTGACGGGTGGCAGGTTTCCGCCGCTGCGCGGACAGGGGCGGTTGACCATGGCGCTGACGGGCGTAGTGCAGGCGCCCGAGGGCGAGGAGGATCGGCAACAGCGGTATGGAAGTGCCGGATCCGGGACTTGCCTGAACCGTCGCACGGTGTCAGCCTTGGGGCGGGAGCGTGCGGAACGAAAGGGAGAGGACATGATCGGTTCCGAAGATATCCTGGATTTCTGGCTGCAAGAGGTCGGACCCAAGGGGTGGTACAAGCAGGATGATGCGCTTGATGCGACCATCCGCACCCGGTTCAAGTCCCTTTGGCTTCAGGCACAGGAAGAGGGTCATCTGGGCTGGGGGTCTGCGCCGCGCCCGGTGCTGGCGTTGCTGATCGTGCTGGATCAGTTTCCGCGCAACATGTTCCGTGGTGATGGGCGGTCCTTTGCCAGTGACCGGTTGGCCCGGGCGGTGGCAAAGCGTGCGCTGGCCAAAGGCTATGACCGGCGCATCGAAGGCGCGGCGCGGCAGTTTTTCTATATGCCGCTGATGCATTCCGAATGTCTGGAAGATCAGGAACGCTGCGTCCGGCTGATGCTGGAACGGATGCCGGAAAGCAGCCAGTCCAATCTGCTGCACGCCCGCGCCCACCGCGAGGTGATCCGCCGCTTCGGTCGCTTCCCCCATCGCAACGCCGATCTGGGCCGGCGCAGCACGGCGGCTGAAATCGCGTTTCTGGGGGCAGGGGGCTATGGCGCGGTGGTCGAGGGGCTGCAGGCTGCCGCCTGAGGGTGCTGGTGTGGCATCCATGTCCTGTGCCGCTGGAGGCCGCAGCGCACGTGGCTTTTGTCCGTAAGTTCACTCCGCGCCTTTTGTTCTTCACTTGTTCTTCCTTTGGGATTGGCCTTCCAGTCCCGAACCATTAACTATGGCCCCGTCGCTTTCGGGAGTCGGGCATGGCCGAGTTGAAGAAGATCGAGGTGCGTGGCGCGCGCGAACACAACCTCAAGAACATTGATGTCGATATCCCCCGCGATGAACTGGTGGTGATCACCGGTCTGTCTGGGTCGGGCAAGTCCAGCCTGGCCTTCGACACGATCTATGCCGAGGGCCAGCGGCGCTATGTCGAAAGCCTCTCGGCCTATGCGCGGCAGTTCCTCGACATGATGGAAAAGCCGGATGTGGATCATATCAGCGGCCTCAGCCCGGCGATTTCCATCGAACAGAAGACCACCAGCAAGAACCCGCGCTCAACTGTGGGTACGGTGACCGAGATTTACGATTATCTGCGGCTGCTTTTCGCCCGGGTCGGCACCCCCTACAGCCCGGCCACCGGCCTGCCGATCGAGGCCCAGCAGGTGCAAGACATGGTCGACCGGATCATGGCCATGGAGGACGGCACCCGGGGCTACCTGCTGGCCCCCATCGTGCGGGACCGCAAGGGCGAGTACCGCAAGGAAATGCTGGAACTGCGCAAACAGGGCTTCCAGCGGGTCAAGATCGACGGCGAATTCCACGATCTCGACACGCCGCCAAGCCTGGACAAGAAGTTCCGTCACGATATCGACGTGGTGGTGGACCGGATCGTGGTGCGCGAAGGCATGGAAACGCGGCTGGCCGACAGCTTGCGCACCGCCCTGGATCTTGCCGCCGGGATCGCCATTCTCGAAACCGCCCCCCGGGCCGGGGATGATGGCACCACGCCAGATCCCGAGCGGATCACATTTTCGGAAAACTTCGCCTGTCCGGTATCCGGCTTCACCATCCCGGAAATCGAGCCACGTCTGTTCAGCTTCAACGCCCCCTTGGGGGCCTGCCCGGATTGCGACGGGCTGGGGGTGGAACTGTTCTTTGATGAAAACCTGGTGGTGCCCGATGCGGCCCTCTCGGTGGAAAACGGCGCCCTGGCTCCGTGGCGCAAGGGCAAATCCCCCTATTTCACCCAGACGATTGAGGCCATCGCCAATCACTACGGTTTCGACCCCAAGACGCCGTGGAAGGACTTGCCGGCCAAGGTTCGCAACGTGTTCCTGCATGGATCGGGTGAGGAAGAGATTGCTTTCCGCTATGACGATTCCGGCCGCGTCTATCAGGTCAGCCGAACCTTCGAGGGTGTGGTGCCGAACATGGAACGGCGCTACCGCGAAACCGACAGCGCCTGGGTGCGCGAGGAATTCGAGCGCTACCAGAACAACCGCCCCTGCGGATCCTGTGGCGGCTACCGGCTGCGCCCCGAGGCCCTGGCGGTCAAGATCGCGGGGCTGCATGTCGGCCAGGTCGTTGAGATGTCGATCCGCGAGGCCCATGACTGGTGTCTGTCCGTGCCCGATGCCCTGAGCACCCAGAAGAATGAAATCGCCCGGGCCATTCTGAAGGAAATTCGCGAAAGGCTGGGCTTTCTGAACAATGTCGGGTTGGAATACCTGACGCTCAGCCGCAATGCCGGTACCCTTTCCGGGGGCGAAAGCCAGCGGATCCGCCTGGCCAGCCAGATCGGATCAGGGTTGACCGGGGTGCTCTATGTGCTGGACGAACCCTCGATCGGGCTGCATCAGCGCGATAATGACCGCCTGCTGATCACGCTGAAAAACCTGCGCGATCAGGGCAATACAGTGATCGTTGTCGAACATGACGAAGAAGCCATCCGCGAGGCCGATTACGTCCTCGATATCGGCCCCGGGGCCGGCGTGCATGGCGGCCAGATCATCGCCCAAGGCACCCCGGCCGAGATCATCGCCAACCCCTACAGCGTAACCGGCGACTACCTGGCCGGCCGCCGCGAGATCGCTGTCCCCACCACCCGCCGCGAAGGGAATGGCAAGATGCTGCGCGTGGTCAAGGCCACCGGCAACAACCTGAAATCGGTGACGGCGGATTTCCCCTTGGGCAAGTTCGTCTGTGTCACCGGCGTGTCGGGGGGCGGCAAGTCGACCCTGACCATCGAGACCCTGTTCAAGACCGCCAGCATGCGCCTGAACGGCGCCCGCCAGGTCCCCGCGCCCTGCGAAACGATCAAGGGGCTGGAGCATCTCGACAAGGTGATCGACATCGACCAGCGCCCCATTGGCCGCACGCCCCGGTCCAACCCGGCCACCTATACCGGCGCCTTCACCCCCATCCGCGACTGGTTCGCCGGCCTGCCCGAGGCCAAGGCGCGCGGCTATAAACCCGGGCGCTTCAGCTTCAACGTCAAGGGCGGCCGGTGCGAGGCCTGCCAGGGTGATGGCGTCATCAAGATCGAGATGCACTTTCTGCCCGATGTCTATGTCACCTGCGAAACCTGCCACGGGCAGCGTTACAACCGTGAAACGCTGGAGGTGACGTTCAAGGGCAAGTCCATCGCTGATGTGCTGGACATGACGGTGGAAGATGCCCAGGCCTTTTTCCAGGCGGTGCCCGCGATCCGGGAAAAGATGGATGCACTGGTGCGCGTTGGGCTGGGCTATATCAAGGTCGGCCAACAGGCCACCACCCTGTCCGGCGGCGAGGCGCAACGGGTCAAACTGTCCAAGGAACTGGCCAAGCGCTCGACCGGGC
>JBKDZR010000050.1:0-42753 GCA_047971485.1 Qingshengfaniella sp. | reverse complement strand
GCGCTGGCCCTGGGTGCCGTGTCGCTGGGCTGGGTGCTGGATGCGCCTGGCCAGTTCGGAGTTGCCCTTTACGAGGAACAGCCCCTGGCGCTGGCCCTTGGTCTGGCCTTGGCGCTGTGTGCCCTGGGGCAGGCCGGGCCCGGGCCAGGATGGCAGCGGCTGATGCTGGGTGTGCTGCTGGGGCTGGGCCTGCTGGCGGCGTTGGCGCTGATTGCGGGGCGGTTCCCCAGGTTGCAGATCCTGGCGATGATGCGCCCCGGTTGGCTGTCGGCTCTGGCGCTGTTCAGTGTCGCCGGCATCCTGTTCCTGATCTGGCGGGTGTTGGGGCTGGCGATCGTGGCGATCATCGCGTTGTTTTCGGCTCTGGCGTTGTGGGGCGGGGCGTTGGGTATTCCCCAGACCGCCTGGGACCGCTGGGTGATCTACATGCTGATTGATCCCAACGCGATCCTTGGCTTGCCGCTGCGGGTGGCTGTGCAGATTGTCATTCCCTTTATCCTGTTCGGTGAATTGCTGCGTCTGTCGGGCGGGGGCGAATACATGACCCGGCTCAGTCTGGCCCTGTTCGGTCGCTTCCGGGGCGGCAGTGCCAAGGCGGCGGTGGGGGCCTCGGCGCTGTTCGGAACGATTTCCGGCAATGCAGTATCCAATGTGGCCGGCACCGGCATCGTCACCATCCCGTTGATGAAGCGCACGGGCATGGCCCCGTCCACCGCCGCCGCGCTGGAGGCTGCCGCCTCGACCGGGGGGCAGCTGTTGCCGCCGGTGATGGGGGCTGCCGCCTTCGTGATGGCCGATTTCCTGCGTGTGCCCTATCTGCATGTGGCCGCTGCCGCAGCCCTGCCGGCAATCCTTTACTTCACCTCGCTGCTGGTGCAGGTGGACCGGATCGCCGCGCGCCGGGGGATGGCTGCGATCCCGGCCGGTGATCTGCCGCCTTTGGGGCCGACCTTGCGGGAAGGGGCCCATTTCTGCGTGCCCTTTCTGGTCATGTTCGCGGTCCTTTTCGGCCGTCAGAGCCGACCCGAACTGGCCGCCCTGGCCGCCGTGATCAGCCTGGCCGTGGTCGCCCTGCTGCGCCCGTATGAGGGCCGCCGTCTCAATGCCGGGCGGATGTTGGGCGCCTTGACGGATACCGGCCGGGCCGCTGCACCATTGTTGCTGATCACCGCCGGCGCGGGGATGATCATCGGGCTGATCAGTCTGACCGGCCTGGGCTTTTCCGTGGCTGCCGACGCGATTGCCGCCAGCGGGGGCAACAAGATTGCGTTGCTGTTACTCGTTGCGGTCATCGCCATCGTCTTCGGCATGGGCATGCCTACCGTTGCCGTCTACGTCGTGCTGGCCACGCTTTTGGGCCCCGCGCTGGTCGAGGTCGGCTTGTCGGGCATGCAGGCGCATTTGTTCATCCTGTATTTCGGCATGATGTCGATGCTGACGCCGCCGGTGGCGCTGGCCTCGATCACGGCCGCGCGGATTGCGGGGGCCGGCATTTGGCGAACCAGTTTCAGCGCTATGGGGCTGGCCTGGGTCGCCTATATCGTGCCGGTTCTCTTCGCCTTTTCGCCTGATCTTCTGCTGATGGGGTCGCGGGGATCGGCGGTGCTGGCGGCGTTGACCGCGTTTTTCGGCACGGCGGCGATCTCGGTTGGGGCGGTGGGCTATGCGGGGGGCATTCTGCCCCTGTGGCAGCGCCTCGGGTTCTGCCTGGGGGGCGCTGCGCTGTTGCTGCCGGCCTCGCTGGGTGGCTGGGCGGCGTTGACCGATCTGGCAGGGGCGCTTGTGCTGGCCTGTCTGCTTTTCATCCTGCGGGTCCCCCGCAGACCATTCACCACCCCCAAAGGACAAAGAGGGATATGGAAATGATCAAACTGCTCGGCCGGAAGACCTCCGGTAATGTGCAAAAGGTGCTGTTCCTGCTGGAGGAGGCCGGGATCGCCTATGAGCGAGAGGATTACGGCCGCCAGTTCGAGAACACCAAGACGGACACCTACCTGTCGATGAACCCCACGGCCAAGGTGCCCACGGTGGTCGATGGCAAGACGGTGATCTGGGAATCCAACACGATCCTGCGCTATTTGGCCGCGACCAAGGCCCCCCAGCTGACCGGCGCGACCCCGGCGGAAAAGACCGAGGTCGAGCGCTGGATGGATTTTCTGCTGGCGGCGATCAACCCGGGGTATCTGGCGGCCTTCAAGGGATCGAAACTGGCCGAGGGTGAACGCCCGCCGGAATTCGCCGCCCAGGTCAAGGACCTGCACGTGCAACTGGCGATCCTGGACACGCACATGGCCGGCAAGTCGTTCTTCGCCCTGGGCAAGCTGACCATTGCCGATATCGCCCTGGCGCCGATCGTGGCGCGTTGTCTGGCCTTTCCGCTGGATCGTCCGGCCCTGCCCAACCTTGAGGCCTGGGTCGCCCGGATCACGGAGATGCCGGCCTTCGCCAAGGCAACGGCCTGAACGCAACCGGAAACAGGGGTGAAAACAGCATGAAAATCGCGGTCATCGGCATGGGATCAATGGGGCCGGGCATGGCAGCCCGGCTGGCGCGGGGCGGGCATGAGGTGGCGGGGTTCGACATCTCGCCAGCGGCCATGGAGCGCGCGGCGGGCCTGATGCCGATGATCGGGGGGGCGCTGGATGGGCTGGGCATTGCGGATCGGGGAGCGCCCGTGCGCTTTGCCGACAGCCTGGCCGATGCCGTGTCCGGTGCGGCGCTTGTCATTGAAAACGTGCCTGAAAAGATCGAGATCAAGGCCGCGCTTTATGCGGAACTGGATCCCCTGCTGGCCGAAGAGGCGATCATTGCCAGCGACACCTCGGGCTTGCCGATTACCCTGTTGCAGGCCCATGTCACTCGCCCGGGCCGGTTCGTGGGCATGCACTGGTCGAACCCGCCCCATATCGTGCCGATGATCGAGGTGATCGGTGGGGATCACACCGCCCCGGAAACCGTGGCCACGATCCGTGATCTGATCCGCGATCTGGGCCTGTTGCCGGTGGTGCTGAAACGTGATGTGCCGGGTTTTGTCGAGAACCGGGTGCTGTATGCGCTGCTGCGCGAATGCGTTGATCTGGTGGAAACCGGGGTGATCGCGCCCGAGGATCTGGACACCTGCGTGAACTGGGGGATTGGCTTCAAGCTGGCGGCGATCGGGCCGATGCGTCTTTTAGACATGGCTGGACTGGATGTATACGATTTTGTCGCCAATTTCCTGAACAAGGAGTTATGCACCCGTGGTGATGTCGCGCCGATGGTGGCGGAAAAGACGGCGGCCGGTCATCTGGGCATGAAAAGCGGGCAGGGCCTGTTCCCCTATAGTGAGGCCGAGTTGCGCGACCTGCCGGCGGCGCGTGGCAAGACGCTGATCGCGCTGCGCCGCGTGCTGGAGGGCTCTGCGTGACGGGCGGCGTCTTTACCCAGGGCCTTGTCCGGGCTGAGGCCGGGCTGGTGCGGGTGATCCGCATTTGCCTGGGGCTGGGGCTGATTGCCATGGTGGTGATCAACGTTGCCAATGCCACGGCGCGGTACTCGGGACTGTTTACCCTGATCGGCGCCGATGAGGCGCTGGTTTATGGCATGATCTGGATCGTCATGCTGGGGGCGATCCTGGCCGCCCGTGACCGCGATCATCTGTCGGTCAATCTGCTGCCTGCGGGCCTGTCGGGACGCGCCGCCGGGGTGGTGCGGCTGGTCATCGATCTGGCGACCATGGGGGTCTGCGCCTTTGTCGCCTGGCACAGCCTGGATTTCATCGAGCGGATCGCGATGATCGGCCAGACCAGCATGGCGCTGGGGATCCCGATGACCATCCCCCATGCGGCGATATTTACCGGTTTTGCCGGGATGGCGCTGGTCACGGCCTGCCTGATCCTGTTCGATCTGGTCCGGCTGAGCGAGACGCCGGAGGGCCGGGCATGAGCTGGGTCATGGGCCTGACCATTGCGGGGCTGGCCGGACTGGGCGCGCCGATCTTCGTAGCGCTTCTGGCCGGGTCGGTACTGGTCTTGCTGCTGTTTCCCGGCCCGCCGCTGATCGCGTTGCAACAGACGATCTTTGGCGGTCTGGATGCCTATGCGCTGCTGGCGGTGCCGTTCTTCGTCTTCGCCGGCGAGTTGATGGCGATCAGTGGCATTGCCGATCGGCTGATCGGACTGGTGCGGGCGCTGTTCGGGCGGGTGCCGGGGTCGCTGGGGTTGGCGGCCCTTGGTGGATCAACCCTGATCGGCACCATTTGTGGGTCCAGTGCCGCCGCCGTGGCCGCCGTAGGGCGAAACATCTATCCGCAACTGTTGGATCAGGGCTATGACAAGCGCCATGCCGCCGGGTTGATCACTTCCAGCGGGGCGATCGACATCGTCATCCCGCCCTCGATTGCCATGATCCTTTATGGGGCATCGGCCGAACAATCCGTGCCCAAGCTGTTCATCGCCGGGATCGTGCCGGGGCTGCTGATTGCGGTGCTGATGGCGTGCTATATCTCGGGCTCGGCCTGGATCGCGCGCCTGCCGCGTGCGGCGGAAGTCCGCATCAGCCTGGTCTGGGCCGCCTTTCGCCATGCCATCGGCGCGCTGAGCATGCCGGTGGTGGTTCTGTCGGGGATATATGCCGGGCTGTTCTCACCGACCGAGGCGGGGGGCTTTGCCTGCGCCTATGCGGTGGTCCTTGGTGGTCTCGTCTATCGCAGCATCGGGTTGGGCGATATTCTGAACGCGGCGGTCAGTTCGGCCATGCTGACGGCACGGATCATGGTGGTTGTCGCTGCCGCTGCCGTGGTCAGTTGGCTGCTGACGGTGGCCGGCATCCCCCAGGCGCTGATCGCCGCGACCGAGGCCGCCGGGCTGGGCCCGCTGGGGTTTCTGCTGACGGTGAACCTGCTGCTGCTGGCGATCGGCTGCGTGCTGGATCCGACCTCGGCGATCCTGGTGCTGGCGCCACTCTTGGTGCCGATCGCGGTGTCTCTGGGCATCGACCCGATCCATTTCGGCGTGGTGATGACCGTCAATCTGGCCATCGGCATGTTCACCCCGCCTTTCGGCCTGAACATCTTTGTTGCCCAGTCGGTTCTGGGGGTTGGCGCGGTGGATATCTATCGGGGGGTGTTGCCCTTTGTCGTGGTGCAGGTCTCGGCGCTGGCGCTGATCACCCTCATGCCGGCCTTGTCGCTGTGGCTGCTGGGCGGGATGGGATGAGAAATCAATGAAAACAGGGAGTTTCAACCTCATGGGACATAATCGCATGACACGGCGCGGCACGCTGGCCGCCGCCTTTCTGGCCCTTGGCCTGCCGCTCGCCGGCGCGGCCCAGGCGCAAAGTGTGATGAAGCTGGCCACGGCGACGATCAACGATGTGCAGCACGAATGGCAGAAGGAATTTGCCAAGGAGATGGAGATCCGCGCCCCCGGCGCGTTGACCATCGAGATCTACCCAGCCAGCCAGTTGGGGACGATCCCGCGCATGTCCGAGGGCGTGCTGCTGGGCACGATTGAGGCCTTTACCACGCCCACCTCTTTCATGACCAATGTCGATGCACGCTTCGAGGCCTTCGACCTGCCAGGCCTGTTTCGCAGCCCGGATGAGGTGGACGCCGTCATTCATGACCCCGGGTTTCGCGACTATCTGGAAACGCTTTTTCTGAACAAGGGGTTACGGGTGATCGGGGCGATCTACAATTCGCCCACGCTGTTGCTCAGCCGGGAACCTGTGACCGATCTGGCCGGGTTCAAGGGGTTGAAAATCCGCACCTTTGCCTCGCCTTTGCAGATGAAGCCGATGGAGGCCCTGGGCGCGATTCCGACGCCTCTGGCCCTGTCCGAGGTGACGCCGCAACTGCAATCGGGGGGGCTGGACGGGATGCTGGCGGGCATGCCGATCCTGACCGCCTTTAAATACTACGATTCCGCCAAATACGTGACCGATCTGAAATTCTCGGAACTGGTCTCGCTGACCGTGGTGAACGAGATGTGGTTTCAGTCCCAGTCCGCTGAGGTGCAAACCGCACTCCGCGATGCAGGTCGTGCGGCCGAAACCACCGTCTTTCCCTGGGGTGTGGCCAATGTCGAACGGGCCGATGCGGCCTGGGTCGAAAATGGCGGCGAGATCCTGAAATTGCCCGACGATCAGCAGGCCACGTTGATAGCGATGTTTGCCGAGGTCGGCAACGATCTGATCGCGGACAAGCCGGCGGTGACCGAGCTGCGGGATCGTATGCAGGCGATCCTCGCCACAGCCCGGGCTGACTGATGCCCGGCTTAGCCCCCGGTTGCCGGACAGATCAGCCGCTGATCCTTTTCCGGCGTGCAGGCGAAGATCCACTGCGTCGCCGTTTGTCCCGCCCGCAAGGGCAGGCGCAGGCGGGCGCGGTCCGCGCGGGCGGGGGTATGGCACCAGATCGCCTCAAGCGGCATCTGGTCTTCGCCGGCGTTCAACAGGCTGAGCGTACCGTTTTCGGGGGCGTGCCAAAGGCTCAGATCCAGGGTCTGACCCGTTCCAACCGTTCCAAGGGGTTGGGAATACCAATGGGCGAGTGCGGCCGTGCAGGTCAGTGGCCCGTTGGTGTCGTTGCGGATGCGCAGGCGGACCGGGGCCACCCCGTCGGTGCCGCGCAGGATGCCGGAATAGGGACTATAGGGTTCGCTGGCGGTTGCGGCCGTGGCGAAGAACAGCCCGAAAACAAGGGCGTAGAGACCAGAATGCCCCGTCATCGCGCTGCTCGTCGCGTGGCGGCCATCCTTTCAGACATGGAGACCTGAAGCATGAAACATCTCTTCCTTTCCACCGCGCTGGCGGCCCTGACCATAGCCGGTCCGGCCCTGGCCGCCGATGTCGATAGCATAGCGATCCTGACACCGGAACAGGGCAGCGATTTCGGCTGGAACCAGCAGGGTGTCGATGCTGCCCGCGCAGCTGCCGAGGCAATGGGCGTTGAGGGCATCATCGCCGAAGGGCTGGGCTATGGCGATGTGCGCCCGACCATGCGCGAACTGGCCGCCGATGGTGCCCAGTTGATGATTCTGCATGCCAGCGGCTATGCGACCGCCGGCCCCGAGATTGCCGAGGAAACCGGTGTGCCGGTGGCCATTGTCGACAGCCCAGATGCGCTGCAGCCCGGGCTGGTGGCCGATTACACCCTGTCCGGTCACGAAGGGGCCTATCTGGCCGGGCGCCTAGCCGCAAAGATGACCACCACCGGCACGGTCGGCATCGTGGTCTCTGGCGAACCGCCGTCCTGGAATTCGCAATCGGCGGGCTTTGCCGAAGGGGTGCGGGCCGAGAACGGTGAGGTGAAGATCCTTTATTCGGTGATCGGCCCGGCGGCCTATTCTGATGCGGCCGGGGGCAACCGGGTGACGACCTCGGTGATCGCGGCGGGGGCCGATATCATCTTTGGTCAGGGCAACGGATCCAGTTTCGGCATGATCCAGGCGGTGGAATCGAACCAGGCCACCGACGGATCCGATGTGATGTTCATTGACGTGATCGGGGACAAGTCTTCGCTGGATACCGGGCATCTGCTGACCTCGGTGATCTGGGATATCACGCCGGTCTATACCGCGATGATCGAGGATTTGCGCGCCGATGATTTCGGCACCCATGGTTATGCGATCGGCCTGGCCGATGACAGTGTCCGGCTGCTCAAGACCCCCCAGGTCGATGACGCCGCCTGGGCCGAGGTGATGGCCCTGCGTGACCAAATCATTGCCGGCGAAATCATGGTCGATCCGGTTTTCGACGCCGAAGGCGTGCGCGCGCTGGTGACCCTGTCGGAATGAAGGCGGCACCGGCGATCCCGGCCACGGCTTCGCCCCCCGCGCATCGGGGGGCGGGGCTGATCGCCCTGCATGGGGTGACCAAACGTTTTCCCGGTGTGATTGCGGTCGATCATGTGTCGCTCAGCATCGAACCCGGCGAGGTGCATGTTTTGTTGGGGGAAAACGGTGCCGGCAAATCGACGCTGGTCGGGATGCTGGCCGGGTTGCAGGGACCCGATGAGGGCTATCTGACCCTGTCTGGCCAAAAGGTACGCCTGGCCAGTCCGGTGGCAAGTCTTGAGGCCGGGGTCAGCACGGTGTTCCAGCATTCGATGTTGGTGCCGACCTTGACGGTTCTGGAAAACCTGACGCTGGGCGCCCCCTGGTGGCAGGCGCCGCCCCGCCAGGCGGTGGCCGCGCGCATGGCGGAATTGAAGCGCGATTTTGCCCTCTCCTTGCCGTTGGATGCGGTGACCGGTGAATTGTCTCTGGGTCAGCAGCAACAGATCGAAATCGCCCGGGCCCTGTTGCGCGACAGCAAGGTGCTGATCCTGGATGAGGCGACCTCGATGCTGACCCCGCAGGGGGCTGAGGAACTGGGCACGCGGATGCGCAAGTTGGCCGAAAGCGGGCTGGCGGTGATCTTCATCACCCACAAGCTGAGCGAGGCCTATCGGTTCGGCGACCGGATCTCGGTGCTCAAACAGGGGCGCTTGGCCGGCCAGATGGATCCTGCGCATCTGGCGGGCCTGTCCGAGGATCAGGCGGTGGATGAAATCGTCCGCCTGATGTTCGGGCGCGATGGGGGCTCGGCCGCGCCGGACAAGCGCGCCAGCACCTGTGGCCCGGAGGTGCTGTTGCACGTTTCCGGGCTGAGCACGCAGGGCGATGCCGATGTGATGGCGATCCGCGACATCGGCTTTGATCTGCGGGCCGGCGAGATCCTGGGTGTCGCCGGGATTGACGGCAACGGGCAAAAGCAACTGGCCGAGGCCCTGGCGGGGCAACGTCCGGTATTGACCGGCACGGTGCGTTTGGGCGGCACGGATTTGACCGATGCCAGCGTCGCCGCGCGCCGCCGTCTGGGCTTGCGGTACCTAACGGATGACCGGCTGTCCGAGGGGACGATCGGCAGTTTCCCGATCACTGAAAACGCGGTGCTCAAGGATGTCGGTCAGCCGCCCTTTTGGGTCGGCGGGATCCAGCGGCCGGGACGGATCGCGGAACATGCGCGTGATCTGATCCGGCGGTTCTCGGTGCGCACGCCTGGCGAAACCACGCCCATCGGCAAGCTGTCGGGGGGCAATATCCAGAAGGTTCTGCTGGGCCGGGAACTTTACGGGGAGACCCGGGTGGTGGTGTTCAACAAGCCGACCTACGGGCTGGACTTGCAGAATATCGAGGCCTCGCGTGACCGGATTGGCCAGATCGCCGGTGCCGGGCGGGGCGTGATCCTGATTTCCACCGATCTGGACGAACTGATGGCCCTGTCCGATCGGATCGCGGTGCTTGAGAACGGTCGCCTGCGCGGCGTCCTGGACAATGATGGCAGCGGTCAAGCCCTGCGTCTGCGCATCGGGCGGCTGATGGCCGGTGAATCTCTGACCGAGGAGAATGGGGCATGAGCGCCCTGAACGAGACAACCGCGACCGATCCCCCTGACGGGGGCGGCGGGGCCTGGCGCCGGGCGCTGCACCATGTGCTGTTGCTGACGGTGGCCCCCATTGCTGCGGCGCTGCTGGTGTCGGCGACGATCCTGATACTGGTCGGGGTCGATCCGCTGACGTATTATGGCTATGTGTTGCACCGCGGGCTGCTGTCCGGGCTGGGTTTGGAACAGACGGCCACCCGCATGGCGCCGTTGCTGTTTCTCTGCGCCAGCCTGATCGTCGCGTTTCGGGCCGGGATCTGGAACCTGGGCGTGGACGGGCAGTTCCTGCTGGGGGCGGTCGCGGCGGCGGCCTTTGCACCGCTGGCGATCACGGCCCTGCCGGGGTGGCTGGTTCTGGTGGCTGGGTTTGCCTTGGCGGCATTGACGGGTGCGCTCTGGTCGGTGCTGCCGGCGGTGCTGCGGGCCTGGCATGGGGTGAATGAGATCATCACCACCCTGATGATGTCCTTCCTTGGGGTCCTGCTGGCCAATGTGCTGGTCAAGCTGGTCTTTCTGGATCCCGCGACCACCGTGCCCCAGACCCGGACCTTGCCGGTGGCCGACCGCTTGCCGCGCCTGTTCGAGACCTCGATCTCCAGCGGATTGATCTGGGGGGTGATCGCGGTGGTTGCCGTGCACCTGATGATGACCCGCACCGCCTTTGGGATGAAGCTGCGCATGGTCGGGGCCAATCCCCTTGCAGCCACCCATGCCGGGCTGTCTGTTCCGGTGCTGACCATGGCCGTCTTCGCCCTGTCCGCCGGATTTGCCGGGCTGTCCGGCGCCACCGAGATCCTGGGCGTGCAGGGCAATGTCCGGGCCGACTGGAACCCGGCCTATGGGCTGATGGTGATCCCGCTGGTGTTTCTGGCCCGGTTCAATGGCTTTGCCGCGATCGTGCTGGTCTTTTTCTATTCCGCGCTGATGATCGGCAGCGAAAGCGCTGCGCGGCGGGTGGGCGTGCCCCAGGACTTTACCCTGGTGCTGGTTGCCTGCCTGCTGATCTGCCTGGGTGTCGCCGAATATATCGACCACCGCAACCGCCAGAAGGGGGGCTGACATGGGCGCTTTGTTGACCGAGGCGTTTCTGTCCTCGCTGCTGACCGGAGCCCTTGTTGCGGCGATCCCGATCCTGCTGGCCGGGCTGGGTGAGCAGATGTCCGAACAGGCCGGCGTGTTGAATATCGGCATCGAGGGCATGATGCTGATGGGGGCCTATCTGGGCTTTCTGGCGGCCTATCTGACCGGATCGCTCTGGCTGGGTTTTCTGGGCGGCATGGCGGGCGGGTTGGCGGTGGCGGCGCTGATGGCGCTGTTCTGCGTCCGGCTGGGACTGAACCAGATCGTCATCGGGATCGGCCTGACCCTGGGCGCCGAGGGGCTGACGGCCCTGCTGCATCATTTCCAGTTTTCGCGCACCTATCCGCGCCTGCCCGCGCCGGCGCGGCTGGAGCTGCCGGTGCTGACGGATCTGCCGGTGATCGGCCCGTCACTGTTCGGACGGCACCCGGTGGTCTACCTGTCCATTATGATGGTGATCTTGCTGGCCTGGCTGTACCGGCGGACCAATCTGGGCATGACCCTGCGTGCGGCGGGTGAGCGGCCGGCGGCGCTGGATGTGGCGGGGGGCAATGTCCTGATGGTGAGGGTCTGCGCGGTGCTGTTCACCGGGGCGATGGCCGGGCTGGGCGGGGCCTATCTGGCCAATATCGGCGCAGGTCTGTTCATCCCCTTCATGACCGGCGGGGCCGGGTTTCTTGGCATCGTCCTGGCGATGCTGGCCCGGGGCCGGCCGCTTTGGGTGCTGATCGGGGCGCTGATCTTCGGGGCCTCGTTGTCGCTGACCACGGCCTTGCAGGTGACCGGATCGACCATGCCCACCGATGTGATTCAGATGCTGCCCTTCGCGGCCGTGATGCTGGTGCTTGTGATCTTTGGTCGCAAGGCACGGCTGCCGGCCGCGCTTGGCATATCCTATGAACGGGGTGCACGCTGAGCGCGCCCGAAACCCATAACCGAAAGGAGACGTGACATGCCCGATACCAAGGTCTATCTGCTCGATGGCGGAACGCTGGTGCTGGATGGCTACCACATCTGGTGGAACAAGGGCCCGGGTGGCGAGGTTCGCTTTCCGGTCTATTCCGTTCTGGTCGATCATCCGAAGGGCAAGTTCCTGATCGATACCGGCTATGATTTCGATCATGTGCAAAAGGTGCTGCCCTTTGAGAAACCACAGCAGACCAAGGACCAGACCATTCCGGGGGCGCTGAAGCTGCTGGGGCTGGAACCCAAGGATATCGACGTGGTCTTCAACTCGCATTTCCACTTCGATCATGTCGGCGGCAACCGGTTCTTCCCCGATGCCAAGAAGATCTGCCACAAGGATGAACTGCCCCAGGCGGCGGCCTGCGAACCGTTTGAGGTGCTGGGCTATTCCGATCTGGCCTTCTCGACCGAGGTGGCCGAGGCGCGCGGCAAGACCGATCAGTTGTCCGCTGGTCAAAGCCTCGCGAATACCAGGTTCGAGTTTGTCGAAGGTGATGTCGAACTGGCCCCCGGGGTTCAGCTGATCTACACGCCCGGCCATACGATCGGGCATTATTCCCTGCTGGTGGAATTCGACACGCGCCGGCCGCTGCTGCTGACGCTGGATGCCGCCTATACGCGGACAAATTATGAAAACGACATCAATGCCGGGTTCCATATTGACCCCGTGGCCGGGGTGCGGTCCATGCGGCGCTTGAAGGAGATTGAGAAAAACACCAATGCCGAGGTGCTGTTCTCCCATGATCCTGAAAGTTTCAAGTCCTACCGGACCGGTGTCAATTTCTACGGCTGAGCATGCAATGAGATATCCTGAAAACAAACCCCCCGTTTTTACCCTGACCGCTGGGCCGGTCGACGCCTATCCCGAGGTGCTGCGCGCCCTCGGGACCACGGTGCTTTATGATTACGATCCGGCTTTTCAGCTGGCCTTCGAAGAGGTGGCGCTGAAGGCGCAAAAGGCCATGGGCACGGACAGCCCGCCCCTGATCCTGCAGGGGGAACCCGTGCTGGCGCTGGAAGGGGCCGCCGCCTCATTGATCGCGCGCGATGATGTGGTGCTGAACCTGGCCTCGGGGGTCTATGGCAAGGGCTTTGGCTATTGGGCCGCGCGCTATGCCAAACGTGTCGATGAAATCGAGACGGCCTATGACGACTGTATCGATCCCGAAACCGTGCGTGCCTATCTGGCCGATCACCCCGAGGTGCGGGTGGTCTGTGTCTGCCATCACGACACGCCCTCGGGCACGCTGAATGACATTGATGCCATCGGTGCCGTGGTGGCCGAGGCCGGCGCGCTGTTGCTGGTCGATGCCGTGTCCTCCTGGGGGGGCATGAAGACCAGCCCCGCGGCCTGTCAGGCCGGGATCTATGTGACCGGTCCGAACAAGTGCCTGGGCTGTCCGCCCTCGCTGTCGCTGGTCGCGGTGTCAGATGCGGCCTGGGACAAGATCGACGCCAACCCAGATGCGCCCTCGGCCTCGATCCTCAGCCTCAAGGACTGGCGCAACGCCTGGAAGCGGACCGAATCCTTCCCCTTCACCCCCTCGGTGGCCGAAATCAACGGGCTGTCGGTGGCTCTGGATCGCTATCTCGAGGAAGGTCCGGAACAGGTCTGGGCGCGTCATGCCCTGACGGCAGCGGCCTGCCGGGCCGGGGTTCAGGCCATGGGGCTGGACATCTGGCCTGTGCGCGAGGCGATCGCTTCGGCGACCTGCACGACAGCCAAGATGCCCGAGGGGATCGACGCGGGTCTGATCCTGGCCGAGACACGGGCGCGCTATGGCGTGTCACTGTCGGCCGGGCGGGCCCAGACCCTGGGCCGGCTGATCCGCATCGGCCATATGGGACCGACCGCCCAGCCCATGTACGCGCTGATCGCGGTGGCGGCCCTGGGCGGTGCGCTGGTCGCGGCCGGGGCAAAGCTGGATGTGCCCGCCGGTATGGCGGCCGTGCAGGCCGAGATCGACGCAGCGGCAGGATAACCAACACAGGAAAGGACCACAGGGATGAGCGGTAAACTGAACGGACGGTATGCGCTGGTCACCGGCGCAGCGCAGGGTATTGGCAAGGCCATCGCCCGCAAGTTGGCCGAAGAAGGCGCCCGGGTCACCATCGCTGACATCAACGGCGCGGGGGCGACGGCGGCGGCAGCCGATATTGGCCATGGCGCGGTGGGGGTGACCTGCGATGTCACCGATGCCGCGCAGCTGGAGGGTATCATCGAAGGGGCGGCCCGCGAGGGCGCTCTGGACATTCTGGTCAACAATGCCAGTATCGTGCCGTTCATCCCCTGGGACCAGGTCGACCGCGCCCACTGGGACAAGATCATCGCCACCAACCTGACCAGCGTGTTCACGGCCTGCCGCAAGGCGACCGACATGATGCGCGCGGCGGGACGCAAAGGGGTGGTGCTGAACCTGGCTTCCAACAGCTTCTTTGCCGGAACGCCGAATATGGCGGCCTATGTGGCTTCCAAGGGGGGTGTGATCGGCTTTACCCGGGCGCTGGCGACCGAACTGGGCCGCGAAGGCATCCGGGTGAACGCTATTTCGCCGGGGTTGATCGAAAGCGACGGGGTAAAGACCAATCCGCACAAGGATTCGTTCGAATTCGTCGAGATGCTTCAGGCCATGCCGGGCAAGGGCCAGCCTGAACAAATTGCCTCCGTCGCAGCCTTCATGGTCTCGGACGATGCGGGCTGGATGACCGGGCAGACCGTCAATGTCGATGCGGGGCATATCCGGCTATAGGCCGGCTATCCCGACAACGGATCAGTCGGGGGGGGGCGGCCCGCCTGGTTTGTCCTTAGCGCGGGCTGTTCTTGTCGGCTGCCCCCTCGGGCCGATAGGTGATGACCCGGTACAGGTAAATCGCCACCAGCCCGGCAAGGACCAGATTTGAGACCGGGTTGATCCATGTGGCGATCCGGTCATAGCCCGTTCCCAGAATCCAGCCGGCCCCTGCCAGTGCCCCGGTCCACAGCACGGTGCCGGCCAGCGTATACAGGCTGAACCGGCCGGGCCCCATGCCCGTGATCCCGGCTGGCACCGAGATCAGCGTGCGCACCGCCGGCACCAGATGCCCGGCGAACACCGCCTTGCCGCCATGACGGTCGAACCAGTGCTGCGCCCCGTCGATATCCCCCGGTGTCAGGGTCAGCCAGCGCCCATACCCTGCCGCCAGCCGTCGAAGCCGTGCTGCGCCCAACCCCCGGCCCAGCAGATACCAGAAGAGGGCCCCGGCAAAGCTGCCCGCGCTGCCAGCCAGAATGACCAGGATCAGGTTCAGATCGCCGCGCTGCGCGCCATAGCCGGCCAGAGGCATGATGATTTCCGATGGGATTGGAGGAAAGACGTTTTCCAGAACCATCAAAAGGAAAACAGCCGTATAGCCATTGCTTTCCATCAGCGAGATCGCGAAATCGGTCAAGGTAGGCCTCCGGGTACAGGGCGGATGATCCGCGCGACTTTCTCCCCTGCCGCCTGGCTTGTCGAGCCATCCTCGGATGCCCCGGCGCGGCGGGCGGCGACGCGGGCTTGACGGGTTTTCGCCTCCACCGCCTGGGCTGGTTGCCCGGCATCACAACCTGGCGGCGACGGATTGCCCAAGGCGGTGAACGGGCTTAAGCCTTGTCGGGAAAAGGTGATGGACTTTTTCGGCCAGAATCTGCGCGAACATGAAGAGTATCGCAAGTCATCTGCTTCAAGCGTTTCCCAAAACGCGATAAGCATATGAAAAACGGAGATGTCATGACGGTCAGCGCCCCCCCCGGCCAATTGTCGCCCTTCCGCTATCCCGCCTTCGCCAGCATCTGGGCGGCCTCGCTGGCGTCGAACATGGGCACGCAGCTGCAACAGGTGGGCGCCGGCTGGCTGATGACCGGGTTGACGGAATCCCATGACATGGTTGCGCTGGTGCAATCGGCCGCGACATTGCCGGTCATGGTCTTTGCGTTGATCGCCGGGGCGCTGGCCGATAACCTGGATCGTCGCCGGATCCTGATTGCCGCGCAGTGTTTCATGTTGATCGCTGCGCTTGGCCTGGCCCTTTTGACATGGGCAGGGCAGATGACACCCTGGCTGCTGTTGGTGTTTACCTTTCTGATCGGCAGCGGCAAGGCCCTGTACAACCCGGCCTGGCAGGCCTCGGTTGGTGATCTGGTGCCGCGCGCCGAGGTGCCCCAGGCGGTGCTGCTGAATTCCATCGGGTTCAACATGACCCGCAGTGTCGGGCCGGCCCTGGGTGGCATCATCGTGGCGGCCTTTGGGGCGGCACTGGCCTTTGCGCTGAATGCCGTCAGCTTCCTGTTCATGCTGGGCGCGTTGTTTCGTTGGCGTCCCGAGCCGCGTGACAAGACCCTGCCGCGCGAGAATATCGGGCGGGCGATCTGGGATGGCATCGCCTATGTCAGCCTGTCCCCTGATATCCTGCGGGTGATTGCGCGCGGGTTCCTGTTCGGCCTGGGATCCGTGGCCGTCATGGGGTTGTTGCCGCTGATCACCCGTGATCTGTTGCAGGGCGGAGCCACCAGTTTTGGCCTGTTGTTGGGTTTTTTCGGGATGGGCGCTGTGGCCGGTGGCATTGTCAACGGCTGGGCAAAATCACGCTACAGCACCGAGCGGCGGGCCGCAGCCGGGTTTTTTCTGTTTGCCCTATCGTTGTTCTGGCTGGCGTTCAGCCGGCATTTGCTGGTCAGCGCCCCGGCGATGGCCTTGGCCGGCGGCTGCTGGGTTCTGACCCTGTCGCTGTTCAACACCACGGTTCAGCTGGCGGCGCCACGCTGGGTCGTGGGGCGGGCGGTGTCGCTGTATCAATCGGGGGTGTTTGGCGCCATGGCGCTGGGATCCTGGGGCTGGGGGGTCATGTCGGACAGCACCGGCCTGCCCATGGCCCTGGCTGGGGCCGGGGCGCTGCTGATCCTGGGGGGGGCGGTTGGGATCTTCTGGCCGCTGGCCGATGTTGAACGGCTGGATCTGGACCCGCTGGACAGGTTCCGTCCTCCGGAGGTCCAGCTGGATCTGGCGGCGCGCAGCGGGCCGATCGCGGTGATGATCGACTATGAGATCCGCCAGGAGGATGTGAATGAATTTCTTGCGATCATGGCCATTCGTCGCCGCATTCGCCGCCGGGACGGGGCGCGGCGCTGGTCCTTGATGCGTGATCTGGAAAATCCGCGGCTCTGGACCGAAAGCTATCACGTCGCCACCTGGACGGAATATCTGCGCCACAACATGCGCCGCACAAAGGCGGATGGCGAAAGCGGCGATCGGTTGCTGGCGCTGCATCAGGGGGACGGACGCCCGCGTGTGCACCGGATGATCGAGCGCCCGACGGTGCCCCAGCGCGATGACATGCCGCTGCTTCGCTCGGCCCCCTATATGGGGCCGTAACCGGATCGGGATGGGCTGGGGTCAGGTGACGCGGATTGTCACCGGATCCAGCCCTTCAAGACTGAGATCCATGATGTCGCCCCGTTTGACCGGTCCGACACCGGCCGGCGTGCCCGACAGGATGACGTCGCCGGCGGCAAGGGTGAAATAGTCCGACAGGTAGGAAATCATTTCCGGGACCTTCCAGATCATCTGGTTCAGGTCCCCTTCCTGACGCAAGACGCCGTTCACCTTCAGCGCGATACGGCCGTGATCCAGCAGGCCGGTGTGGCTGATCGAATGGACCGGCCCGCAGGGAGCAGAGCGTTCAAAAGCCTTGCCGATTTCCCAGGGACGGCCAGCTTGTTTCTGAGCGCTTTGCAGGTCGCGCCGGGTCATGTCCAGGGCCAGGGCGTAACCGAAGATGTGATCATTCGCCTGGGCGAGGGGAATGGCGTGGCCCCCGGATTTCAGCATCACCGCCAGTTCGATCTCATGATGCACATCGGTTGACTGATCCGGGTAGGGGAAAAGTCCGGAACTATCCAGATTGTCGGGGTTCTTTTGAAAGAAGAACGGCGCCTCTCGATCAGGATCATGTCCCATTTCAATGGCATGCGCGGCGTAGTTTCGGCCGATGCAATAGACGCGGCGGACTGGAAACACGGCTTGGCTGCCCTGGACCGGCAGGGTTGGAACAGGGGGGATCGGGATCACATGGTCGGTCATCCGGGGTTCTCTGTATTGGTCTGATCGAATGATTTGAATGTAGATCAATTGCAACCAATTGTGAAATTTAAATTAAGATAAGCTTATAAGTTGCTATATTTATTTTGGTTTATATTTTTTGAAATTGGTTGTGCCTATCGGAGATCAAATGCCGCCTGGGATCGATTGCCCCCGGAGCGCGATATGATCGGGGCCCTTGGGATCGGTCGGACGATGCTGCGCCGGGCGCTGGATCACCTGGAGCGCGATCATTCCAGCTTTGCCGAACATGCTGCCATTGCGGCCGCGATTGAGGCCCGAGATCCTGACAGGTCAGCCGAGGCGATGCGTCGACATCTGGGATCGGTTGCCAGGCGCCTGTTTGGTGATGTTTAGAGATACTCCATTCTATCATATGGTTATGATGCGAAGCTCTTTCCGTGGTCTGTTGACGGTTGGTCATCTCCGGGCCCTCCCGCCCGTCGGTCGACGCCTTCGGCGTCGCCTCCCGTTGGGCCGGGCCGCGCGGGGGCCGCGCGGCGGTTGGGCGTGAACCGGATTGCGGGGATGCGATGTCGCATGACAGTGCTTGCGACCAAGGCTATATCTGGGCTGACATGAAAGATGATCGCCCTCTTTGCTCTGCGCATGTGCCGATGGCTTGGCTGGCGGATCTGATTGCCGCCGATCCGCCGCGGGCGCCGGGGTTTATCGTTACGATTTATGGGGATGTGGTTGATCCACGCGGCGGGACCTTGTGGGTTGGAACGTTGATCGATTGTTGTGCCGCCCATGGACTGAGCGAAACCTTGGTGCGCACGGCCGTTTCGCGATTGGTTGGGGCTGGCCGGTTGATCGGGGAGAGGATTGGGCGGCGCAGCTATTACCGGCTGACGGGGCTGGCGCAGGCCGAATTCCGCGCCGCCTCGGCCACGCTTTATGCCCGTCCACCCGAGGCGCAGGGCTGGCTTCTGGCCTTGCGGGATGAGGCCGCGCGGGATGCCGATTGGCCCCCCGGCTGGGCGCGATTGTCGGCAGAGGCGGCCATGGCGCCGAACCGGCCGGATGTTGAGGCGCCGGGAGGGTTGGTCATGACCGCCGTTTGCCATTCGAAGGGGGGGGATCCGCGTGGGTTTGCCGCGCGGCATTGGCCGGTGCGGGAGGTTGCGCGTGCTTATGAGGGCTTTGTCGCCAAATATGGGCCTGTTGCCCATGGCCTAGCCGGAGCTGGACTGACGGGGCCCTCGGCCTTGGCCCTGCGGTTGCGGCTGGTGCATGATTACCGGGCTTCAGCCCTGTCCGATCCACGGTTGCCGGCAGCTGCCCTGCCTGCGGATTGGCCCGGTGAGGCAGCCTATCGGATTTTCGCCCGGGTCTATCTGGCGCTGGCCGGGGCGGCGGATGCCCATATTGGGGACAGTTTTCGTGATTCGCGGGGATCATTGGGCTGCGAGACGCGCGAGACGGCCCGACGGTTGGCGACGTTGCATCAAGGTCTTCATGCAAATCTTTGATTTAAAAAGAATGAGGTGGAGAAATAAAACGTCACATAAGTTGAAAAATTTTTCTTCACGTGTGATGTCTTGCTCTCTATATTGGTGACCGACCGGTCGGTGAAATGGAGATACGATCGGTAACGAGGAGGGAAATCTGCATGTCGGACGCGTTCATTTGCGATGCGGTGCGCACGCCTATTGGCCGTTATGGGGGGGCTTTGTCCTCGATCCGGGCCGATGATCTGGCTGCCATGCCGCTCAAGGCCTTGGCGGCGCGCAACGGCGATGTTGACTGGCAGAGTGTCGACGATGTGATCCTGGGCTGTGCCAACCAGGCCGGTGAGGATAACCGCAACGTGGCGCGCATGGCGGTGTTGCTGGCGGGATTGCCGATCGAGGTGCCGGGAACCACGGTCAACCGGTTGTGCGGATCGGGGATGGATGCGATCGGGCTGGCGGCGCGCACGGTGCGTTCGGGCGATGGCGATCTGCTGATCGCCGGCGGTGTCGAGAGCATGAGCCGTGCACCCTTCGTGCTGGCCAAGGCGGCTTCGGCCTTTTCGCGCCATGCTGAGATCTACGATACGACCATCGGCTGGCGGTTCAAGAACAAGGCGATGGACAAGGCCTTTGGCACCCACTCCATGCCCGAGACGGCAGATAACGTGGCGGCCGATTATGGGATCAGCCGCGCCGATCAGGATGCCTTTGCCGCGTTCAGCCAGGCCCGGTGGGCTGCGGCCCATGAGGCAGGGATTTTTGCCGAGGAAATCATTCCGGTCTCTGTGCCCCAGCGCAAGGGCGATCCGCTGGTTGTCGATACCGATGAACATCCGCGTCCGGGTACCACGGCGGACAAGCTGGCCCGGCTGAAGGGCGTCAACGGTCCGGATCTGAGCGTGACGGCGGGCAATGCCTCGGGCGTCAACGATGGCGCGGCGGCGGTGATCGTGGCCTCTGAGGCTGCGGCCAAGGCCAATGGTCTGACCCCCAAGGCCCGGATCGTGGCCATGGCTGCGGCGGGCGTGGCGCCGCGGATCATGGGCATCGGTCCGGTTCCGGCCACGCGCAAGGTACTGGCCCGTGCCGGGCTGCGCCTGGATCAGATGGACGTGATTGAGTTGAATGAGGCCTTTGCCGCCCAGGGCCTGGCGGTCCTGCGGGAACTGGGCCTGCCCGATGACGCGCCCCATGTGAACGCCAATGGCGGGGCCATCGCGATGGGGCATCCTTTGGGGATGTCGGGCGCGCGTTTGGTGCTACATTCGACCTATCAGCTTCACCGCACGGGCGGGCGCTATGCGCTGTGCACCATGTGTGTCGGCGTGGGGCAGGGGATCGCGATGATCCTTGAGCGGGTATAGCTGACGGCAGCAAACTCTGATCGCGGGGTTGCGTCGCATCAGCGAAGAAAAAGGGAAATGATCGCCAAACACCACGACCAAAACATGCTGTTTGGCGATATCTGACAGGAGGCACGACCCATGTATGCGCAGATGGTGACGTCGGAAGGCGGCAAATCGGCCGAGGAAATGACCCCCGAGGACCGCGCTTTTCAGGCCCGGATTGATGCGGGTGAAAAGATCGAGCCCAAGGAATGGATGCCCGAGGGCTATCGCAAGACGCTGATCCGCCAGATCGGCCAGCACGCCCATTCCGAGATTGTCGGCCAATTGCCGGAAGGCAACTGGATCACCCGCGCGCCCACGCTGGAACGCAAGGCGATCCTCTTGGCCAAGGTGCAGGATGAGGCCGGTCATGGGCTGTATCTCTACAGCGCCGCCGAGACGCTGGGTGTCAGCCGGGACGAGCTGTTCGACAAGCTGCATTCGGGGGCGATGAAATATTCCTCGATCTTCAACTACCCGACCCGGACCTGGGCCGATATGGGCGCGGTGGGCTGGCTGGTCGATGGCGCGGCGATCATGAACCAGGTGCCGCTGCAACGGACATCCTATGGCCCCTACAGCCGCGCGATGATCCGCATCTGCAAAGAGGAAAGCTTTCATCAGCGCCAGGGCTATTCGGTGATGATGAAGATGGCTGCCGGCACCCCGGAACAGAAAGAGATGGCGCAGGATGCCCTCAATCGCTTCTGGTTCCCCTCGCTGATGATGTTCGGGCCGTCGGATGCCGAAAGCGTGCATTCGGCGCAATCCATGGCCTGGAAGATCAAGATCAACACCAATGATGAACTGCGCCAGAAATTCGTCGACGAAACCGTGCCGCAGGCGGAATATCTGGGTCTGACCATTCCCGACCCCGATCTGAAGTGGAACGCGGAACGCGGGCACTATGATTTCAGCCAACCGGATTGGACCGAGTTCTTCGAGGTCCTGAAGGGCAACGGCCCCTGCAATGCCGAACGTCTGGGGGCCCGGGTCAAGGCCTGGGAGGATGGCGCCTGGTTCCGCGAGGGCCTGAGCGCTTATGCAGAGAAATCCGCTAAGCGGCGCGCTGCCGCTGCACTGGCTGCTGAATAGGGGGAAGATCATGTCCAGAAAAGAATGGCCGCTTTGGGAAGTCTTCATTCGGGGGCAGCACGGGCTGAACCATCGTCATGTCGGCAGCCTGCATGCCCCCGATGCCGAGATGGCGATCAACCATGCGCGCGATGTCTACACACGGCGCAAGGAAGGGGTCTCGATCTGGGTGGTGAAATCGGTGGATATCACCGCCTCGCGGCCCTCGGACAAGGGGCCGCTGTTCGATCCGGCGGAATCCAAGGTCTACCGCCACCCGACCTTCTTCGACATTCCCGATGAAGTGGGGCATATGTGATGGCCGCGCTGCAAGAGGCGGCGGTGCCTGCCGGGCCTGTCCCGGCCAGCCAGACGCCGGATCCCCATCTGGGCAATGCCGATCTGGCCCCGGCCTTTTTCGACTGGCTGTGCCGGATGGGTGACAACAGTCTGATCCTGGGCCATCGTGTGTCGGAATGGTGCGGGCACGCCCCGGCGCTGGAAGAGGACATTGCCCTGGCCAACACGGCGCTGGATCTGATCGGCCACACCCAGATGTGGCTGGGTCTGGCCGGCGAGGTCGAGGGCAAGGGCCGGACCGCCGACAACCTGGCCTATCTGCGCGATGCCATGCGGTTCCGCAACCTGATGCTGCTGGAACTGCCCAATGGCGATATCGGCCAGACCCTGATACGCCAATTCCTGTTCGATGCCTTCCACCATGCGCTGCTGGAGCGGCTGGTGGTCTCGTCCAGCCCGCGCGTAGCCGAGATTGCGGCCAAGGCGGTCAAGGAAACGGCCTATCATCTGGAACGGTCCTCGGATCTGGTGATCCGGCTGGGCGATGGCACGGCCGAAAGCCGGGCGCGGATGCAGGCGGCGCTGGAGGTGCTCTGGCCCTATGTCGGCGAGATGTTCCTCACCGATGCGGTGGATGAGGCGCTGGCCGAGGCCGGCATCGCGCCCAGCCCTGCCGATCTGCGCGCGGCCTGGGATCAGCTGCTGGATGAGGTGCTGACCGAGGCCACCCTGACCCGCCCCGAGGCCCGTGCCGATGTCCACAAGGGCGGCAAGCAGGGCCGGCATACGGAACATCTGGGCTACATCCTGGCCGAGATGCAGTTCCTGCAACGCGCCTATCCGGGCGCGAGCTGGTAACGGCCGTGGCTGCGGTTTTGCCCCCTGTCGCTGATGTCTGGGACTGGCTGGCCCAGGTGCCGGACCCCGAGATCCCGGTGGTTTCCGTCACCGAACTGGGGATCGTCCGCGATGTCCGTTATGACGGCGACACCCTGGTTGTGGCGGTCACACCAACCTATTCGGGCTGCCCGGCCACCGCCTTCATCGACCTTGAGATCGAGAAGGTGCTGCGCGCCAAGGGGGTGGAAAACCTGCGCCTGGAACGCCGGCTTTCGCCCCCCTGGACCAGCGACTGGATCGTGCCGGAAGCGCGCGACAAGCTGAAGGCCTATGGGATCGCGCCGCCGGTGGATGGCACGGCGCCCGATGGTGGGCGGCTGGCGGCCCGGGCGGCGCGGCTGGCCGGCGGATCCAACCTAGTGATCGCGTGCCCGCGTTGCGGATCAACCAAGACCGAAAAGGTCAGCCAGTTCGGATCCACCCCGTGCAAGGCGGCCTATCGCTGTACCGCATGCCTGGAACCGTTCGACTATTTCAAATGCATCTGAGGAGGAAGGCGCAAGATGGCACGTTTCCATCGCCTTGAGGTCACGGAGATCCACAAGGAAACCCGTGACGCCGTGGTCGTCACCCTGAAACCGGACGCCGAGGACATGGCGGCCTTTGCGTTCACCCAGGGCCAGTACCTGACTTTTCGCCGCGATTTCGACGGGCAGGAGCTGCGCCGATCCTATTCCATCTGCGCCGGGCTGGATGAGGGCTGTTTGCGGGTTGGCATCAAGCGGGTCGAGGGCGGGGCCTTTTCGACCTGGGCCAATGAGGAACTGCAAACCGGCGACGTGATCGAGGCCATGCCCCCCATGGGCAAGTTCAACACGCCCCTCGATCCGGCCACGGTGCGCAATTATCTGGGCTTTGCCGGGGGATCGGGGATCACGCCCTTGCTGTCGATCATCAAGACGACTCTGGCGCGGGAACCCAAATCCACCTTTACCCTGGTCTATGCCAACCGGCAGGTCGGCTCGATCATGTTCCGCGAGGAACTGGAGGATCTGAAGAACACCTACCTTGGCCGGCTGTCGGTGATCCATATCCTGAAAAGCGAAGGCCAGGAGATCGACCTGTTCACCGGCCGTATCGACGCCGAGAAGATGGACATGCTGTTCCGTCTGTGGATTGACGCCGACAGCGTGGACATGGCCTTCATCTGCGGTCCCGAAGCGATGATGCTGACGATTGCCGAAAGCCTGCGTCAGCATGGGCTGGACGATGCACAGATCAAGTTCGAGCTCTTCGCCTCGTCCCAGCCGGGCCGGGCCAAGAAGCGTGCCGCCAGCAAGGAAAGCGCCGGGGTGGCGGGCAACACCTGTGACGTGGCGGTCACGCTGGATGGGGCCACGCGGGCGTTTCAGATGCCCAAGGATGGCACCTCGGTGCTGGATGCGGCGCTGGAGAACACGCTGGATGCCCCCTATGCCTGCAAGGCGGGGGTCTGTTCAACCTGCCGGGCCAAGGTGCTGGAAGGCGAGGTTGAGATGGCGATCAACCACGCCCTGGAGGATTACGAGGTCAAAGCCGGCTATGTCCTGTCCTGCCAGTGCATTCCCCTCTCAGACAAGGTGGTGATCAGCTATGACGAATGAGATCACGGACGACACGATGCCCCTGGCCGATTACCTGGCGCGTGGTGGCAAGCTGACCTCGCCGGACAATGTGCCACCGCGCTATCGCGGGGAATTGCTGCGGCTGATGTCTTCCTTCGTGGACAGCGAA
Source organism: Qingshengfaniella sp. (assembly GCA_047971485.1). Classification (GTDB taxonomy): domain Bacteria; phylum Pseudomonadota; class Alphaproteobacteria; order Rhodobacterales; family Rhodobacteraceae; genus JBKDZR01. The sequence goes on along the minus strand of JBKDZR010000050.1, from coordinate 18,354 downwards.
TTGGCCGGATCTGCGGGATTTGCCGATGCGATCAACTGGGCCCCTGGTCTGAGCCAGCGCATCGCCGCCAGCCGGATCACCCTGGAAAAGGCCGATCACGCTGAACGGGTGCTGGATTTGATGGGTGATTTCGGCACGGACAAGGCGCTTTACAATCAGGCCCATGCCTGGGCTGCGCGTCATGATCGCGACGCCAGCATTGATGCACGGCGACAAGGCGGCGACATGCGTCTGTCGGTGTTTCACTATCCCCTGTCGGGCTGGACAGATGCGGTGGTGATGAATGTGCTGATGGGCCTGGCCACTGCCGGGCAGCTGGGAGAACTGAGCCAATGTTCCTATCAGCCCCTGGCCGAGGTTTTGCGCACGATCCAGCCGCGCGAGGCGCAGCATGTGGCCCTGGGCATTGAGGGGCTGGAGGAAATGGGGGCCAGCGACGAGGCCCGGGCCTCGGTCGCCTATTGGTACCCAAAGGTCGCCGAGACGTTCGGCCCGGCGAAATCCGACCGGTTCGAGCGCCTGAAGAAACTGGGTCTGCGGCGGACCGATAACGAAACACTACGCCAGGCCTGGCGGGTCGAGGCCGATGCGCTTCTGGCGCGGCTGAAGCTGAACTGATGGGCAAGGAGACCCCGATGCTGGATACGGGACGCACCGCACGGCGGTTGGAAAGCTATGTCTTGGGGGCTTGGCGTGCGGGGGCTGGGGCGGGCAAACCCCTGGCTGACGCTGCCACGGGCGAAACCCACGCGCTGATCGGGTCCGACGGGCTGGATTTCGCCGGGGCACTGGCCTGGGGGCGGGAAACGGCGGGTCCGGCGCTGCGCGCGCTGACCTTTCATGAACGGGCCCTGATGCTGAAGGCCGTGGGCCAGAAGCTGATGGAGATGAAGGCCGATTTCCACACTGAGAGCCTGATCACGGGTGCCACGCCGCGCGACGGGATGGTCGATATCGAGGGCGGCATCGGCACGATGCTAAGCTTCGCGTCCAAGGCCCGGCGGGAATTGCCCAATGCGCGTCTGCTGACCGATGGTGAGGTCGAACCGCTGTCGCGTGATGGCAGCTTTGCCGCCCAGCATATCCTGACGCCCCTGCAAGGCGCGGCGATCCATATCAATGCTTTCAACTTTCCGGTCTGGGGGATGCTGGAAAAGATCGCGCCCTCGCTGATCGCCGGCATGCCCTGTGTGGTCAAGCCGGCCTCGCAGACCGCCTATCTGACGGAAATGGTCGTGCGCCGGATCCTGGAGATGGGCATCCTGCCGGATGGTGCGTTGCAGCTGATCTGTGGCGGGGTGGGCGATCTGCTGGATCACGTGACGGGCCAGGACGTGGTCACCTTCACCGGTTCGGCCACAACGGGCCACAAGCTGCGTGCGCATCCCGCGATCGTGGCCAATTCGACCCGCTTCACCATGGAAGCCGACAGCCTGAACGCGGCCATCCTTGGCCCGGATTCCGGCACGGACAGCCCTGAATTTGACCTGTTCGTCAAAGAGATCCAGCGCGAGATGACGGCGAAAGCGGGGCAGAAATGTACCGCCATTCGCCGGATCATGGTGCCCAAAGGCATGGAACAGCCGGTGATTGAGGCGCTGTCGGCCCGCCTGGCCAAGACGGCTATCGGCTTGCCGGGGGATGAGGCCACGCGCATGGGGGCCCTGGCTTCGCTGGGGGATCGGGCTGGCGTACGTGATCGGATTGCCGAGATCGCACAAGATGCCGAGATTGCCTGGGGCGATCCCGACGCGGTGACGCTGGTATCCGGCGATGCGGCCAAGGGGGCCTTCCAAAGCCCCGTCCTGCTGCATTGCGCCGATCCCATGACGGCCGAGGCCCCCCACGCGATCGAGGCCTTTGGCCCGGTGGCGACGGTCATGGCCTATGATGATCCGGGTCAGGCGGTGGTTCTGGCGCAGAAGGGCAAGGGGTCGCTGGTGTCCTCGCTGTTCACCAATGACGGGGGGATTGCGGCCGAGGTGGTGACGGGGCTGGCCTCGTTTCACGGGCGGGTGTTGATCGGCAACCGGGCCTCGGCGAAAAGCAGCACCGGCCATGGCACGCCCTTGGCGCCGCTGGTTCATGGCGGGCCGGGGCGCGCCGGGGGCGGTGAGGAAATGGGCGGCATGCGGGGGGTGAAGCACTTCATGCAGCGCAGTGCCGTGCAGGGCCCGCCGCAGATGCTGGCCGCGATCACCGGGTGCTGGGTAGACGGGGCCGAGACCCGCGCCGATCGCCATCCGTTCCGCAAATCCCTGGCCGAATTGCGTATCGGCGATCAGGTGATCACCCCCGCGCGTGAAGTGACCGAGGCCGATGTCGAGCATTTTGCCCAATTCACCGGTGATACCTTCTATGCCCATATGGACAGCGCGGCGGCCAAGGCGAACCCGTTTTTCGAGGACCGGGTGGCCCATGGCTATCTGATTGCATCCTTCGCCGCCGGTCTGTTCGTCGACCCCGAGCCGGGCCCGGTTCTGGCCAATTACGGTGTCGACAACCTGCGCTTTCTGACCCCGGTCTATTTCGGAGACAGCCTGAAGGTGCGCTTGACCTGCAAGGCCATCAATCCACGCGAAAACACGGTTTATGGCGAGGTGCGCTGGGATTGTCAGGTGACCAACCAAAAAGATGAGGTCGTCGCCCAATATGACGTTCTAACCATGGTTGCCAAAACCTGGCCGGTGACCGGGGCCTGACCCCTGACAGACAGCAGCAGGCCCCGGATCCGGGACCTGCCACTGCCGGACGGGTGCTTGCAACTGCGGTGTTTGCCGCTATACGCAGTCCATGAGCGAAAATTTACCCCCATGTCCCGCATGCAACGCGGATTATACCTACGAGATGGGGGCGTTGCTGACCTGTCCGGAATGCGACCATGAATGGTCCCCTGACGCCGCGCAAGAGACGGACGCCGCTGTGCGCGACAGTGTCGGGAACGTGCTGGCCGATGGCGACAGCGTGACGGTGATCAAGGATCTGAAGCTGAAGGGATCCTCGGGGGTGATCAAGGTGGGTACCAAGGTGCGCGGTATTCGGCTGGTCGATGGCGATCACGATATCGATTGCAAGATCCCGGGGATCGGTCAGGTCAGCCTCAAGTCGCAATTCGTCAAGAAGATCAACGATTGATCCTGAGCGCATCGCGGGCATTGCCCTGCCTCCGGTGCGCTTTAGCAGGCTGCTGAAAAATCCCCCCGATCCATTTTCAACGGCGCAACCGGAAAACTGTTCCTCATCGCCCGGCACCCAGCTTGGCACGGGCGACCAGCCCGGGCCGCGCACGCCCCTCCCACAGGGAGGGCGCCGGGCACGGGATCACAGCCGGTCATCCGCGTCGATCCGTCCGCCGCGCAACCGGATGACGCGATCGGCCAGTGCCGCGACCTCGGCCGGATCGTGACTGACCATCAGCGTCGTCGCGCCGAAACGGGTGTGCAGTCTGGCCAGCAGATCCCGCATCTGCCCGCGCATATCGGGATCGAGGGCCGAGAGCGGTTCGTCCAGCATCAGCAGCGCCGGGCGACGCGCCAACGCCCGGATCAGGGCCAATCGCTGTTGCTGTCCCCCCGACAGCCGCGCCGGCAGGACAGGGGCCAGCGCCTCAAGCCCGACGCGCCCCAGCAGGCGTCGGGCTGTACGACGTCGTTCGGCCCTCGGGCGATCGGCAAGGGCATATTCGACATTGCGCTGTGCCGTCATGTTGGGAAACAGCGCGTAATCCTGAAAGACAAAGCCAAGGTCGCGGGCGCGCACTGGCAGGAAGTGACGGGTTTCACTGTCGCTCCAGCAGGTTGCGCCCAGATCGACCCGGCCCCGGTCAGGCTTGTGCAACCCCGCGATCATCCGCAGGATCGACGTCTTCCCCGCGCCCGATGGACCGCAAAGCGCGACAAATTCACCGGCACGGATCCGGGTGGCAAAGGTCAGGCGAAAATGGCCCTCGGCGCCGGTCAGATCCGCTTCCAGGCGCACGTCCAGATCGCCGGGGGCGGGGGGATCCGCAGGGGTCATCATGGCGGCACTCCCGGTCCCGGCGTTGACATTCACGTTATAGTTCACCAGACATAACGTGAATCAGATAGCTGGAGCCCCCGGGGAGGGCAAGATACACATGCGCATTCTTTCATTTCTGACCGTATCCCTGATGGGCCTGACCCTCGGCGCACCGGTGGCCGTTGCCCAGGATCTGACCCTTGCGGCGGGGGCCGGCTATCGCAAACCGGTGGCCGAGGCCGTGGCCGCTTTCGAAGCCCAGGGTGGCGCCGGCATCGGTCAGGTGTTCGGCAATATGGGCCAGGTGATTGCGCAAGCCAGGGAAAGCGGCGTCATCGGTATGGTCTGCGGCGACCGGGCCAAACTGGATGCGGCCCAGGGGCTGGCCTTCACCCGTTTCGTGCCCTTCGGCAAAGGGGCGTTGGTGGTGGGATACCGCAAGGGGCTGACCCTGACCGACCCGGCAGAGATTGCCGATGATACGGTCGCGCGCGTGGCCATGCCCGACGAAAAGGCTGCGATCTATGGGATCGCCGGGCGGCAGTACCTGACACGGGCTGCGCTGGCGGAAGCGATTGACCCCAAGCTGATGATCGTCGCCACCGTCCCGCAGGTGACCGCCTATCTGGTCCAGGGCGAAGTCGATGCCGGCCTGCTGAATGCCACCGACGCCCTGGGGGCCGGTGACCGGATCGGGGGATTTTTGCCTGTCGATCCGGCCCTGTACGATCCAATCCGCATTGATTGCGGCATTCTGGATGAAACCACGGCCAGCGCGTTTGCGGCCTTCCTCGGTTCCGATACGGTCAAGGCGATCACCGCAAAATACGGCATGTGAGCGGGCTGCGCGTGGCCGAGGTCTTTCACGATCCGGTGCTGATCTTCTCGGTGCTGTTCAGCCTGAAAATCGCGGTGGCAACCCTGCTGATCCATGCGGTGATCGGGCCGCTGCTGGGCTGGGCCCTGTCGCGGCCCGGCTGGCCCGGTCGCGGGCTGCTGGATCTGCTGATCACCTTGCCGATGGTTCTGCCGCCCATCGTGCTGGGCTTTTTCCTTCTGGTCTTGCTGGGCCGGCGCAGTTGGCTGGGTGGCTGGCTGGATGCAAGCCTGGGGATCAGTTTCGTCTTTTCGGTCTGGGGGGTGCTGCTGGCCTCGGTTCTGGTTGGCTTGCCGCTGGTGGTCAAACCGATCGAGGCCGCGATCACCGCCTTGCCCCCCAGTCTGACCGAGGCGGGGCGTACGCTGGGCCATGGCGAATGGTCGATCTTCTTCCATGTGATCCTGCCCAATCTGCGCGCGGTTCTGGCCACCGGATTGTTGCTGGCCACGGCCCGGTCGCTGGGCGAGGTCGGGGTGACCCTGATGCTCGGCGGTAATATTGTCGGACGAACCAATACGATTTCGCTGGAAATCTATAACGGGGTGACCCAGGGCGATTTCGCGCGCGCCACGCTTCTGTCCGCCGGGCTTGGTCTGTTTTCGGCCCTGGTGATCGTGACCCTCAGATTGCGTGGCCCGGTACGGGCCTGATGACGACCCTGCCTGAAGGAGAAAACCATGTGGACCTTGCCCGGCGCCGAGATTGACCGGCTTATTTACGAAGATGCCCCCGGTGGTGATCTGACCACCGATTGCCTGGGCATTGGCGGGCAGGCGGGGCGTTTTACGCTGGCGGCGCGGGACCCGATGGTTCTGGCCGGGGTCGAGGTCGCGGGCCAGATGATGGCCCGGCAGGGGCTGGAGGTGCGGTTATCGGCGGCTTCGGGCGACAGGCTTGTGCCCGGGGATCCGGTGATCGAGGCGCGTGGGCGGGCTGATGGGCTGCATATGATCTGGAAGTCGTCGAAGAACCTGATGGAAAGCCTTAGCGGGATCGCCACGGCTACCCGTGCTATGGTGGATGCGGTGCAGGCGGTGGCGCCGGAGGTCCAGGTTGCGCTGACCCGCAAGACCTTTCCGGGCAGCCGGGTTCTGTCACAGCTGGCAGCGCGGGCAGGCGGGGGCATCGTGCATCGCGCAGGCCTGTCCGAGACGATCCTGATCTTCGCCGAGCATCGCCGGTTTTGCGCCGATGAACCGCTCGTGGATCTGGCCCGGCGGATGCGCCGCGTGGCGCCAGAGCGCAAGATCGAGGTCGAGGTCGCCTCGGTGGCCCAGGCCATCGCTGCGGCTGATGCCGGTTTCGAGGCGGTTCAACTGGAGAAATTCACCGCCGATCAGATGGCCCGGGTCATTGCCCATACCCGTGGCCTGGCCCGGCCGCCGTTGATTGTCGCGGCTGGCGGGATCACACCGGACAATGCCGCCAATCTGGTCGCGACCGGGATCGGGCTGGTGGTGACCTCCTGGCCCTATGCGGCCCGCCCCCGGGATTTCGCCACCGATCTGGGGCCACTCTAAGGCAGAGAGGGGGCGCCAGCATAAAGAGTGAATTTTATTATTTGATTGTAAATTATTTTACTAAAAATCCGGCGACCTTTTTTGAACATTCTGCTTGGTCCAGGCTGAGAATCGTTCTGCCTGTGACCTACGTCACAGGTGGTCCCTTGGATCAAGGTTAATGTGCCTCTGTGTTCATGTTACACAGGAGATTAAGGATGACACGTTTTTTCAAATCCGCCGCGCTGGTTTCAGCCCTTGGCCTTCTCGGGGCGCCGGTCGGGGCCGTTGCACTGGATCCCTGGACGGTCTCAGGCCCGGCTTCGCCGACGGTATCGCAACTTGGTGCGGATGGGGCGGCCTTCACCTATGATGCGACGGCGTCCGATGGCGGGCCAGTGACGTTCATCGCGCAAACCCAGGTTACCGAGGATGGAACCTGGGACTATGTTTGGAATTTCAGTGGGTTTCATGCATTTTTTAAGGTAACGGCCTTCCTGACCCGCACGGCGCCAGGGCTTGGCGAGGTCCTTGTCTCCGCTGGCCCCGAGCATTGCTGCACGATGCCCTCTGCGGGGTTCAGCTACAGTGGCACCGGATCCGTGGCCGTGGCGGCAGGTGACATTCTGGAATTCCGCTTTGGTGGCGATAATCGGGATTCCAATCAGACGATCCGGGGAACCGTGACCTTGTCGGATGTGGCACCGGTTCCCGTGGCGCCGGCCGGGGTCCTGCTGCTGTCGGGGCTGGGGGCGCTTGTGCTGGGCAAGCGGCGTGTGGCCAGGGATGCTGCGGCCTGATCCAGTTGCTTTTGCCGTTCTGGCCCGCAGCCCGATCGCCAATATCATTGTTCACGGGGTGGCCGGTATGATCGAGGGGCGGGCCGCACGAAACTACCTTGGCGTTGTGTGGCCCGCCTGAGATCAATGGCTCTGGCGACGTCGACATTGCCAGGCGCCCTCTGACGGCGCGGGGTATGGCCAAAGGCCGCCGCGCTTCCTCAAAGGGCGCCCCAGCGCGCGGCTGGTTTGCAGGGGCAGCGACGGCTTTGTCCTGAGCCATCGCTTTTGCACAGACCTACCCCTTATGGCCGCTGGTCTGATCGGCGGCTTCCTGAGGGGCATCTGACGTTCCCCAATGGTTGAAATAAAGGTTCAGCGCCACAACGGTCAGCGCCGCCATGGCGATGCCACTGTGGGTCAGCGGTGCCAGGGCCTTTGGCATGTGGCCAAAAAAGGCGGGGGCAACCAGCGGGATCATCCCGACGCCGATCGAGATGGCAACGATGAACAGGTTATGCCGGCGCTCGAAATCCACCCCGCTGAGGATCTTGATCCCGGTGGCGCAAACCATGCCGAACATCACGATACCGGCGCCGCCCAGCACGTAGATCGGGATGGACGCAGCCACCACCGCCAGCTTCGGAAACAGGGCCAGCACGATCAGGATCGCACCTGCCGCCCCGCAGACCCAGCGGCTGCGGATGCCCGTCACCCCCACAAGCCCGACATTCTGTGAAAACGAGACATAGGGAAAGGTGTTGAACACACCACCAAAGAAGGTCCCAAACCCGTCGACCAGCAGGCCCCGGGTGATGGCTTTGGTATCGGGCCGCCGGCCCACCATCTCGCCCACGGCCAACAACATGCCGATGGTTTCAACCATGACGATTATCATGACGATGGACAAGGAGATGATGGCCCAGGGGTGGAAGGTCGGCATGCCGAAGGCGAAGGGGCGGATGGCCTCGATCCAGGGGGCATCAGTCAGCCCGGCGAAATTGACCCGGCCCAGAACCAGCGCCAGCAGAAAACCGGCCCCAAGCCCGACCAGCACTGCAATATTCGCCCAGAACCCCTTGGCCAGTTTGGCCATCAGCAGAACTACGACAAGAACCATAAGTGAAAACAAAAGGTTGTCTGGCGATCCGTAATCAGGGTTAGGCACCATGGTTGGCACGCCATCGACCACCTGGCGGATCATCGGGTTGCCGCCCGCCGCCCAGTTGATCCCGATGCGCATGATCGTCAGCCCGGTGACGGTGATGACCGTGCCCGTGACAAGTGGCGGAAAAAAACGCACCAGTCGTCCGATGAAGGGGGCCAGGATCATCGCCACGATCCCCGCCCCGATGATCGACCCGAACAGGCCCTGCGCACCAACCGCCGGATCCGAGGCCAGAACCACCATGGTTGGCACGGCGGCAAAGGTCACGCCCATCATCACCGGCAGCCGAACCCCCAGTTTCCAGATGCCGACTGACTGGATGATCGAGACCACCCCGCAGGCAAACAGATCGCAACTGATCAGCAGAGCGACCTGATCCTTGGGCAGGCCCAGGGCGCCGCCGATGATCAGCGGGACGGCGATTGCCCCGGCATACATGATCAGAACGTGTTGAAGGCCGTAAAAGAACAGGATGCCCGGGGGCAATATCCTGTCGACCGGATGGATTTCCGATTGCGTGTTCATGTCCTCTCCTTTCCTGTTGGGGGTCGGGCGTGCCTGATGGGGCGCTGTCGCGGGGCGATGCGGCCTCTTTTTCTGTCGGCAAATCCGATCCGTGATTGGGCCTGCCGTCACGGGACGGCGGGCCCGGTTCCCTGCCTCTCAGAAGGCGTGGGGGTCGCGATTCCAGTTCTTGTAGATCAGGTAGCGGGCCTCGGAGGCCCCGATGGCGCCGAACCACTGTGGGCAATAGGGGCCCATCCAGATCGTGTCGCCCTGCTCGACGGGATACCAGCAATCGTCCAGCCGATAGACCCCACCCCCGTCCAGAAACAGCAGGCCATGTTCCATGAAATGGGTTTCGACATAGGGCAGGCCAGCGCCGGGCGAAAATGTCATGATGTTGACTTCACAGTCAAAGCCCGCCCCCTCGGGGATCAGCTTTTGCAACATCAGCATCTCGTCGCCCTTCAGCGGTGTGGCCGGGATCTGCGCGGCATCGCCGATCACCAGCCCGGGCCGCGTGCCGTCCGGGGCAGGGGCATGGGGCACATCCAGCACCGACAGGCGCGCCGCGCTACAGGCCCGGATCCTCTGGTCGGTGTCTGCGGGCAGAAAGGCATAGCCCCCCGCGCTCAGGCTGTGATCCGTGCCCCCGGTGCTCAGCTCCACCGTGCCATCAATCACAAAGACGAAGCGTTCCATCCCTGCCAGAGGGGCCAGACCACTGGCACCTTCGGGCATATGGGCCAGGTACTGGGTAAAGCGCGCCCCCATTTGCGGGGTAATGGTGAAAATCAGGTCGCATCCAGGCCAGCTGGACAGAGGGGTGCGTTCGTGACTGTCGGGGCTGATCAGGGCGTGGTTGTCCCGAAAGGTCGATCGTGTCTCGCCAAAACGCTGTCGCATTTCATGTCTGTCCTGTGCTGTCATCGGGAGAAAAGGGATGGATCGTCCGCCAGTGCCGCGCGATCTGATCGCGGCGGCAGATCCAGACCCCGGGCTTGCTGGCCACGTAGTCGAGGAACCGCGCCAAGGCCATGGCCCGCCCCGGCCGTCCGGCGATGCGGCAATGCAGCCCGACATTCATCATGCGGGGGGTTGTGGCCCCTTCGGCATAAAGGCAGTCGAAACTGTCCTTGAGATAGGTGAAAAACTGATCGCCGGCATTGAAGCCCTGATAGCCGGCGAACTTCATGTCATTGATGTCCAGGGTGTAAGGCAGGACCAACAGCGGGGTCCCGTCGACGCATTGCCAATAGGGCAGGTCGTCGGCGTAACTGTCGGAATGATAGAGGAAGCCGCCCTCTTCGGCGACGAGGGACAGGGTGTTTTCGCTGGGGCGGCCACAATACCAACCGACCGGGCGGGTGCCGGCCAGGGCCTCGATCACCTGAACCGAGCGCTGCATGTCTGCACGTTCGGTGCCCCGGTCGACCCCATGATAGTTGATCCAGCGCCAGCCATGGCTGGCAATCTCGTGGCCCTCGGCGATCAGGGCCTGTGCGACCTGGGGGGTGCGTTGCAGCGCCATGGCGACCGCGTAGCAGGTGAAGGTCAGGCCCCGGTCGCGGAACAGGCGCATCAGGCGCCAGACCCCGACGCGACTGCCGTATTCGTAAAGGGATTCGATGGTCGGTTCGCGGCTACCGGTGACCGCGCCAGCGCCGACGATCTCGGACAGATAGGTTTCCGATCCGGCATCGCCATGCAGGACTGAATTTTCCCCGCCTTCTTCATAATTGACTACGAAACTCAGTGCGAGACGCGCCGCGTCGGGCCAGCAAGGATCGGGCGGGGTCGGGCCGTAGCCGATCATGTCCCGGGGGTAAGGGGCGGTTGGGGCCTGGGGCATGGTCTGTCTCATTCGCTGTGACCAGCGCCGACCGAGATCAGCCAGTCCGCCAGGATGGCGCGTTCCGCATCGGTCATTTCGGTCAGGTTGCCCGGGGGCATGATGTCATTGGTGATCGCTGCGCTGTAGATCAGATCCTTGCGGGCCTGCGCTTGGGCAAGGGTTTCAAGGCGCAGCCCGGCCGGTGGGCTGGTGAACCCGTCCATCACCGGCGTCGTGGCATGGCAGACGGCACAGCGTTGGCGCAGGATGGCAAAGGTTTCGGCATCGCGCGGGCTGAGCCCGGCCATGTCCTGGGTCTCGGCCGTCGGCCGCACCGCGCTGGTCGCGATCGCGGCCACCATCAGCACACCGGCCAGCACGGCAAAGCGCCCGTCGCGTTGCTCTGTCACCATGAAACGATTGCGCCAATGGCGCAGCGCGCCCGCGGACCCACAGATCAGGGGGATCGTGATCCAGGCCAGGCCGTTCGTGGTGACCAGCGGAAAGTGCACGCTGAGCATGGCGAAGAGCACCGGCAGGGTGAAATAGTTGTTATGCTGTGACCGGCGCTTGGCCTGCAGGTGGAAGGTTCGGGTCACCGCCTGTTTGGCCTGGACCTGCCGGCGCATGCGGATGTGATTGGGTACGATCACGAAATGGACATTGGCGGCCATGATCGTTCCCAGCGCCGCGCCGACATGAACGAAGGCGGCGCGGCTGGTGAAGATCCGGGTAGCGATCAGGCTGACCCCGACCACGATTAGCGCCGAGATCAGGGTGATGATGCGGTCATCCTCGGTCATCTTGCAGGCGCGGTCATAGATCAGCCAGGGACCGAAAATGACCGCAGCACTCAGGACCACCAGATCGCTGACCGGGGCGTCGCGTCCGCCGGGGCCGGTCAGGTACAGGCTGGCCCCGAACCAGTAGAGCGAGACGATCAGAAACAGCCCGGTCAGAAAGGTGAACTGCGCCGGACCGGAATGGGCCAGGGTGCGGGGGCTGTCCTCGGTCGGCCAGAACCGTTCATGGTAATAAAAGCTGCCGCCGTGCATTTCGTGGATCTGGCCGACGACATTGGGTTTGATCGTCGGGCTCTGCGGGGCGCGCTCGGACAGATCGAACCAGTTGAAGTAAAACGATGTTCCGATCCAGGTGATCCCGGCGATCACATGCCCCCACCGGCCCAGATAGCCCAGCCATTCAAAAACAATGTCAATCATCTGCCGTCTGTCCTGATTGGGCGGCTGGGCGCAGGTTCAGCCGATGTCGCACAGCCAGCAGGCCGACACCGGCCGTGATGCCGTCGATCACCGGGATCGGGGTAATATCGCGCAGGGCGGGGGCCAGGCCGGCAAAAATGGCGCCGGCCAGCAGGATCGCCTCGGCGCCATCGTGGCGGGCAGCGTGGTGGATGGCATCGCGCAGATCCGACAGGACCAACCGCGGGTCCTCCATTTGTGCCTGGCTGAGCGGTGGCAACGAGAACACCCCGCAAGATCGGGCGTCGAGCCCATAGTGCGTGATCAGATCACGATAGAGCGGCACCGCGTGGTCCCCGAAGGTCAGCATGGCAAATCGCTGCGCGGTGGTCAGGGCCATAAGCATGCCGGCTTCGCTCATCCCGATGACGGGAACGGGCAGGGCCTGACGCAGGGCATCAAGGCCGGTGTCAAAGGAAATGCCCAGCAGGATTCCATCAATCCCGACCGCATTCTGACGGGCGAGGCGCAGGGCCTCTTGCGCGGCGATGGCGCATTCGGATCGCGTGCCGACAATTCTGGGGCCAAACTGGCCGGTGACGCCGATGACCTCATCCTCGGGGCTCAGGGCATCGCGGGCAACGGCGGTGATCCGGTCGGTAACGAATTGGCTGGTGTTGGGATTGATGACCAACAGTTTCATCGCTCACGCTCCGGCCGGGATCCGTAGGGGGCGCAGGGCGGGCAGACCGAGGCGATCATGGGCCGTCCCTTGCCTTGCTGGCCGGTGTCGTCTTGCCATTCTGTCCTCCCGTCATGCGGCGCGCCGGATATTTCGGCTGGATCATTGTAGACAATATTTTATATTAATGTACATATTAGTTTTTACATATGATCACAATTTAACCAGAGACAGAGCGCCCCCTGCCTTCGCCATCCGGGTGGGCGCGCAGGTGCGTGTCTGCGCAATGGCATTGAAAACAGATGGGGCGCGCACTCGGAGCAAGCCCACCGGCCTGGCCCGCGCCAAAGGTTCGCCCTGTGCGGCCGTAAGGGCCGGCCGGGGCGTTCGATCGGGTCTGTTATCCGAAAGCCGGCGTCCAGAAGGCGGACACCCGGCCGTGATCAGCTGCGACGTTGCAGGATCTTGCCGAGATCGACGTTGTCCGGCCGTTCATCATCAGACAGGTCCAACTCGTCGGCCATATGTTGGAAATGCGTTTCCAGCAGTGCGACGGCCCCATCGGCATCCCCGGTGGCGACACAGTCGACGATTTGTCCGTGATCGTCCTGGGGGCAGTTGCGCGGCGCATAGCGCTGATAGGCCGACAGAATCAGATAGCTGCGGGCCAGAAGACTGCCGAGGAATTCCTCAAGGATCGGGTTTTGCGCGCATTGGGCCAATCGCATGTGAAATTCGCCGGACAGGCGCATCAGTTCGGTCCGGCGCTGTTTCTGCTTGGCGCGCAGCTCTTGCTCCAGGGTCGTGCGCAGCCGGGCGATCTGGGTGCTTGTAGCGCGTTTGGCGGCCTCGCGCACCAGATGGGTTTCCACCAGCTTGCGCACCTCAAGCACATTGCGGGCCTCGGCCACGGTCGGTTTCCAGACAAAGGCGCCGCGGTTCGGGATCAGCTGAACCAGCTTTTCCTTTTCCAGCCGAGACAGAACCTTGCGGACCCGCGCCCGGCTGACGGAAAACAGATCGCCCAGTGACTCCTCGGTCAGCTTCGTGCCTGGCAAAAGGCGGCGTTCCATGATCGCGCGCCGGATTTCGCGATAAAGTTCTTGTTCAGCCTGCGCGCCAGACGAGACAACCATTTCAAATCACCGCATGAGACCGGCCAATATGGGCCGCGAATTAAGCAAAATCGCGGGCCTTTCAAAGCGGATCCGCCCCGGGTGTCAAGGGCCGTGCGGCCCAGGGGGAATGACATCTCCGTAAAGTGTCCGGTTCGGCCCCCGGCATGTGGGCGATCGCCGAATGTGGTAGCACTCAGGTGCTGACCTCATCCAGCAGGCGCCACAGGAAGGTTTCACATTTGCGGATCTGATCCAGGGTCAGGAACTCGTCGGCCTTATGGGCCTGCTCGATGTTGCCGGGGCCGCAGATGAAGGTAGGAATGCCCGCTTTCTGAAAATGACCGGCCTCGGTGCCAAAGCCGACACAGGCCGCATCGTTCTGTCCTGACAGCTTGCGGGCCAGTTGCATCACCGGATCGTCATCATCGGTGCTCAGTGCTTCGCAGCCGGGCACGAAGGCCCAGTCAAAGCCCGCGCCGGGGGCGATCGCGGTCATTTCCGGCTGGATCCGCGTGTCGACATAGGTCCGGCATTCGTCGATATAGTCAAAGGGGTTTTCGCCGGGCAGATAGCGGATGTCAAAATCAAAAATGCATTTCGCGGCCACGATGTTCACCGCCGTGCCCCCCTGGATCATGCAGGTCTGGATGGTCGTGTATTTGGGATCATCAAAGCGCAGGTCATGGGGGCCGTGATCGCGCAGGCGGCGCTGAATCAGCTTGAAGCGGGCGATGGCCTCGGCTGCCGCCTCGACGGCGTTGACACCCAGATGGGCGACACCGGAATGGGCAGGTTGACCCGTGACGGTGACATGCCCGCCGATCTTGCCCTTATGTGCCCGGATCAGCCCCATATTCGAGGGCTCGCCGACGATGCAGGCCTTGGGGGTCAGGCCCCGGGCCTTGAGGTCGGCCAGCAGCAGTGGCACGCCCAGGCAGCCCACCTCTTCGTCAAAGGACATGGCCAGGTGGATCGGGCAGGTCAGCGTCCGCCGGGCAAAGACCGGGGCAAAGGCCGTGGCGATGGCCAGAAACCCCTTCATGTCGCACACCCCCCGGCCGATGACCCGATCGTCGCGTCGGGCCAGGTCAAACGGATCGCTGGTCCAGTCCTGATCTTCGCAGGGCACGACATCGGTATGGCCTGACAGCACGATCCCGGGGCGATCATCGGGGCCGATCGTGGCGAAAAGATTGGCTTTCTGGCCGGTCTCGTCATGGGTCAGGGTGACGGGGATCCCCAGTTCGGCCAGGTAATCGCGGACGAAATGGATCAGCGGCAGGTTCGAATTGCGGCTGATCGTATCGAAGCCGATGAAACGTTCGATCATAGGCAGGGAAAACAGAGGGTCGGTCATGGTCGGTCTCGTGTCAGGATCCGCGATAGCAGCTGTAGCCCCAGGGCGCCGCCAAAAGCGGGATGTGGTAATGGCGTTCCGGGTCGTCGATGGCGAAGGGCACAATGGCCACCGGGAAAAACGGGTTTGATCCGACGGGCAAGCCGCTGGCGCGGTAATAATCGCCCAGATGAAAGATCAGCCGATACTGGCCGGGACGCAGGCTGCCGGCGGGGGCCAGCCAGCGCGGGGTGCGTCCCTCGGCGGTGGTGCGCTGGCGGTTGATCCGTTGGCCTTCGGGGCCAATCAGATCCACCTGCAATCCCGCCGCGCCGCAGCCTTGGGCAATGTCGATGGCATGGATGGTCACGCCCGCGCCACCCGCACCGGGGGGCGGGGCCTGGCCTGTCGCGGCGGGGCCTGAGCGGGGCTGCGCGGGCCTGTTTGCGTGGGCTGGCGCATGGCTGGGTGGCGCACCGCGATAGGTGGAAAAGCC
This sequence comes from Qingshengfaniella sp., assembly GCA_047971485.1. Classification (GTDB taxonomy): domain Bacteria; phylum Pseudomonadota; class Alphaproteobacteria; order Rhodobacterales; family Rhodobacteraceae; genus JBKDZR01. Next base: position 2,857 of record JBKDZR010000050.1, on the reverse strand, counting down.
GAAGGGTGCGATGACCAGCGGCACATGATGGTGCCAGGCCGTGTTCTCGATGTGAAACACGATGGGCAGCCCGTCGAAGAGCGGGGTTTTGACGTCGAAGTCCAGGCGATAGCGGCCCGGTCTGACAGTCGGGTCATCGCGGGACAGCAGCGGGCGGTCCAGGCGCCCGTCGGCATTGGTCTGGGCATGGCGCAGATGCCGCGCGCTGCCTGTCTCGCAGTGATAAAGATCCACGCCGATCCCGACCGCTGGTTGTCCGGTCGTCAGGTCCAGCACATGGGTGGTCAGGCAGGCCTGGGGCATGTGCAGATCCGAGGGGGCGTGATCGGGCTGGGACACGGGATTGCAGTGCCTATTGAGGTCAATGTATATTTGTATTGTCTACAATTAATCACGGGGATTTGTCAAATCCAGCGTAGGGGCACGGTCTTCGGTTGCGCTAATGCGTCTGAAGACCAACCAGTTGTGCCCACAAAGGGTTGCCTGGCGCCCATGGCACAGGCGCGATGTCCTGCGGCGCGGCTTGGCCTGCTGTCTCACAGCGTTGCCTTGTCCCCCGGGAAACGCATTTACCCCGCCGGCCAATGGTGAAACACTGGCCCGCAGCCCACCGCACGGACAGCTGACAGACAGGACGCCATGAAACGCCAGGACAAGCTTATCTCCCGCACGATCGTCGAAGGCCTGGATCGTGCGCCCCATCGCGCCTTTTTGCGAGCCATGGGCCATGACGATCAGGCCCTGGCCAGCCCTTTCGTCGGTGTGGTCTCGACCGGGGCCGAGGTCACGCCCTGTTCCATGTCGTTGCCGCCTCAGGTCGTGGCCGCCAAGGCCGGGCTGCACCGTGAAAACATCACCCCGTTCGAGTTCTCGACCATCACCGTCGCCGACAGCATGACGATGAACCATCGCGGGATGCGCTTTAGCCTGGTGTCGCGGGAAATCATCGCGGATTCCGTGGATGCGGTGGCGCGCGGCCACGCCTATGATGGGCTGATGGCCTTTGCGTCCTGCGACAAGACCTTGCCTGGGATGATGATGGGCATCGCGCGGCTGAACCGGCCGGCGGTGTTCATCTATGGCGGGGCTGCGCTGCCGGCGGACTGGAAGGGCGCCGATATCGGGATCGTCGATCTCTATGAGGCCGTGGGTCAGGTCTATGCCGGTGCCGTTAGTGAGGCCGAGCTGGCCGAGATGGAAAAGATCGCCGTTCCCACGGTCGGATCCTGTGCCGGGCAGTTTACCGCCAACACCATGGCGCTGGTCGCCGAGGTGCTGGGGCTGGCGCCGATCGGATCGGCCTATCTGCCGGCTGTGTATTCGGAACGTATGATCTTGATCAAACGGGCGGCGGGGCTGCTACGCCAGGCGATTGAGGTGGGTGGTCCGCTGCCCGAGGCGCTGATCACTCGCAAGTCCCTGGAAAACGCCGTGGTCGCGGTGGGGGCGACCGGGGGCTCGACCAATGCGTTGCTGCACTTGCCGGCCATCGCCAATGAGGTGGGTCTGCGCTTTACCCTGGACGATATCGAGACGGTGCTGGACCGCACGCCGCTGCTGGCGGACCTGAAGCCGGGGGGGCGGTACTGGGCCCGGGACATGCATCACGCCGGCAGCACGCCGGCCCTGTTGCGGGTGTTGCTGGAGGCCGGGGTTCTGCATCCTGATTGTCCCTCGATTGAAGGCCGCAGCATTGGCGAGATCGCCGAGGCCGGGCCACAGGCCGATGGAGCGGTGATCCGCCCGGCGGATCGACCGATCACCCGGGATTCCGGTGTGATCGTGCTGAAGGGCACGCTGGCCCCCGAAGGGGCGGTGCTGAAAATCGCCGGGCTGAAACACTTGACCCACGAGGGTCCGGCCCGGGTGTTCGACTGCGAAGAAGATGCGGTGGCCGCAGTGCGGGCGCGCGATTATGCGGCCGGCGATGTGATCGTGATCCGCAATGAAGGCCCCGCCGGCGGCCCGGGGATGCGCGAGATGCTGGGCGTGACGGCGCTGCTCTATGGGCAGGGCATGGGCGAGAAGGTCGCGCTGATCACCGATGGCCGGTTTTCCGGGGCGACGCGGGGGCTGTGCATCGGTCATGTCGGGCCAGAGGCGGCGGCGGATGGGCCAATCGGTTTGCTGCGCGATGGCGATGTGATCCGCATTGATGCCACCACCCGCAGCCTGGATGTACTGGTCCCCCCGGAGGACCTGGCCGTCCGGCAGCGCCAAGCACCGCCGGAAAGCCACCAGCCGGAAACGCCGACCCTGCGGAAATACGCGGCGCTGGTCCGTTCCGCCCATCTGGGGGCAACAACCCACTGATACCAACGGCCCTAAGGATTGACCGCTTGCAACAGGCGGCCTTGCAGACAAAGCGGCCGTTACCACCAGCAGACCAAGCCGCGCCAGCGCCGGACCGGGGGCTGGCGCACCCAACCCGCCCGCTACGCGATTTATGGCAGCCGTGGTAGCGCGATATTCCAGCTTCGCGCTTACATCAGCCATAGCGCCAGACCGGTGGGCCGGTCCGGCGCTGGCGCGGCGCCCGTTCCGGGCTTGTTCCGCGCCGGGAAGGGTCAGGGACAGAATGGCCTCAAAGCGGTCATTTTCCAAGGCCAGTGATCTGAGGATCGCGCTGACCGGGATCAGCCGTTCCCTCGGAGGCCGCGCCCGGAACACGAGTGCCGCAGGCGCGTCCAAGGGTGTACCCGGAGATTCGTGGAGGAGAGACGTATTCCCGGAGGGGTCAACCTCAGGTGCTGTGGGTCTGCCACGTGCCACAGGACCCAGAGGATACCCACAGGCGCCGCCGGAAGAAGCTTTAAGATCTTCCGATTTAGCATTGATATATATAGAACTTTATGGT
>JBKDZR010000049.1:0-31086 GCA_047971485.1 Qingshengfaniella sp. | reverse complement strand
CCGGTGATCGCCTCGGGCGGGGTTGGCACGCTGGATCACCTGGTCGAGGGCGTGACCGAGGGCCATGCCAGCGCCGTTCTGGCGGCCTCGATCTTCCATTTCGGTGATTTCACCATCGCCGAGGCCAAGGCCCACATGGCCGCCGCCGGCATTCCCATGAGGCTGACATGAGCGCTCTAGACCGCCTGGCCCAGACCATCGCCGCCCGCAAGGGGGCCGATCCCGACAGTTCCTGGACGGCCAAACTGTTCGCAAAGGGCCCCGAGAAATGCGCTGAAAAGTTCGGCGAAGAGGCGATCGAGGCCATCATCGAGGCCGTCCGGGGCGACAAGGCCCGGCTGACCAGCGAGGCAGCGGATGTGCTCTATCACCTGCTGGTCATGCTGGCCGCGCGGGATGTGCCCCTGGCCGATGTGTTGGAGGAACTGGATCGCCGGGCCGGAACCTCGGGGATTGCCGAAAAGGCCGCGCGCAAGGGCTGACACCGCTCGGCTCAGAGGTCAGAGACCCGCATCCTGGGCCAGCGGCCCCTGCACAGGTTCGACCTGACCCCTTATGGGCGCTGAAACAGCGACCCGAAAGCATTTCGAGAAAAAACTGATCGACTTTTTCGGTTAAGAAATGCGTGAAACCAACATCCTATAGCGTTTCAGGTCAGTCATCCTTTTCCCGAAACGCGATAGCCCTGCATCGACGGGCTGCGGTGCCGCGATGCACGGCGCCCCTGACAGGCCTTGATTCCGCGCCGAAGGCAATCAGCGACAATTCTGTCCAGCGGCCACTCTGTCCGCGCGGTCCCGCGCATGGGCCAAGACCCTCTCTTATGATCGCGCCTCTGCCCCACCCGACAAGACCGCCCGCGCGCCCACATCCTCACGCGCCACCGACAGCGCCTTGATCACCGCATGGCAGGGCTGCCCCGGGGCCAGCCCCATGGCCGCCACAGACCGGGCCGTAATTCGGGCCAGCACCCGCCCCGCCACCGTGTCCAGCGAAACCAGCGCCCCCGGCCCCTCACCGGCGCGGATCTCGTGGACTATACCCGACAGGATGTTCAGCGCCGACAGCCCCTCGGGCCGGTCCCGCGACAGGATCACATCATGGGCGGCAATCCTCAGACCCACGGTCTGGCCCGGTGCAGCCCCGATGCGCGGCAGAAACAACGCCGTGTCACCGGCCACCAGCTCCGTCAGCCCATCCGCGTGATGTCGCCCCACCCGGGCAAAGATCAGCGCCCCGGCGGCCCGCACCCCCATGGGCAAGACGGCCGGATCGGCAAGGACGCTGGCTGCTGTGCCCTGATGCAGAACCCGCCCCCCATCCAACGCGATGACGGTGGTGGCCAGGCGCGCGACCTCAGCCACCGAATGGCTGACATAAAGGATTGGCACCGAAACTTCATCGCGCAAGCGTTCAAAATAGGGCAGGATCTCGGCCTTGCGTGCCTCATCCAGGGCGGCCAGGGGCTCATCCGCCAGGATCAGCGCTGGATCGGCCAGCAGCGCCCGGCCAACGGCGACGCGCTGTTTCTCGCCCCCCGACAGCCCGCCGGGACGGCGATCCAACAGATCGCCGAGGCCCAGCATATCAACCACCCGCGCCATCCGGTCGGACCCGCCCGCCCCCCGGCGCCGCGCAAACCAGCGTCCATAGCCCAGGTTCTGACGCACACTGAGATGGGGAAAGAGGCGCCCCTCCTGAAAGATATAGCCCAGGCGGCGGCGATGCGGCGGCAGCCACAAGCCGCGCTCGGTATCCAACAACGCCACATCATCCGCCACGATCCGGCCGGCATCCGGGCGCAGCAGCCCTGCCACCGCATTGACGATGGTCGTCTTGCCCGCCCCCGAGCGGCCGAACAGCACGGTGATGCCAGCCGGGGCCTCAAAACCGATATCCAGATCAAACCCCTGGAAGCTGTGACGCAGGCGGACTGCGAGGCTCATGTCCCGGCCACCATGCGCGCCACCCGGCGCCCAAGCCATTCCGACAGGATCAGCCCCGTCATGGCAATGCCGACGGAGACAAGCACCAGCCGCATTGCCGCACCCTCGCCCCCCGGGACTTGCAGGAAGGCGTAGATCGCCGACGGCAGGGTCTGGGTCTGACCGGGGATGTTGGAAACGAAGGTGATGGTGGCGCCGAATTCTCCCATCGCCTTGGCAAAGGCCAGGATCGCGCCAACCACGACACCGGGCAGGATCAGCGGCAGGGTGACCGTCAGGAACACCCAGGGCCGCGATGCGCCCAAGGTGCCGGCGGCCTGTTCCAGACCGGGATCCACCGCCTCGATCGACAGGCGGATGGCGCGGACCATCAGCGGAAAAGCCATCACCCCTGCGGCCAGCGCCGCGCCGGTCCAGCGAAAGGCCAGGACGATGCCGATCTCCTGCAAAAGGCCACCCACCGGTCCCTTGGTGCCAAAGCTCAGCAACAAGAGGTAACCGGTAACGACGGGGGGCAGGATTAGCGGCAAATGAACCAGACCGTTCAACACCTGGCGCCCCGGAAAGTGCCAGCGCACCAGAGCATAGGCGGTCAGGACCCCCAGGGGCAATGCTGCCAGAGTCGCCCAAAAGGCGACGCGCAGCGACAAGGCCACAGCCTGCCATTCCTCGGGTCCCAACCACTCCATCATGGCAGAGACTTACTGCGACAGGACCGTGAAGCCCTGCTTTTCAAAGGCGGCGCGGGCCTCGGCGCCATGCAGATAGTCCAGGAAAGCGGCCTCAGCCGGTGTATCGCGACCGGCCAGGTCAGCCACCGGATAGATGATCGGCGGATGGCTGTCGGGAGGGAAACGGCCAACCACGGTCACATTGTCATCGGCCACCGCATCGGTGGCATAGACGATACCGAAGGGGGCCTCACCTACCGAGACCAAGGCCAGGGCGGCGCGCACGTTATCGGCCTGGGCGACATCGGCGGTGACACTGTCCCACAGGCCCAGATGCTCAAGCGAGGCCTTGCCGTAGATCCCGGCCGGCACGGCATCGACCAGCGCCATGGCCAGTTTGCCGCCGTTCAGCAAGCCCGCCAGATCAAGATCGGGGGTTATCTTGACCGCTGCAGCGTCAGTGCCGTGGGCGATCAGCACAATCGAATTGCCCAGCAGATCGCTGCGCGTGCCATCCTCCAGCAGGCCTTCGGTCTCAAGCGTGTCCATCCAGCTGGTATTGGCCGAGATGAAGATATCGGCCGGTGCGCCCTGTTGGATCTGCCGGGCCAGAGCCGAAGATCCCGCATAGGAAACGGCCAAGGTATCGTCTGAACTGGCGGCATAGGTGGCCGCGATCTCATCCATGGCATTCTTCAGACTGGCAGCGGCGAAAACCACGACTTCTTCGGCCTGGGCGGCGACAGGCCAGGCCAAGCCGACGGACAACAGCAGGGCAGCGGGGCAGCGGAACGAGGGGAACAGGTCCGGCATCTTGAAATCCTTGAAGTGATATATCTCCTGGAATATATCGCAGCCCGGCCCACACGAGACAAGCGCTATTTCCCGCTGGACATATCCCGAAGCAAGGCCCGCATGGCAGCGATCCGCACCGCGCCAGCCTGAGCCGCGCTTTCTTCAAGGTGGCGGTAGTGATCAAGCACCTCTTCGCCGGTTTCGGTCAGCCGCGCACCGCCACCTTTGGCCCCCCCCCGGGTGCTGTCCACGAGCGGCCGGCGAAAGGCCGCGTTCATTTCCTCGACCAAGGTCCAAGCCCGCTTGTAGCTCATGGACATAGACCGGCCCGCGGCCGCGATCGATCCGGTTTCACGGATGCGTTCCAGAAGATCAGCCAAGCCCGGCCCGAACATAGCATCATCGCCAAAGACGATCCGCAGGCGCAGGTGGGGGGCACCGGCCCCGTCGGGATGTGTCTGTTCCATGGGGCATTGATGCCAGCATCTCCCTGCCCATAGCAAGCCTGCAGAACAACAACCTGAAACCGGAACGGGCCCTCCCGCCCGTCGGCTGACGCCTGCGGCGTCGCCTCCCGTTGGGCCGGGCGCCGCTAACGCGGCGCGGATACGCCAGATGGGAAAGGCCATGTATCCCAAAAAGCGGGAAAGCATGTGGCACACCGACCTGCCTGCACAGATCGGATCTGTACCTCCCCTTATGCCGGATTATTCATTTCCCAAAAGCGGACCCGCCGCGCAGGATCACGGACCGCAGGTCCGTTCCTGCGCGGCGCAACCCAACGGGAGGCGACGCCGCAGGCGTCAGCCGACGGGCGGGAGGGCTGTTCCCAGTCAGCATAACGAAAGACCACGCACTCTGTCACGCCGGATCAGATTATCTGAACAGATATCCCGGCAAGTATTTCATCTGACAATCAGCTTCCATCTTCCAAAGACATGAAGTCCATAACAGATTGATTTATAAAATTTAATCGAACGCCAACGGCACACCCGGCGTTTGCAGAACGTCCTCGGAAAATTCGGACCAGGCCGCGCGCAAAGCCTCGGCAGTCCACCCCCCCTGGCGGCAGATTTCCCGGATCTCGGCCGGGTTCGACCACAGGCTCAGCCGATCACCACCGATCCCCAGGCACTGCCCGGTGATCGCCCGCCCGCTCTCAGAGGCCAGAAAGATCACCAAGGGCGCAATATCCTCGGGCGTGCCGATCCCGTGCTTCGTGCGCAGATCATCCGGCAAGGCCTCGCCCCGATCAAGGGCAGCGTGGTAATCTGCCAGGGCCGGGATCGTGGCCGTCATCCGGGTCAGGGCCGTGGGCACAATCGCGTTGACCGCCACCTTGTCGCGCGCCAGTTCCAGCGCCCAGGTCCGCATCATGCCGACGATTCCGGCCTTGGCGGCGGCATAGGCGCTTTGCCCGAAATTGCCCAACTGCCCGGCCGGCGATCCTGCCAGGATCAGGCTACCCCCGCCGCCTTGGGCCCGAAACTGGCGCGCCGCCGCGCGGCCGCATTGAAACGTACCGCGCAAATGGGTGCCGACAACCAGATCGAAGGCCTCATCCTCGGTTTTCCACAGAACGGAATCACGCAACACGCCGGCATTGGCAAAAACCGCATCCAGCCGTCCGAAGGCGCTGACAGCACGTTCGACACAAGCCTCGGCGGCCCCATCCCGGCCAATCGCAGCAACCTGCGCCACTGCCTGGCCACCGGCCCCGGTGATCTCGGACACCACAGCCCCGGCAACATCGGCGTCAATGTCATTGACCACCACCGCCGCGCCAGCCTGCGCCATGGCCAGCGCAGTTGCCCGTCCGATTCCCTGCCCAGCGCCCGTGATCAGCGCCACCTGTCCCTGCAACATGCGATCCTCCCTCACCTTCCCCGATACACCGGAGCGCGTTTTTCCATGAAGGCGCGCGGCCCTTCGCGCGCGTCATCCGTGGCCATGACCGTCGCCTTGGCCCGGTCCTCATGGGTATAGCCCTCATCCAGGGGCAACCCGCTGACCGCCACCACCGTGCGCTTGATTTCCTGCACCGCGACAGGCGCGTTGGCGGCGATCTTGCCAGCCATTGCCATCGCCGCGTCCATCAAGGCCTCCGGCGCGACGATGCGGTTGATCACGCCCGCGCGCAGGGCCATCTCGGCGTCAAAGCTGTCACCGGTCAGCAGCAGTTCCATGGCCAGCGCATAGGGGATCTGCCGGGGCAGGCGAACCAGGGCACCGGCAAAGGGGATGACACCCCGGGCCGCCTCAGGCAGGGCAAAACGGGCATGGGGCACAGCCAGACGGATATCGGTGCCCAGCAGCATCTCCATGCCACCAGCCATACAGGCCCCGTTGACCGCAGCGATCACCGGTTTGTTCATCGCAAAGCCGCGCTGCGCGATCCGGGCATTCACCCCATCATCCTGCAGAAAGCGGCGATCCCAGTCATTTTCCGGCGCCCGCGCCCCGGACAGAAGCGGCAGGGACAGGGCCAGATCGCCCCCCGAGCAAAAGGCCCGGTCCCCCGCACCAGTCAGGACAACCGCACGCACATCAGGATCGCCGGCAGCGTCCTCCATCGCGTCGGCCAACCGGCAGGCCAGTTCTGGGCTGAGCGCATTGCGCGCCTCGGGACGGGACAGGGTCAGGACCGTGACCCCCCCTTCCCGGTCGATGCGAAGCGGCGCCGTCATCCGCGCACCGGCCGGATCCGACCATCCTGGATGGCGGCGATGGCATCGTTGCGCAGGGCGAATTTCTGGATCTTGCCATTCGCCGTCATCGGCATTTCAGAGACAATGGACACATATTTGGGCATCTTGTGGCGCGCCATCCTTTCGCGGCAAAACTCTTGCAGGGCCTGCGGTGTGGCCTGTTCCCCTTCGATCAACACGACATAGGCAAAACTTTCCTCGCCCAGATCAGCATCCGGCACGCCAACGACCTGCGCTTGGCTAACCCCCGGATGATCCAGCAGGCAGCTTTCGATTTCAACCGGATAAACGTTTTCGCCGCCCCGAATGATCATATCCTTGATCCGTCCGACAATGCGCAGATGGCCGGCCTCTTCCAGCACGGCCAGATCACCCGAGTGCAACCAGCCCTCGGCATCAATCGCCTCAGCCGTCTTTTCCGGCATATCGAAATAGCCTTGCATGACCAGATAGCCGCGGATGCACAACTCACCGGATTGGCCAAAGGTGCAGGTTTGGCCGGTTTCAGGATCGACAACGCGGATCTCGGTATGGGGCAACGGGGTGCCGGCGGTGGTCAGGCGGGTGTCCAGATCATCCTCATCCCGGGTCTGGGTGATGATCGGGCTGCATTCCGTCATGCCCATGATGATCAGGGGCGCGCCACCGGTTTCATCCTCCATCCGGCGCATCAGGCTGGGCGGGATCGAGGTGCCACCACTGATCACCCGCCGCAGGGTACGGGTGTTGCGCTGGGGATAGTCGGGATGTTCCAGCATCCGCACCATCATCGTCGGCACCGCATTCAGCAGGGTCGGACGATGTTCATCCCACAATTCCAGCATGCGCGCCGCATCGAAACTGTCCATGGTGATCAGGCCGCCGCCACAGGCCAGCATCGCCATGACATTGCACACACACCCCGCCGTATGAAACAGCGGCATGGCCGACAGCATCAGATCATCCGGCCCATAGCCTCCACGCTCTGCCATCAGGCGCGCATTGTTGACGGTGGAATGGTGCGTCAGCATCGCCCCCTTGGGCTTGCCCGTGGTGCCACTGGTATACTGGATCTGGGCCACGTCGCGGGGATTGACCGCTGCCTGACGGGCGATACGGACGGCATCGTCCACCCCGTCGCCCAGGGCCATCAGTGCGTCGAACGGCACGGCAAAGGGCGCATCCCCCGTGCCCATCAGCGCCAGGCGCCGCAGGGCCGGCAAGGCCTGTGCACCGGCCCGCACGCCGCCCGAGACATCGGCCAGATCCGGCATCAGGCCACGCAGCACATCGGCGATATCCACCCCGCGAAAGCCACCGGCAAAGAACAGGGCCACAACCTGGCCCTGACCCAGCAGATAGTCCAGTTCGGCCGGCTTCAGCGCCGGGTTTACCGTCACCAAAACCGCCCCGATCTTGGCCAGCGCATATTCCAGCAACACCCATTCCCGGCAATTGGGCGCCATCACCGCCACCCGGTCCCCGGCCCCGATGCCCCAGTCGATCATGCCCCGTGCCAGAAGATCGGCATCGGCCTTCAGCGTGGCATAGGTCCAGCGCGTACTGCGCGCGCCCCCCATTTCATCGACGATCACCGCCAGCCGGTCGGGATGGGCCGCTGCCTGCTGGTCAAGCAGATCGCCAAGGCTGATCTCCCACAGGGCAGGTCCGCTGGTATCGGCCGGCCAATGGGCGGCCCGGGGGCTGGTGGTAGTCTTGGTCATGATCTCTCCCTTCGCCATGGGCCGCAGGAACGGCTGGACAGCTTCGGGTTTGGGTGATATCAAATTGTTTGATATCAATCAATACGAATTAGATCAGTCTGCATGACTTCCAGCCCTTCCAACCCGCCCACATCCCGGGATACCCCAGCCGATCTGGCCCAGCCCCTTCCCGTCGCGCGCTCGGTCAACTTTCGGCTGCGCATGGCCCAGATTCTGGCCTACAAGGTCTTTGAAGCGCGGATCCCCGACCATGGCGGCGCGGCCCGCTATCTGGGCCTGCTGTCAATCATCTGCGAGAATCCCGGCCAGTCGCAAAGCCGCCTGGCCGAAGCCGTGGGGTTGCAACGCTCCAGCCTGGTGCCGATCCTCGACCGGATGGAGAAAAATGGCATCGTCGAGCGCCGTGCCGTGGATGGCGACCGCCGCTCCAATGCCGTCTGGGCCACGGACCACGGCACCGGGATCGTCGCGGATCTGAACGCCCGCGCCCAGGCGATCGAGGAACAGACGCTGGACGGCCTGAGCCCCGGCGAGGTCCAGCAACTGCGCACCCTTCTGGATCGGGTCATCAGCAATTTGCGGCAGCTCTAAGGGCTGCCCCCTTTACTTCGCGGCGGCTCCATGCCCGCCGACACCGACAGGCGGCGACCACCGCCCGAACCCGCGGCACCGTCCGCACGCCCCAAAGGGAGGAAAAGAGATGAACGGCAAATCATGGGCGGCCTCCGCCCTGCTGACGGCGGCCCTGTCTCAGGGCGCGACCGCCCAAGAGGTAACCTGGGCCTTTTCCCACTGGGTCCCCCCGGCATCCGAAATCCAGCTGTCCGGCTTTGTGCCCTGGGCCGAATCGATCAGCGCCGCCTCGGATGGCCGCATCCAGATCGAGATCTTTCCCGCCCAGCAACTGGGGGCCGCGCCGGACCATTACGACATGGCCCGCGACGGGATCGTCGATATCAGCTTCGTCAACCCAGGCTATCAGGCCGGTCGTTTCCCGATCATCGCGGCAGCCGAACTGCCATTCCTGGCCGCAAATGGCACCACGGCCAGCCGGGCGCTGCATGACTGGTACATGCAATACGCCGAACAGGAGATGCCCGAGATCAAGGCCTGCCTGGTCCACCTGCACCGCCCCGGCACGTTGCACAGCACCCGTGGCCCCATCGCCGGCCCGCGCGACTTTGCCGGCATGAATATCCGCCCGCCCCAGGCCACCATCGCCCGCATGATCAGCCTGATGGGCGCCAGCCCGGTGCAGGTCCCGGCCCCGGAAATGCGCGCCATCCTGTCCTCGGGTGGCGCCGATGCCACCGTTTCACCCTGGGACAGCCTGTTCCTGTTCGGGGTCGATGACGTGGTCACCCATCACCTGGACATGCCGCTTTACGGCGTCGCCTTTGTCTATGCGATCAACAAGGACAGCTATGCCGCCCTGTCGCCAGAAAATCGCACCGTGATTGACGATCACTGCACATCGGACTGGGCCGAACGCATCGCCACTGGCTGGGACCGGGTCGATATCGTCGGACGCGAGCGGATCGTCGAGACCTCGGGCCATGTGATGTACACCCCTGATGAAACGCAGTTGGCCGAATGGATGACCTTGTCGGATCAGCTGCGCGGCGAATGGGCCACAAGCGCCGAAGCCGCCGGGCTGGACAATGCCCCCGCCGCGCTGGAGGACCTGATCACCCGGATGAAGGCCGTCGGCGGCGCCTTCGAATAACCCACCGACGGGCGCGTGGGGTCCGGCCCCGCGCGCCCTTTCACAGGTCAGTGCATGTCCGACCGGAGGCCCATGTTGATGCGCATACTCGATTTCTTCTGCCGCGGGGTCGAAGCGATCGCCGCCCTGTTGCTGGGGGCGGTGACCCTGCTGGTCGTGGTCTCGACCCTGGGGCGTTATCTGTTCGCCCTGCCCGTACCCGACAGTTTCGACATCTCGCGCCTGATGCTGGGCGCTTGCCTGAGCTGGGGCTTCGCGGTGATCGGCCTGCGTGGCGGTCATGTCCAAGTCGATCTGCTGGCCGAAGCCGCCGGCCCGCGCCTGCGCCGGGCCATCGACGCGCTGGCCTGGGGGGCCCTGCTGGTCTTTGCCATGCTGCTGGCCTGGAAAATGTTCGACAAGGTGCTGTCAACCCGGGCGTCGGGGGAAACCACCTTTGACCTTCGGCTGGCGCTGTGGCCCTTTGTTGCCCTGATCTGGGCCGGTCTGATGGCCAGCATCGTCACCATCGGCACGAAACTGGTACTGATCCTGGCCGGACGCGAGACCGTCGCCTCGGCCGACAATCACGAACTGGATGAGGCGACCCATGGCCTACGCTGACCTGATCGCCATTTCCGGCTTCATCGCCCTGTTCGCCATGCTGCTGGTGCGCATTCCCATCGGCGTGGCGCTGGGGTTCGTCGGCGTCTTCGGCTATGCGGCAATCCGCGGGCTGGGCCCGGCGCTGAACCTGCTGGCCAGCTCACCGCTGCGGGTCTTGACCGATTTCCACCTGAGTCTGGTCGTCTTCTTCATCCTGATGGGATCTTTCGCCACCCATTCCGGCATGAGCCGCGAAATGTTCCGCGCCGCCAATGCCTGGCTCGGCGCCCTGCGCGGCGGGGTGGCCATCTCGACCATCGCCGCCTGCGCCGGCTTTGCCGCAATCTGCGGCAGTTCCGTCGCCACCGCCGCCACCATGACCCGCATCGCCCTGCCCGAGATGCGCCGCTTCGGCTATCGCGAGGACACCGCCACGGGCGTCATCGCCGCCGGCGGCACGCTGGGCATCATGATCCCGCCCTCGGTGGTGATGGTGATCTACGCCTACATCACCGAAACCGATGTCAGCAAACTGTTCATCGCCGGGATCGTGCCCGGCATACTGGCGATTCTGCTGTACATGGGCACGGTGCTGATCGCCCATCGCCGCGGCCTGCCCCAAGGCCAACCCTTCGTACTGCGCGAGGCCCTGGCCGCCACCTCCGGCATCTGGGCCGTCGCCCTGCTGTTTCTGGCGGTCATCGGCGCGATCTACATGGGCGTCGCCACCCCCACCGAGGCCTCGGCCCTGGGCGCGCTGGCCACCCTGCTGATCGGCGTCGCCCGCCGCCAGCTGGACCGCCGCACCATCCTGCATTGCCTGACAGAATCCCTGCGCACCTCGGTGTCGGTATTTACCGTGCTGATCGGGGCGATGCTGTTCAGCTATTTCCTGGCCATCACCCGGTCGCCCCAGAAACTGACCCAATGGCTGGTCGGGCTGGACCTGTCGGCCTATGGCACGCTGGGGCTGATCCTGCTGGCCTTCGTGCTGGCCGGCTGCATTCTGGACACGATGGCGATGATCCTGCTGCTGGTCCCCATCGTCTATCCAGTTGTGATCCATCTGGGCTTTGATCCGATCTGGTTCGGGGTGATCATCGTCATGGTCGCTGAACTGGGCATGATCACGCCACCGGTTGGCATCAATGTCTTCGTGATCAACACCATCGCCAAGGAGGTTCCGTTGCCGACCATCTTCAAGGGGGTGCTGCCCTTCGTGCTGACCGACATCCTGCGGCTGGCCATCCTGGTCGCCTTTCCGATCCTGGTGCTGTTCCTGCCCGGCACGATGTGACGACAGGGTCCGGCGCGCCAATGGCCCGCCGGGTCCTGCCCGGTCCGGGACAGCAGAAGCCAGAGTGGCCCGGGCCTGCGGATGCACCGGTTCATCCACCATCTTACCCGCGACCGAGACCCCGCCCACCCCGGCAGCCATGATCCAACGGGCACGGGCGTGCCGAGCCGCGTCTTCGGTTTGAACAAGACCCCGCAAGCGCACCATCGGCCCCGTCAATGGGCGCTGCGATCCCCTCCAGCCGGGTGGCCAGAAACAGTTCGGATCCGGCGGGCAAAAGAACATCCCGTTGATGGGCCAAGGCAAAATCGACACAGAAAGCCGCCGCCCCGAAGAGCAACCGCGCCAAACCCAGAGCGGTTTCCACCGACACCAGCACCGGGGCCGGGGCCGGGGCCTGTCCCGCCAGGGGCCCACCCCCCATTGCGACATGGTCCACATGCTCGGCCTCGGGCGACATGACCCCGGCAATTGGCAGAGCCCACGTCAGGACGCCAGGTCTTGGATATGTCGCCCACATTATTCGAAAGAATAATATAATTTGGGGCATGTTGCCCGCTTTCCGCCAAGCCAAGACAATGCCCCCACGCTTTAACCGGTGCCAGAGCGTGGCGCGTTGATTCACACTCACGCAACACACTCTGACCATTCGATAACGCATGTTCGGAAACACAAATCGGCCCCCACTTCTGGGCGAGCATGCTCTAGGGAGGAACCACATGACCCTGATGTCCTGCGCCAGACGGCACCTGTCCAGCGTTGCCCTGACCCTCAGTTTTGCCGGCTTCGCGCTGTCCCCGGCCGCCATGGCCCAAGAGTGGCCGAACGGAGCGGTTCAGATGTATGTCCCGGCCCGCGCCGGCGGCGGAACCGATGCAATCGCCCGCGTTGTCTCGGCCCGCCTGCAACAGGTGATCGGGTCCCCCGTCGCGGTGGTCAACAATGCCGGCGGCTCGGGCGCCGTCGCAGCTGAACAGGTCCGAACCGCGCGTCCCGATGGCCAGACCCTATTCTTCGGCAACTCGGGCCTCTTCGCAGTGTATCAGACAGGCGGCTATTCCTACGACCCCACCGGGGCCTTTACCCCGATCGCGGCACTGACTTCGCCGATCACCTATTCGCTGGTGGTCGCCGCAGACGCGCCCTACCAAAGCGTCGATGACCTGATCAAGGATGCCCAGGCCCGGCCCGACCAGGTGGTGTTTGGTATCCAGCCAAGGGGGACGACGCATTTCATGACCGGCCTGATCGTTCAGGCCGCCGACGCGAAGTTTCGGCTGGTCGATGCCGGAACCGATGCCGACAAATGGGTGCAGTTGCAAGGTGGTCAGATTGATGTCACCCTGACCAACAGCCCCGGCACCCTGCAATACGCCCAGGCCGGCAAGGTCCGTATTCTGGGAACCATTGGCGGCAGTCCGGAACGCGATCCGATCCTGCCCGATGTGCCCTCGCTGGTCGAGACGGGGCTGGAGGGCGCAACCCTGCCCGTTGATCTGATCGTGCTGGGCCCCGAGGGGATGGACCCAGGCACCGTCACCGCGATCAACGCCGCTTTGGCCGAAACCGCGCTGGATGAGGGGGTCATCGAACGGCTGACCCAGATGAAGACCTCAATCGCCGTGCTGGACGTCGAGGAAAGCCGCGCCCGCATGCTGGACACCAACACGCGGATCGGCGCCACTGCCCAGGTGCTTGGGCTGCGTTGAACTTTCTGGACCGGGCGCCATGCCGCGCGCCCGTCCATTCCCCGCACCCGGAGTCCCAGCCATGACCCTCGATTTCACCTTGGATGCACAAGGCCGCGCCCTCCTGGCCGCCGAAATCCGCGCCACCCCCTTGCCACCGCTCGATCCTGAAATCCGGACCCGGATCGCGCGCATCCACCGCACGGAAATCACCGTGCCCACGCGCCATGGCCCGGCCCGTGTCTACCGGCTGGACCCGCGCGGTTCCGGCACTGCGGCCCGCCCCGCCTATATAAACTTCCACGGCGGCGGCTTCGTCCGCCCCCATCGTGATCACGACACCGCCTTTTGCGCCGAACTGGCGCTGGCCCTGGACTGCGTGGTCTTCGATGTGGATTACCGCCTGGCCCCGGAACATCCGTTTCCGATCCCGGCCGAGGAAGGCCATGACGTGACCACCTGGATCATCAGGCAAGCAAAGGCCCTGGGGCTGGATCCCGCGCGGATTGTCATCGGCGGACACAGCGCCGGGGCAAACCTGGCCACGGTCATCTGCCAAATGGCCGCCCGCGCGGGCACACCAATGCCGACAGGTCAGTATCTGGATTATCCGTTTGTAGACGCAATCACGCCCATCGCCGCAAAAACGGCGCCGGACAGTACCCTGCCGGTGCGGCGCATGGAAGCCTACAACATACTTTACGCCGATAAGGAAACCAACCTCAGCGATCCGAGGCTGTCGCCTGTCGCTTGCCCGCCCGAGATCCTGGCCCAGCTGCCGACGGCCCTGCTGATCATCGCCGGCCGCGATCCCTTGCGCCACGAGGCGCGCCGCTATGCCGGTCAGCTGATCGCGGCCGGTGTCGATACCCAGGTCGGCCAGTTCGCCACCTCGGATCATGGCTTCGTCACCATGCGCCATGGCGCCTACCAGGCCGCCATGGCCCTGACCCGGGACTGGCTGCGCCATCGTTTTGCCGCCACGTCCCCAGCCGGAGAAGGGTTATGACCAAAGACCGCATGCTTGGCCTTGCCCTGATCGGCCTAGGCGCCATCGGCATTGCCGGGGCCTGGAGGATCCAGGCGATGACGTTCAACAACGACCCCGGCCCCCGGCTGTTCCCGATCTTCGCCTGTTCCATCCTGATCCTGAGCGGATTGACCATGCTGCCAGGCCGCCGCCGCCCGGCAGCGCCACCTCAAGACACCGCCGCCCCCCGCACCGGCACCGGGAACAGCCCGGAGGCGCAAGCCCGGCGCGGCCGCGCGATCAGTGCCGTGCTGATCCTGTATGGGATCGGACTGTGGCTGCTGGGTTATACCACGGCCACGCTGGCCATGGTGTTTGCCCTCTACTGGCTGATCGCCGGCCCGGAGCGGCGCCAGCTGGGGGTGGGCATCCTGTTCAGCCTCATCGCCACTGGCGCAATGTGGGTCCTCTTCGCCAAGGGCCTGAATGCTTTTCTGCCCCGTGGCATCCTGTTCTGAGGGATCAAGATGGCTGATATGCTGACCGCGCTTTCAACGCTGCTCGTTCCGGGAACGCTGCTGCTGATCCTGATTTCATCCACGCTGGGCATTATCCTTGGGGCTATTCCGGGCCTGTCCGGGGCTCTCGGGGTGGCGCTGCTGCTGCCACTGACCTTCGGCATGACCCCCGAGATCGGGCTGGCCATGCTGATCTCGATCTGGGTCGGCGGCGTGTCCGGAGGCATGGTCGGAGCGATCCTGCTGGGCATTCCCGGGGCGCCCTCGTCGATCGCAACCACATATGATGGCTATCCGATGACGCGCAATGGTCAGGCGGTCAAGGCCTTGGGTGCCGGGATTGTGGCAAGCTTCATCGGAACATTCCTGTCCATCCTGATCGCTATGTTCCTGTCGCCCCTGATGGCAAGCTTTGCCCTGAAACTGGGACCATGGGAATATTTCTCGCTGGGTATCTGCGCGATTTCGTTGGTCGCAGCACTGTCACGTGACAAGGTTTTTCATGGCCTGGCCGCCGCCGCAATCGGGCTGCTGCTGGCCACGGTGGGCTTTGCCCCGATCGACGGATCGCCCCGCTTCACCTTCGGAATGGTTCAGCTGTCCAGCGGCTTCGACCTGATCCCGGTGATGCTGGGCCTCTTCGCCGTCAAGCAGATCGTCCAGGATTTCGCCCGGGGCGCACAACAGATCCCCAAGATCGACATGAGCGACATCAAGGGCTTCGGCGTCAGCCTGCGTGAATATCGAGACAACGCCTGGAACATCATCCGGTCCTTTGTGATCGGGCTGTGGATCGGCTTTCTGCCCGGCATGGGCGCGGCCCTGTCCAACATGGTCGCCTATGCCCAGGCCAGATCAGCCTCGAAACACCCCGAGAAATTCGGCAAGGGCTGCGTTGACGGGGTGTTCGCCTCTGAAGCATCCAACAACGCCTCAGTCGGCGGCGCGCTGATCCCGATGATTGCCCTGGGCATCCCCGGCGACGGCACCACGGCAATCCTGCTGGGCGGGCTGATGATCCATGGCATCCAGGCCGGCCCGTTGCTGTTCACCAACAATGCCGATGTGGTCTATGCTCTGTTCCTGACGGCATTGATCGCATCGGTGGTGGTGCTGTTCCTGCAATTCTTCGGCATGCGCCTGTTTCCCGCCATCCTGAAGGTGCCCTATCATTTCCTCTATCCGGTGATCATCGCCCTGGCCTTCATCGGGGTCTTCGTCTCCAACGCCACCGCCTTCAACTTTGCCCTCATCCTGGGGTTTGCCGGGCTGGGCCTGCTGATGGACAGGATGCGGCTGCCCACAGGGCCGTTCATTCTGGCCTTCATCCTGGGTCCCATGCTGGAGCAGAACCTGCGCCGGGGGATCACCTATACCGATGAGGGCATCCTGCCGTTCTTCACCCGCCCCCTTTCCGCGCTGCTGCTGGCCTTTGCCCTGCTCAGCATCCTCTGGCCCTATCTCAAGCCCCTCTTTCGCAGGACCGCCCGATGATCATCACCAACATCACCACCCGCGAGGCCGGGCCCTATCTGTTCGCCCAAGTGGAAACCGCCGACGGCACCACCGGCATCGGCGAGGCCGGCGACTGGGCGCATCTTGATGCCGTACGCACCGAGATCGGCAAGCTGGCCGGGTATTTCATCGGCCAGGATGCCCGCCGGATCGAACATCATTGGCAGTACATCCAGCGCAGTACCTTCTTTCGCAGTTCGGTCCTGCTCAGCGCACTGGCCGCCATCGACATCGCCCTGTGGGATCTGCGCGCCAAGACACTGGGGGTCCCGATTTGCGATCTTGTCGGCGGTGCCACACGCGACAAGGTACGCACCTATGCCGTCGCCTTCGGCGAAACCCCTGATGAACTGGCCGCAGCCAGCAAGCGGGTCAAGGCCCAGGGCTTCGATGCGGTGCGCGTGGTGCTGCCCTCGATGAAAGAGCCAACCATGGCGGCGCGCGATCACGTCCATGCCGTTCGGATCGGCACCGCAATCGACAAGGTTCTGGCCTGCCGCGATGCCGTCGGCCCCGATTTCGACCTCTGCATCGAGGCCCATCGCGCCTTCACCGTCACCGAGGCCATCGCCATCGCACGCGGCATCGAACCCGCCACGCCCCTGTTCTTCGAGGATCCGATCCCCCCCGAAAGTCCCGAAGCCATGGCTGAGGTCGTCCGCGCCGCCCCCATCCCCATCGCCACCGGCGAGCGTGCAGTTTCACTGGCCGAGTTCGCCACGTTGCTGCGTATCGGCGTCAAGGTACTGCGCCCCGATGTCTGCGCCATCGGCGGACTGACACCCTCGTTCAAGGCCGCCACCCTGGCCGAGGCTGCCGAGGCCCGGATCGCGCCCCATAACCCACTGGGCCCGGTGTCCACCGCTGCCTGCCTGCAACTGGACCTGAGTTCCTCGGCCTTCCTGATCCAGGAATTCCCCAGTTTCAATATCGACGGATCCGAGGATTCCATGCTGGCCCACCCCCTTACACTGAAGGACGGCTATCTTGAGACCCCCGCTGGCCCTGGTCTGGGCATCGCACTGGCCGATGACATGGAAATCCGCTTTCCCGCCCGTCAGCGCAGCCTCAGTCCGGCCATCGGCCATGACGGATCGGTGGTGGGGCGCTGATCAGGCCGTTGCGGCAATCGCATCTAGGTGGCGCTGCAACACGGCCATGACCTTGTCGCGCCGTGGATCGCGGGTCGCACGCGGCCAGGCCACAGCGATCACACTTTGCGGCCATTCCGCGTTTTTCGTCGGCTCCAGCGGGATGAAGCGCACCCCCGGCACGGCGATCCGCGTCATCCAGCGCGGCAGGATCGCCAGGCCGGTTCCCGTACTGACCAAACCGATGATCGTATGCTTTTCCGCCGCGTACTGGGCGACATGGGGATGCAGGCCGGCATCGGAGAACAGCTTGATCGTCAAGTCATGGGAATACCGGCGGGAGCGGCGATCAGGCACGATCATCGGCTGATCCGCCAAATCCTGCACCACCAGCCGGTCACATCCGGCCAGCGGGTGCGCGCAGGGTAGGGCGACAACCATGGTTTCATAGAACAGGGTACGGATGTGAAGATGCGGATCGCGTACCTCCGGCAGACGACAAAAGGCCAGATCCAGGCCACCGCTGAGCAGCTTGGGTAACAGGTTGAACGTCTTGTTCTCGACCAGTTCCACGTCGAATTCCGGCGCTTCGACACGCAGCAGATGCAGCAGCTGCGGGATCAGCCCGGTGGCCGCGCTGTCGATGGCGCCGATCCGCAGCACCTGCGATTCCGCCCGCCGCAACCCGCGCAGGCGTTCCTCGAACTGGTCAAAATGGGCGACCAGGGCCCGTGCCTCTTCCAGGATCTCGCCACCGGCCTCGGTCAGGGCAACATTGCGGGTGGTGCGCTCGAAAAGGCGACGATCCAGTTGCTCTTCCAGCATGCGGATATGGCGCCCCAGCGACGAGGGCAACATATGCAGGGATTGCGCCGCCTGACCGAAATGCAGGGTATCGGCAACGGCGAGAAAAGCTTTCAGCTGTATGATGTCCATCGGTCACGAAAAGCAGCAGGTCCCGATCATGTTACCATGGGCATGGCGCTTGCCAAGCCAGCCCTTCGCGGCATGCGGCGCGGATCTTATCTGGCCTGGGACGTTTAGCGACTTCGCGGCCATGCCCTTGCGCGAAACCGGGTGGCAAGATCTGCAGCCCCGCCTCATCTCGCCAAGCTGCGCAACCAGGGCAGGAACCCATCCAGAAAGCGCGTCGTGGCGGGCATGAAATGGCTGCCATGGTGATAAAAGGGATCCAGCGTGGTCAGGATCATGCGCCCCGCCGTTGTCGCCCTGTCGTCGATCAGGATCGGACCGCCTTCGGCATTGGTGGCGATGACCTCGGTCCCCGGGGCGGGCGTGAACCAGCCATGCAGATGCCAACTGAGGGCCTCGGGTGCCAGGTGATCGAACATCGGATGATCTGGCGACGTGATCTGCACCCCGAGATCACCATCCTTGTCCAGCCACCACCAATAATTCGTCGGCTGCCCATGAAACCCGAACCCCGGCAGCCAGGCCTCGGAATGACTTTCACCCATAGCCACGATGGTGCCGCCACGGGACAGATGGGCCAGCAGCCGCGCAGCATGAGGCAGCATCCGCTCTGCCGGGGTGCGGCAGGGCACCAGCAGGATGTCATTGGGGGACAGGGCCAGATCCAAAAGAGCCTCCGGCCGGATCAGGCGATCGAACAGCCCGGCATAGCGCGGCCCCTCAAGGCTTTCGATATGGTAATAGGCGCCCGGATGAACGGCGATCAGCCCCATGGCAGGGCCCCCTCGGTCTTCTGGGTCCAGGCGATGATATTGGCGGCCAGGCGGGCCTCGGCCTCGGGGTTTTCCGCATTGCCGGCCAGATCGTTGCCGGCATGGGAAAACAGCCGCCCTCCCCCCGGCACGGCCCAATCCCAATCCACCGGGTGCCGCGCCGGGCCGATCCCGGTGATCGCAACGGCCCCTTGCGGCAAGGGATTGTAGCCCCGTCCATAGAAACCGGCCACGCCCTTGCGGGTGCTCATCCCCTCACGCGAGATGCCGGCGAAAACCGGATGATCGGCCAGTGTACTCAGTGCCAGATCCGCGCGCCCCGGCCGGATCAGCGGCACATAGGGGGCCAGTCCGGGCAGGAAAGGCCGCATCATGTGGCCGTTGAAGACCCAGCGCCCAGCGCGCGCCAACAGCGCCGAGATCTGCGGCACAAAGCCCATCAGACCCGGCTGGTCCAGATGCATGGTGGTGATCAGCCCCGCCGCGTCGTCCAGATCCGCCGCGCAAAGCTGCCATTGCGGCACCACCCGCACCCCGGCCCGGGCAGCCACCAGACCGAACGATCCGCCATGCGCTGTGGCCGAGGCGATGAACAGAACAGGCCCGCTCATGTCCCAGCCTGCCGGGCCGCCAGCATTTCCTCGGCATCGTGGCTGTCGATCAGCCAGGGCAGCAGCCCCTCAAGGAAAGCCGTCGTGGCTGGCATGAAGAACTGGCCATGGTGAAAGAACGGATCAAAAGTGGTGGCGATCAGACGGCCCGGGGCGTGACGGGCCAGATCTTCGAACATCAGGCACTCGCCTTCCTTCGTGGCAATCAGCGGGCGCTGGCTGGGGCAGAGTTCAGGAAAGACCCCATGCAAATGAAAGGTGGCCGCCGTACGCGTGATGTAGCGGTTCATGCTGTGGCCCGGGGCACACATCCGCAGGCCAAGATCGGCCCCCGGTTCCAGCCACCACCAGAAATTGGTCTCAACCGGACGGATGACGATATCGGGCAACCAGCGATCCGGGGCTGTTTCACCCATCACTGCAAGCGTACCGCCCTGCGCCATGAACCCCTGCAACTGAAGCGAAACCTGCGTCAACCAATAGGGGTTGGTTCGGCAGGGCACGATCAGGATATCCAGGTCGGACAGGTCGCTGACCGGCAGATCGCGCAGATAGATCACCCGATCAAAATAGCGCTTCAGGGGCGGGCGCTCAAAACTGTCCAGATGATAGGCCGCGCCGCCATCAATGATCCCGACCCGAGGGGGCTTGCGTGCCGTCATGCCGCGATCTCCGATGTCGAGGAAAACCAGTCGAAAAACTGCTGCAGATAGCTGGGGCCGCGGTCCATGTCGCCGGCCAGGAACATCCACAGTTCGATCCCGGAATGGACAAAGATGCGCCCACCGCCGGGCCTTTCATAAAGCCAATCCACCGCGAGGCGATCCGGCCCGACCGAGTGCAGCACCTGCGCCCCCGCGGGCGGCGGATTGGTGCCCCGGCCATAGAACCCCGCCACGCCCCGGCGCTTGTACATCCTGCCGGTGTCCATCGCGCCGAAGGCAGGGTGTTCCATCTCGCGGTGAATGACCAACTCGGCCAGCCCGCGCTTTTCCATAGGGCGATAGCGGCTCAGTTCGGGCAGGAAGGGCCGCCCGATATGGCCGTTGATGATCAGCGTGCCCCCGCCATCCAGATAGGCGCTGATCTGGTCCGAAATCTCGCACAGATGCACCTGATCGGACACCATCGAGACCATGACGATCTGATAGCCCGACCAGTCCAACCGCCCGCTTTCATATTGCTGCACGATATCCACGCGGTGGCCCCGCAGCGTCTTCAGAAGTTGCGGCCCCGGCCCATCAGCGTTCTGCAGATAGAGGAACCGCCCGCCTTTTTCCGTCATGACACAGCCCTCCCATCCCGCCTGGCACGGCTGCGCCAAAGGATCAGAAGTACGGACAGGCCCCCGGCAATAACCACAAGCGGCACCACCCAAAACGGGGCACCCGATGGCACAGACCGATGGGCCTCCAGCACCATCTCCGGCGGCCAGAAATCCCCATATTCGCTCATCCTGAGGTCCGGGCCACGATGATCGACCAACAGGGTCGAGAAATGCACCTCGGGCGGCATGAAGAAATCGGGGCCGGAAATCGTCATGCGGAACGCGGCACCGGGCGGCAGATCAGGCAAGGCAAGGGCCAT
Organism: Qingshengfaniella sp.; assembly: GCA_047971485.1. GTDB lineage: Bacteria > Pseudomonadota > Alphaproteobacteria > Rhodobacterales > Rhodobacteraceae > JBKDZR01. Next base: position 9,969 of record JBKDZR010000049.1, on the reverse strand, counting down.
CACCACAGTCAGTTCGCTGACATAAGCGCCCTCCAGCGCCGCCTGATCCTGAGGCGCCTCAAGGATGGTCTGCAGCGTCTCCAGGCCGGCCGGCGGCGGGACACCGGGCCCAACCCGCACCAGCCGCACACCCCGCACCTCAGGCATCAGCCGATCAGCATCGACGGTATGAAAGGCCTTGTCGCGCAACAACAGGGCACGCAACCCTTCCGGATCAGCGGCCATGGCAGCAGGATCGACGCGGTAATAGATTTGGCCGCGCAGGATATCCTCGATCAGAAAAGGCGCTTCTATCCGCCCCCCCGGGGCGCGGCGGGCAGCCAGTTCGTCGGTATAGGCGAAGGTCAGGGGATGACGGATCAGCAGCTGCGTCCCGCCATCAGGCCCTTCAATCACCCGGATCTCGCGCGAGCGGGCGTCCGCTTCGTCAAAATGCGCCTGCGCGGGCAGTGTCACCAGAGCCGTCACCAGGATCAGCAGGGGGCGAAAACAGATCATCATGGCCATCCTTTCCTCATGCCGCTGCAATCAGCTTGCGGGTATAGGCATCGCGCGGATCACGGATCAGCTGATCAGCCGGGCCTTCCTCGACCACGCGCCCCGATTGCAGGACAACAATTCGATCACAAAAATGACGGGCCAGCGCGATATCATGGGTCACAAACAGCACTGAGGTCCCGAATTTCACCCGAAGATCTTCCAGCACGCCCATGATTTCCATGCGCACCGACTGATCCAGCATCGAGGTCGGTTCATCGGCAATGATGATCCTCGGCCGTGTAACGATGGCGCGTGCAAAGGCCACACGCTGGCGCTGTCCCCCCGACAGGGCCACAGGCAGCCGCGACTGGAACGCCCTGTCCGGGGGCAAATGCACAGCGGCCAGCGCCTCTTCCACCTTGGCGGCGATCACCGCCTGATCCGTTTCACCATGGATGCGCAAGGGCTCAGCCACCACATCGCGGATGGACATGGAATTGCGCATCGACCCATAGGGATCCTGAAAGACCAGATGTACCGCCTGGGCCAGACGGGCCCGATCCGCCGCACCGTTGATGGCCTGTCCTTCGTACAGAACCCGTCCCGCATCGGGCGCGATCAGCCCCATCAGCAACCGGGTGATGGTGGATTTCCCGGCACCGGAGCCACCAACAAGCCCCAGCCTTTCACCGGCCCGCAATTCCAGCGAGACATCTTCCAGCGCCGCTCGGCCCTGACCCCGGCCAAGGATCCCGCGCGACTGGAAGCGCTTGCTGACATGTTCAAGCGCCATCAGTGGAGCACCCTGCCCCGCGCTCTCAGGCCAGCGCTTCGGCTCATCCAGTTGCGGCAGGCTGGTGAACAGATCCCTGGTATGGGCATGACAGGCCCCGGCCCGCAGCTCGGCCAGGTTCCCCTGATCGACGATGGCCCCGTGATACATCACCGCCAGCCGATCCGCATGGCGTGCAATCAGCGGCAGGTTATGGGTGACGAACAGTACCGACAGGTTCAAGCTGGCCCGCAGATCCAGCAGCAGGGCCATGATCTCTTCCTGCACCAGCACATCCAGCCCCGTGGTTGGCTCATCGGCGATGACCACCTCGGGCTCCGTGCACAGCGCAAGGGCGATCACTGCCCGCTGGCGCATCCCCCCGGACAGCTGATGCGCATAGCTGCCCGCGTGCTCCGGGGCCAGACCGACACGGGCCAGCCACACGCCCACCCGCGCCTCGGCCGCCGCCCGGTCCAGCCCGGCGGTGCGGATCAGGGTTTCGCCCATCTGATCGCCGATGCTCAGTACCGGGTTCAGCGCATTCATCGCCGATTGCGGGATCAGCGCGATCCGCCGCCCGCGCAGGCCACGCATCGCGGCCTCGGGCAGGGCCAGCAGATCGGTTCCCCTCAGGCTGATCGCCCCGCGCGCAACACGGGCCTGTGGGCGCAGCAGGCCCAACACGGCCATGGCCGTCGTCGTCTTGCCCGAGCCACTTTCGCCGACCAGGCCCAGCAGCTCGCCGCGCCCCAGATCAAGCGAGACATCCCGCACCGCCATGGTTTCCCCAGTATCGTTGCGAAACACCACGCGCAGATCGCGGATTGACAGGGCTGCTTGCGGATCTGCCGGGCTGTTCGGGGCCGCCACTGCGCCCCGCCGCCGCCCTGTCTGGGGCCCAAGTGCCGCGTCGAAGCCAAAACCCACAAAGGCCAGCGCCGTCACCGTGATTGCCACCGCCAGCCCCGCCGGCACGATCCACCACAGCCAGGATCCGGTCAGGAATGCGGTGCGCGCATTGGCATGATAAAGGATCGTCCCCCAACTGGTTTGCAGCGGATCCCCCAACCCCAGAAAGGACAACGAGGTTTCCACCAGAATGGCGTTATGGGCGATACGCACGAATTGCGGCACGATCAGCGGCGCGATCTCGGGCAGGATATGGCGGGCGCCGATCTGAGGCGCGCTGGCCCCCATGGCACGGGCGGCCTCGACAAAGCCCAGGGCACGCACCGAGAGGATCTGGCTGCGCAACTCACGCACCGGCTGGGCCCACATCACCAGGGCGATGACCACGATCTGGGTACTCAGCGAGGCCCCCAGAAACACGCCCAGCACGATCACCAGGGGCAGGAAGGGCAGCGACAGGACCACATCGACACAGCGCATGATCAGCCGATCACCCCATCCGCCGGCCAGCCCGGCCACAATGGCAATCGCCACCGCCACGGATGTGGCGACCGCCGCCACCGCCAGCCCGACGAACAGCGACACCCGCGCCCCGTACAGAAGCTGTGCCCACAAGTCATGGCCGGCATCATCACAGCCCAGCGGGTGGTCTGCTCCGGGCATCTGGAAGGGATCGCAAACGCTCTGAGATGGCCCATAGGGGCTGAGCAGCGGGGCAGCCAGCGCGGCCAGAATGATCCCCCCGAGGATCACCATCCCGGCCCATTGCACCTTGCCCGTGGTTGACGCGATGGGCGCAAGCAAGCGTTTCGGCCGGGTATAGACAGCACTCATCCCTCGGCCCCTTCCAGCGTGCGCGGATCGATCAGCGGATAGAACAGGTCGGTCAGCAGGTTGGCGGCAATGACCCCCACGGTCGAAAAGACGAAAATCCCCTGCAACAGGTTGTAGTCACGGGAATTCACCCCCATCACCACCAGACTGCCCAGGCCGGGATAGGAAAACACCGTCTCGATCACCAGCGCACCGCCGATCAGCGATCCAACCCCCAGCATCACGTTGGTATAGACCGGCAGCAGGGCATTGCGCAGAGCATGGCGAAAGAAGACCCGGCCCTCACCCAAGCCACGCGCGCGGGTAAAGGTGATATAGTCCTGCTCCAGCGCCATCAGCATCGAGGACCGGGCGATCAGCAGAATCGAGGCCCCCTGAACCAGCGCCAGTGCCGTCACCGGCATGATCAGCCGCTGACCGACCCCCAGCCACCAATCCAGACTGCCCGTCGCCACCCCCAGCTTGTAGGCCCCAAAGGACGGCAACCAACCCAACGTGGTGGAAAACAGCGTGACCAGCAGCATGGCCAGCCAGAAGGGCGGCAGCGATCCCAGAAACAGCACGCAGCCCATGATCGAGACATCGGCCACCTCGCCCCGCTTCCAGGCTGAAAGCACCCCAAGCGTCACCCCCAGCAGGGTCGAGACCGCCAGCGCCATCCCCATCAGCAGCAGCGTCCAGGGCAACCGGCCCATCAACGCATCCCAGACCGGCATGGCCAGCGCCACCGAGGTGCCGAAATCGGCCTGAAACACCCCGGACAGGTAGATCCAGTATTGCTGCCAGATCGGCAGATCGAGGCCGAAATCCGCCAGCACGGCCTGAATTTCATCCGGCGTCATGGCCTCGATCACATCCGGCCCGAGAATGGCATTGATCGGGCTGCCCGGGGCCAGGCGCGGCAGCAGGAAGTTGATCGTCAGCGCCGCCAGCAGGGTCAGCGCATATTGCAGGATCAGCCGGCCATAATAGAACATACTCAACCGTCCATCACGCCATATACGGCACTGGCATGCAGCGCCATGATCCGGTCCGCCATTTCCTGCTTCAACCAGGCAAGGTGGATCTCTTCGTCGGCGCTGCGATCGGGCTTGGCTGCCAAGGTCAGGAATTCTTGCCGGACGATCCCGTCGCGCACCACCAGGCTGACCGCCCGGTCGCGATACCCCAAATGGAACACATAGCCCGCCCGATCGCCCAGATCCGCCGGTCCCGCATGTGCGGGCGCCACGTCATAGCGCCCGCCGGTCACCGCGCGGGTCACAAGTTCAAACGCGTCGCGCACCCCTGCCCCCCGAAAGGCTGTGCGGATAGTGATCTCCCGGCGCTCGGGCGGGGCATCGGGCGACAGGATCGGAAAGGCCCGCTCCATGATCTTGACGGCATGGGCCACACCGCCGGGCGCCTCGGGCCCGTGATAGGCGGTCAGCGCTTCATGGAAAAAGGTACAGAAACGGCCGGAATCGAGAACGGCGATCATCCAATATCTCCGCGGAAAAGGGGAAAGGGGCGCGGCACCGGGTGGCGCGCGCCCGGGCATGTCAGTCGTGGCTGTGGGCGTGCAGCACGTCGGTTGTGCCCTCACGGCCCTGACGAGGCAGGAAGGAATATTTGTGGAAGATCCCGTAGCCCGAGGAACTGACGTAATTGTCGTATTTCTCCCAGCGATAGCCGAACAGCCCGTCGGGATACCACAGCATCACCCGGTTGGGATAAGCGTTCTGGTACTCCTGAAGCTCATAGGAAATCGCCAGGCGCGCCTCGCGGGTCTCGGCCTCCAGCCAGCGCAGGACGATTTCATCCTTTTCCGGCTCGGGCGTCAGGGCGGCGTTGGCATCGCCACGGTAAAGGATGATCAGCATGTCCTGATCGGCAATCCCATGGGGCGTGATGTCCATCACCCGCAGGTCATAATCCCGCGTTGACCACAGGCTTTCGAAACTGGCCGGATCCATCGTCCGCAGGCGGGTCTTAAGGCCTACGGCGGCCAGTTGATCGCTCAGCATCTCGGAGGCACGAATGAACAGCGGCTGGTTCGAGGCCACGACGATTTCCCAATCCAGAGGGCTGCCATCGGGACGCTCGCGGAAGCCATCGCCATTGGTATCGGCAAAGCCCTCGGCATCGAGGATCGCACGGGCCTCAACCGGATCATGGGGCACGCGCAGGTCGGGCCGGGTCCAGAAACTGTCCACATGGGGCCAGCCATGGGCGCCGGACTGGCCCATGCCCAACATGATCCGGTCCAGCATCTCATCCGAGTTCACCGCCAGCGACACAGCCTTGCGCAACTCGCGGTTGTTGAACGGTTCCCGACCCAGGTTCATGTCCATCCACACACCCCAAAGGCTGGGGGCCTTGGCGATCTCGATCCCCCGATCCGAGCGCCACTGATTGACCAGCTCTGGCGGCAAGGATCGGGCGGCCGCATCAATCTCACCGGTCTTGAGGGCAGTGAACATGGTCTGGGGATCCTTGATCATCACCAGGGTCAGTTCATCCACCAGAGGCTTGCCCTGCCAGTACTGTTCATTGGCCTTGTAGTGATAATATTCATCCGCCTTGTAGTCGGTCAGGATATAGGGGCCGGTGCCAATGGCGATCTCGGTGAAGGCGCGGGGATCCGTCACGTTCTCCCATTGCGCCTTCTGGATGATCGGCAGATCGGCGGCAGTGACCCGATCAAAATTGGGCATCGGCTTTACGGAAGTGAAGCGCACGGTATAGCCATCAAGGATCTCGATCCCCTCGATCCGGGGCACGGCCGAGGTATGATGCGTCCAGCGGTTGCTCGGGCCTTCGCGATAATATTCAAAAGTAAAGGCCAGATCCTCGGCAGTCAGTTCCGTGCCATCATGCCACAGGACACCCTGGCGCAACTCAACCTCCCAGACACGGGCATCATCCGATATCTGTTCGACCCTTGTCGCCAGCCAATCCTGAGCCTGGCCGACATAGGGGGACGGCTCGACCAGCTTGTCAAAGGCCAGCCACAGCATCCAGTCGTTCCAGCTGTTGCCGATGGTATAGGTGGTGATATTGCCCGCCGTAGACCAGACGCCAATGGTCAGATGTTTGGCCGTGGTCGGCCCCTTGTGATTGGTCTCGCTGACGATACCAGCGCGCGGTTCATGGCGGTGGTGATCCTCATGGGCCGGAACAGCCTCTGGCATGAACATGGCCGCCATGACAACGACACCAACCGCCACGCGGCCGGCGAAACAGCAGATCCTCTGCATGTCTTTCCCCTGTGTTTTCCATCTCGTTGCTTGGAAAACCGGGAAAACCGGTGTGCCTGGCCTGACGAACCGATGCGCATCCGCACAAATCCGATTCTTTCAGTCGGATATATGGCGCCTTCCAGGATCCTTGTCCATGGGCCCGCGCCAACTGTTCCAACAGACGCCCCGTCAGGAAGGGACAAAGCCGGGGCGCACCCCGGAATGCTGCGGATGACTGTGCTGGTGCATGGCCCGGTGACCGACACGCTGAAGGCCCCCTGCCCGGCGCGTTGATCGACCCCTGGCAGGCCGATCATGACAACTTCACCGTCCTGCGTGCCAAGCAGGTGGTGATGTGCGGCCCCGATGGCAACATGATCTCGGATGCCATCGTCTTCCGCGAAGCCGAGGATTTCATGCGCGTCGTCGGCCCGCCGACCGCAGCCAACTGGGTCCAGTACAACGCCGAGAAATCCAGCTACGCGGTCACCGCCACCCGCGATGAGAAACTTTATCAAGGCCCGGGAACGTCGCGATCTGTTCCGCGTCCAGCTGCAAGGCCCCAACGCGCTGCCACTGATGAAAGAGGTCACCAACGGCACCCTGCCCGAGATCAAGTTCTTCCACATGGGCGAGTTCACCATCGCCGGCAAAACCGTCCGCGCCGTGCGCCACGGCATGGCCGGCACGCCCGGCTTTGAACTATATGGCGCTTGGGACGATCAGCAGGCGGTTCGCGAAGCGGTGGAACGCATCGGCGAGAAATACGACCTGCGCAAGGCCGGTTCGCTCACCTATGGCACAGCCGCCCAGGAATCCGGCTGGATGCCCCGCCCCCTGCCCGCCATCTACGAGAGCGACACCATGGCCGCGTATCGACGCTGGATCCCCGCCCAGTCCTTCGAAGCGGCAGGATCCCTTGGTGGCAGTTTCATCTCCGACAAGATCGCCGACTACTATGTCGAACCGTTCGAGGTGGGCTATGGCAACCTGGTCGATTTCGACCATGACTTCATCGGCCGCGCCGCGCTGGAGAAAATCAAGCCGAACCAGAAGCGCCGCAAGATGACGCTGATGTGGAACAATACGATGTGTTCCGCGTGCTGCAGGCCTCACTGCGGGCAGACGGGCCGCGTAACAAGTTCATCTCGCTGCCGGTACCGATGTATTCGTCCTTCCAGGCAGACCAGGTTCTTCATAACGGCCGCCCGATCAGGGTGTCCAACTGGATGTCCTATTCGTCCAATGCCGGGGCCATGCTGTCAACTGCCCTGATCGACATCGCCGATGCCGAAATCGGCCGTGAGGTCACCCTGGTCTGGGGCGAACCCAACAGCCGCCGCCGCACCGTCGAGGTCCATGAGGTCACCGAAATCCGCGCCACGATTGCGTCGGTGCCTTATTACGACAAGACGATCAAGAAGGACTGATCCCCTTTTTCCGACCACAGATGCACAGAAACCGACCTTCAGAGATGGAGGTCGGTTTTTTATGTGCTCCTGTCAGGTTGGCTCAAAACCGGCCTTGCTCAGGGCCGCAGCCAGGGCCTCACGCGGGGCCGTGGTCGTGACCTCGACCTTGCGCGATGGCGGATCGGCCTGCACCTCGGCGACCGGATCGACCGACTGGATCGCCTTGGTCACGCCGCGCGCACAGCCGCCGCAGGTCATCGTTTCGATATGGAATTGCATCGGATCCTCCCTGGGTGATGCGGGTCATGACACAGGACATAGGGCTTCCCATCATGGGAAGGTCAAGGGGCGCTGCACGCATTCGGCCAGCCCCGGCACACAGAAAGATCAGACCTGCGGGCTTGACCTTCCCATGATGGGAAGCCTTATCTGATCAGCGCACAGCCCCATATGGATGCCACGATGACAGACACTCTGCCCCACCCTCTGCCCGACCGGACCCTCAGCCTGGAGATCGAGGGCATGACCTGTGCCTCTTGTGTGGGCCGGGTCGAGCGCGCCCTTCAAGCCCTGCCCGGGGTCAATCACACGGCAGTCAACCTGGCTACCGAACGTGCCGAGATCACCGGCACGGACCTGGACCGCACGGCCTTGATCCACACGATCGAGGATCTGGGCTATGAGGTGCGCCCCCAGACCATCGGGCTGGCGATCGAGGGGATGACCTGCGCCTCCTGCGTCGGGCGGGTCGAGCGCGCGCTTCAGGCCGTGCCCGGCGTCACGGGGGCCAGCGTCAACCTGGCGACGGAACAGGCCCAGGTGACCGGTACGGCGGATGCCCCAACGCTGATCGCCGCCATCGACGCGCTCGGCTATGATGCGCGACTGATCACCGGCAGCGGCCCCTCCGACAGCACCCTGCGCAAGGCCGCCGAAGAGGCCCGCCTGAAGCGGCACCTGGCCGTGGCGGCCCTGCTGACCCTGCCGGTTTTTGTCATCGAGATGGGGGGACATCTGTTCCCACCGTTGCACCACTGGGTAATGAACAACCTTGGGCATCAGACAAGCTGGCTGTTGCAGGCCGTACTAAGCACGGCCGTGATGCTGGGCCCGGGCTGGCAATTCTACCGCAAGGGGTTGCCCGCCCTGGCCAAAGGCGCACCCGACATGAACAGCCTGGTCGCCGTGGGCACACTGGCCGCCTGGGGCTATTCGCTGGTGGCCACCTTCGCGCCCGGCGTGCTGCCCCCCGGCACGGTGAATGTCTATTACGAGGCGGCGGCCGTCATCGTCACCCTGATCCTCTTCGGTCGTTGGATGGAGTCCCGCGCCAAGGGCCGCACATCACAGGCGATCCGGCGGCTGATCGGCTTGCAGCCGCGCACCGCCCGGGTGCAACGGGACGGCACCCTGCACGAGATCCCGGTGGCCGAGTTGCGCACGGGCGACCTGATCGACCTGCGCCCCGGCGAACGCATCCCCACGGACGGCACGGTTGCCGAGGGCACCAGCTGGGTGGACGAGAGCATGATCACCGGCGAACCGCTACCGGTGGAAAAGGCCCCCGGCGACACGCTGACCGGCGGCACGGTGAACCAGACCGGCGCGCTGAGCTTTCGGGCCACCGCCATCGGACAGGCGACCATGCTTGCCCAGATCATTCGCATGGTCGAAGAGGCCCAGGGCGGCAAACTGCCGATCCAGACACTGGTCGACCGGGTCACCCTGTGGTTCGTGCCCGCCGTGATGGCCGTGGCGGCGCTGACCTTTCTGGGCTGGCTGCTCTTCGGGCCGGAGCCCGCGCTCAGCCTTGCACTGGTCAATGCGGTGGCGGTGCTGATCATCGCCTGCCCCTGCGCCATGGGCCTGGCGACGCCGGTGTCGATCATGACCGGCACCGGACGGGCGGCCGAGCTCGGCATCCTGTTCCGCGATGGCGCGGCCTTGCAGGGCCTGTCGGATGTCGGGGTGGTGGCCTTTGACAAGACCGGAACGCTGACCCTCGGTCATCCGTCGATGACCGACCTGCTGCCGACCGACGATTTCGACCGCGCCACGGTTCTGGCGCTGGCCGGCGCCGCCGAGGCGGGTTCCGAGCATCCGATCGCCCGCGCCATTACCGATGCCGCCATGGCCGAAGGCGGGCCGTTGGCTGCCGCGGACAGTGTCGAGGCGGTGCCCGGGATGGGTCTGCGGGCGATGGTGGCCGGCCGCCGGGTCGAGATCGGCGCGGCGCGGTTCATGGAGACGCTCGGGGTCGGGACCGGCGCGCTGGCGGCGCGGGCCGCGGAACTGGCCGGCGCCGGCAAGACCGCGCTGTTCGTCGCGGTGGACGGGA
>JBKDZR010000048.1:0-4323 GCA_047971485.1 Qingshengfaniella sp. | reverse complement strand
AAGTGGCGGAGGAGGTGGGATTCGAACCCACGGTACGCTTTCACGCACGCCGGTTTTCAAGACCGGTGCAATCGACCACTCTGCCACTCCTCCGGCTTGGACGCCATAACGGGGTCGGGGCGATTCTAGAAGATGCCCTTTCACGGAGCCCTGTAATCCATTTCTATGCATGCTTCGTTGATCACAGTGGCCAGAAGACCAGGATTGACGGGATCGAGACCAGTAGAACGATCACCTCCAGCGGCAGGCCCATCTGCCAGTAATCCCCGAACCGGTACCCACCGGGGCCAAGCACCAGCGTGTTGTTCTTATGCCCGATGGGGGTCAGAAAGGCGCAACTGGCCGCCACAGCCACAGCCATCAGGAATGGGTCAGCCGAGACACCCAGCCCATCGGCCATCGAGATCGCGACGGGGGCGGCGACGATCGTAGTGGCCGTATTGTTGAGCACGTCGCTGAGCGTCATGGTCACCACCATCAGCAGGCCAAGCACCGCCCAGGCGGGCAGGCCATCGGTGATCGACAGCAGGCTTTGGGCGATCAGGGCGGTGCCGCCTGCCTCGTCCAGGGCTTGACCCAGCGGGATCATCGACCCCAGCAGAATGACCACGGGCCATTCGATCTGATCGTAGACCTCGGTCACCGGGACGATCCTGGCCAGCACGTACAGAACGCAGACGCAGCCGAGGGCGACAGGCAGATAGACCAGGCCGAAACTGGCAGCGGCCACGGCGGCGGCGAAGGTTCCGATGGCCAGCCAGGTCTTGTGGTCCTGGATCACGCTCAGGCCGCGGTCAGCCAGGGGCAGGGCGCCCAGCCAGGTGACCACGGCTTCGCGTTGGTCGCGAGGCACCAGCAGCAGCAACTGGTCGCCGGCCAGGATCTCGGTGCGCCGGACCTGCTTGGTGATCCGCTGACCGCGCCGGGAAATGCCCAGCAGGATGGTGCGGCGGCTCCAGCTCATGCCGATGCCGGTGGCGCTGCGCCCGACGACCCGCGCGTCCTCGGGGACAACCACCTCGATCAGGTCCATGTCGGCGCTGTCGGCACCGTTTTCGGTCAGCTCCAGCTTTTGGTCGACGCGGAATTCATCGAGGCCTGCGGGCAGGCCTTCGACCACCAGCCCATCCCCGGCCTCAATTTCGGCGCGGGCCCGGTCTCCGCGCAGCCAGCGCCCCTGACGCACCAGTCCCAGGACCACCACATCGGCGGTTTCGGCCGCGTCGCGCAAGTCGGTCAGGCGTTTGCCGATCAGATCCGACCCCTCGCCGACCGTCATCTCAGAGACGTAATCGGCGACGTCGCGGAACGGTTCGCGCGGGGTTTGTCCGGCATTCGTGCCGGGGATCAGGCGCCAGCCGATCAACGCGACATAGGCCAGCCCGGCGGCTGCAACGCACAGGCCGACCGGGGCGAAATCAAACATCCGGTAGGGGGTGGACAGGTGCTCCTGCCGGATCGAGGCGATGATGATGTTTGGCGGGGTTCCGATCAGCGTCACCATCCCGCCCAGGATGGTGGCGAAGGACAGGGGCATTAGCGTGGCACCGGCCGCCCGGCCGGCCTTGCGCGCGGTTTGCAGATCGACAGGCATCAGCAGGGCCAGCGCCGCGACATTGTTCATGAAGGCGCTCAGCACTGCGCCGACTGTCCCCATGATGGCGATATGGGCGCTGACCGCGCGGCCGGTGTCGATCAGGGTACGGGTGATCAGGAAAACGGCGCCTGATCGTGTCAATCCGGCCGAGATGATCAGCACCAGCGCGACGATAATGGTTGCGGGATGGCCAAAGCCGGAAAACGCGGCATCGGTTGCCACGGTTCCGGTCAGCACCGCGATCATGAGCGCGCCAAATGCCACCAGATCATAGCGCAGCCGCCCCCAGAGCAGCAGGATGAACACTGCCAGGAAGAGGGAAAAGAGGATCGCCAGTTCAGAACTCATCTTGTCGTCGGGGCCCCCGTGTCATGCCTGTGACCGATCAGGGGCGGTGAACCCCGTCAAGTCAACCGTTTACCGACCGTTTGGGCTGTCTTGATCCCGCAACTGTTCCCGGGGCGAAACAGTGGGTCTGCGCGCCGAGAGTGCCCTGCAGGATGATCCCTTCCGGGGTGTGCCCCCCCCGGGGTGGTTTGGGGGGATCAGGGGCTGTTGCTGTCCTGTGAGGGCATTATCGGGGGGGCTGTCCCGGGATCTACCTTGGCCCTTGATCCGTGGCGCGGCGTTCGGGACGGATGGATCGCGGCTTTGGTTTGGGGGTGGCCGCGATCCCCGGGGGCTCAGAGTGCCGCGCGGATCGCGGTCAGGATCGCGTGATGCAGGGCGCGGGCGGAGGAGCGGGGGCCAAGCACGCTGAAGGCCCGGCCGGTTTCCCGGCAGATCAGGAAACAGCCCAGATGTTCGATGATCGTCCGGGTGGCTGCGCCACCCTGCATCCGGCCCGTATCCACCGCGCAGAGCCGCTCCAGAACCGCCGGGGCCTCTGCGCCCTCCAGCTCGAACCGGCACCAGCCATCGGTCTGTTCCGTCACCGATCCAGCATCGCCGACGGCAAGCTTGATCTGAACCGCCAGATCTTCGTGGCTGTCATGAGGCGCGGTGACCATCCACTGCTCGGGGCCGGTCCAGAAGGCCGCAAACAGACCAGCCGCATCGTGCTGGCCGGGACCGGGCAGGGCACAGCCCAGAAATGCAGCGGCGGTTTTGGCGCAATCGGCCTCGCGCCCCAGGCGACTTGCCAGCGAGGCCAGGGCCTGATCGGGGTTTTCACGCAATGTCAGGCCGGCAACGGTATCGACCCGGGCGGCCGTGCCCCCCAGGGGGGTGATGGGTTTCAGATCATGCACGGAGACGGTCCCCCTCTGGGTCGATGAAATGGGCGCTGACGACCTCAACCTCGATATCCTGGCCTTTCAGCGGATTGACGGCGCGGATCACCTCGCCCATGCGGTTCGAACCATCCTTGAGGAAAGCCAGCCCGATCGCGTGTCCCAGGCAGGGCGAGAAACAGGCCGAACTGACCCAGCCCTGATCGTTGGCGGCATTGGCCTGGGCCCCCTTGTTCATCAGGTGGCAGCCAGCGGGCAGGGGATCTGTGCGGTTCACGGGCCGCAGCCCCACCGCCATCAGCCCGCCCTCGGCCGTCAGCCCTTCGCGTTCCGACAGGGTGGATCCGATGGCGTCCTTCTTCTTCGACACCATCCGCCCCATGCCCAGGTTCTGGGCCGTGGTCTGGCCGTTCAGTTCATTCCCTGCGGCATGGCCCTTTTCGATCCGCATGACGCCCAGGGCCTCGGTGCCGTAGGCCACGGCATTGAATTCCTCGCCGGCCTGCATCAAGCGGCGCATCATCGCATCGCCATAGCGGGTGGGTACGGCGATCTCATAGGCCAGTTCGCCGGAGAACGAGATGCGGAACAGCCGCGCCCGCAGACCCCCGCAAACGGTGATGTCGGCGCAGGCCATGAAGGGGAAGGCGTCATTCGAGATGTCGCATCCGGGATCGACGATCTTTTCCAGTAGTTTGCGGGAATTCGGCCCGGCTACGGCGAACTGCGCCCAGGCCTCGGTGGTGGAAATCAGTTGCACATCCATGTCCGGCCACAGGCACTGGCGGGCGAATTCCATATGACGGAAGACAGGCACCGCATTGGCCGTGGTCGTGGTCATGACGAAATGATCCTCGGCCAGGCGCGCGGTGGTGCCGTCATCCATGGCCATCCCGTCCTCGCGCAGCATCAGCCCATAGCGCACCCGGCCGACGGCCAGCTTGGCAAAGGCGTTGGCATAGACGCGGTTGAGGAACTCGGCCGCATCGTTGCCTTGCACGTCGATCTTGCCCAAGGTGGTCACATCGCAGATCCCGACGGATGCACGCACGGCCAGCACCTCGCGGTCGACACTTTCGCGCCAATGGGTTTCTCCGGCTTTCGGGAACCACTGTGCCCGCAGCCACATGCCGGTTTCGACGAATACCGCCCCCTGTTCACTGGCCCATTTGTGGCTGGGGGTTTCGCGCACGGGGCGGAAATCCTTGCCCCGCGACCGGCCCGCCAGCGCGCCCATGGCCACCGGCACATAGGGTGGCCGGAAGATGGTGGTGCCGACCTCGGGGATCGGCTTGCCGCACATCTCGGCCATCACCGCCAGACCGCCCATGTTCGAGGTCTTGCCCTGATCCGTGGCCATGCCCAGCGTGGTATAGCGCTTGAGATGCTCGACCGAGCGGAAGTTTTCCTGCCAGGCCAGCTTGACGTCCTTCACGGTCACGTCGTTCTGCTGGTCGATCCAGGCGCGGCCCTTGCCCTCATGGACATACCACA
>JBKDZR010000047.1:0-15570 GCA_047971485.1 Qingshengfaniella sp. | reverse complement strand
GGAACATCCAGTCGATGGATTGCACGGCCTGGGACAGGGCCGCATCGTGGCTGTTGAAGGTCTGGGCATCGGTTTTGCCCACGGCCGCACGCGCGGCAGCCAGGGGATCGGCAACCCCGGCCCTTTTGAATTCATGAAGCGCGTTACGGATCTCCTTGGTTTCCTTGTGGACTTGGATCAATTCGGGAATAGTAAACCTGCGCCCTTCGCCCATGACCCGTTCATATGTCTCGGAGCCGAGGTCTTTCATGGAATAGCGCCAAACAGAGCTACGCGACACCGCCGCAGGCATGGGCAAGGGATGTGGATACAATCATGGCAATCATCCTAATGAATCGAGCACTTGCACCAGCAGAACAGGGAAACGATAGCAAAGCGTTAAGTTTTCCGGCCACATTAAGACTTTATTAGGCCCGTTTTCGTAAGGACATTCCCATCTGGCCACGGGAAACATGCCTCATGCCCCACCATTGGGCGGGTTCAGGACCGAACTGTTTCTAACTTGCCGCATATCAGATCAGGTTTTAACAATCTCTTCATTCCCGATTGACCCCGACCCCGGCAAGCGGGACGCTGGGGCATAATATCACATGCGTGCCAAGGTCGCATCGGGGAGGGTAGATCAATGAAATGCCTAATCAATGTCGCGTCACTGTCGGTTTTATCGGCCGGGGCTGCCGCTGCAGGCGGGATTGATCTGGCGGCCCAGAATCTCGGCATTCTCTTCAAGGATGGCAACTATGCCGAGGTCGGGGTCACCCACATCTCCACCGATGTGCGCGCCCGCGACGTCCCCCAGGCCCCGCCCGGCTTTCCCTTTCCCTATGACAGCGGGAGCAGCTATGGCGATGTGGTCGGCGATTTCACCATGTACAATTTCGGTGTGAAATACGACCTGACCAATCGCTTCTCACTGACGGTGACCGGGCAGGAGGATTTCGGATCGGATCTTTATTATTCCCCGAAAACAGGATCTTTGCTGGGCGGAACCAAGGCCCGGACCGACACCTATTCCCTGGCCGTGATCGGGCGCTACCGGTTCACCGAGACCTGGTCGGTTCATGGCGGGGTTCGCCGGAACACGGCCGATGGCGAGATCGCGCTGGGGGGGCTGGCCTATGGTGCAGTCAATGGCTATCGGGTCAAGTTTGATGACGATGTGGGCTATGGCTATCTGATCGGCGCGGCCTTCGAGATCCCGGACTATGCCCTGCGCATCGCGGTGACGTATAACTCGGAGATCGAGCACAAGTTCAAAAGCAAGGAAAGCCTGAGCGGAACCTCTATGGGGTCGAGCAAACGCACCAAGGTGAACACCCCGCAATCGGTCAATATCGACTTTCAGACAGGCGTCGCCGAGGATACATTGCTGTTCGGGCAGATCCGCTGGGCCGATTGGTCCGAGTTCACCATCGCGCCGGAAAGGTTCAAGGCCCAGACCGGCGGCGGGTTGGTCGATCTGAAGGACATCACCACCTACACGATCGGCCTTGGCCACCGCTTTACCCCGGCCTTCAGCGCCTCGGCCAGTTTCATTTACGAAAAGGAAGACGACGACGACCTGCTGTCGCCGCTGTCACCGACCAATGGGGTCAAGGCCGTTGCCCTGGGGGCCAGCTATCGGATCCAGCAGATCGAGATTTCCGGCGGTGTTCGCTATAGTTGGCTGGGCGATGCGCGCCCCGAAACAGGGACACCCGATGTGGCACGGGCCCGCACGCGGAATAATGAGGCGGTGACGGTCGGGATGCGGATCGGCTATTATTTCTAGAGCATGTTGCACAAAAGTGGGTACCGGTTTTGTGCGCCTCGGACACGCTTTAAGCGCGTTGTGGCCAGCACCTTGCCACCCGCATCGTGCCATGCGCCTTCCCCGTTGAAGGCCGCCCCCCTTCCCTGCTAGAGCACCAGCAAAGAAAGTTGACCGGGTTTCTCGTCAAGAAATGCGTTGTTTCAAGGATCTGCCGCATTTCCACCAGATCAGGGCCCGCGTGCGCGCCGGCAGAGCCTGGCGGCACGGCAGACAGGAAGGATGATCATGCGGCCCAGGGCAAAGGACTGGCTGGCCGATCCGGCGCGGCGCATCACGCTGTTTGGCATGTCGGGATTGGGCAAGACCTATCTGTCCCAGATGTTGCGCGCGGGCGGCGGGTGGTTTCACTATTCGGTCGATTACCGCATCGGCACCCGCTATATGGGCGAACATATCGTCGACAACTTCAAACGCGAGGCCATGCGCAATCCGTTCCTGGCCGAGCTGCTGTTGTCGGATTCGATCTACATCGCGTCCAACATCACCTTCAACAACCTCGCGCCGCTGTCCACCTATCTAGGCAAGCCCGGCGATCCGGACCGGGGCGGCCTGCCCATCGCCGAGTACAAGCTGCGCCAGGATCAGCACCGCACCGCCGAGATTGCCGCCCTCCTGGACACGCCGCATTTCATCGACCGGGCCAAATCGCTTTATGGCTATGACAGCTTCGTCTGCGATAGCGGCGGGTCAATCTGCGAGGTGGTTGATCCCGAAAATCCGGCAGACCCGGTCCTCAGCACCCTGTCCGCCGCAACCCTGATGATCTGGATCGAAGGCAGCGAGGCACATACAGAACAACTGATCCGCCGCTTTGACCGGGCCCCGAAACCGATGTATTATCGCCCGGCGTTTCTGGATGCCAAATGGCAGGAATATCTGCAGACCAGCGGCACCCCGGCGGGCCAGGTCAACCCCGATGCCTTTGTGCGCTGGATCTATGCCGAGGCTCTGGCCCATCGTCAGCCGCGCTATGCGGCCATGGCCCGCAACTGGGGGATCTCGGTCACCGCGTCGGATGTGGCGGCGGTCCGCGACAGCACCGATTTCACCGAGATGGTTGCCCGCGCCCTTGAGAAGCGCTGATCCCCTGGCTATCTGATATTCCCTGACAAGACCGGACCTGCACCATGCCCATCAAGATCCCCTCGGACCTGCCCGCCTTTGACGTCCTCGACCGCGAGGGCGTGATGGTCATGTCCGACCTGCGGGCCGCCCGGCAGGATATCCGGCCACTGCAGATCGGGTTGCTGAACCTGATGCCGAAGAAGATCCAGACCGAGACGCAATTCGCCCGGCTGATCGGCGCCACGCCCCTGCAGATCGAACTGACATTGATCCGCATGAGCGAACATGAAAGCCGCAACACCTCGGCCGAACACATGGAGGCCTTTTACCGGCCTTTCCGCGACGTACGCGATCGCAAGTTCGACGGGCTGATAATCACCGGCGCCCCGATCGAACACCTGCCCTTCGACCAGGTCACCTACTGGGACGAGATGTGCCAAGTCATGGACTGGACACAGACCAACGTCCATTCCACCTTTGGCGTCTGCTGGGGCGGGATGGCGATGATCAACCATTTCCACGGCATCAACAAACACATGCTGGACCACAAGGCCTTTGGCTGTTTCCGGCATCTCAACCTTGATCCGGCCTCGCCCTATCTGCGCGGTTTCTCGGATGATTTCGTCATCCCGGTCAGCCGTTGGACCGAAATGAGACAGCCTGAAATCAATGCCGTGCCAGGCCTGAAGACCCTGCTGGGCAGTGATGAGACCGGCCCCTGTCTGATTGAGGATGCGGCCCATCGTGCGCTCTATATCTTCAACCATTTCGAATATGACAGCGGCACGCTGAAGGAAGAATATGACCGCGATATTCTGAACGGCACGCCGATCAACGTGCCCGGCAACTATTATCCCGATGACGATCCCCGCAAGGCGCCGCTGAACAGATGGCGCAGTCACGCCCATCTTCTCTACGGGAACTGGATCAACGAGATTTACCAGAGCACCCATTTCGATCTGAACCAGATCGGCTGCTGATCCCGACGCGCTGCCGCTGACGCATATTAGCAGATTGCACGCCCCGGATCTCAAAGGTAGCGTCAGATTATGAGCAAACCCGAAGATCTGCCCTATGACGGGGCCATCACCCGTTTTTTCGAGGAAGAAGCCGAGGCCGCAATCCGCAAGGCAATCAAGGCTGCTCCGACCGATCCAATCCTCGGTCCGGGCTATCCCCATGCCAAGCGTCTGGCCCGCAGTCCCTATGAGGATACGCTGCGCCAGTTGCAGGTCGAACTGGCCAAATTTCAGGGCTGGGTGCAGAAATCGGGTGCGCGGGTCGTCATCCTCTTCGAGGGGCGCGATGCGGCCGGAAAGGGCGGGACGATCAAGCGGTTCCGCGAGAACATGAACCCGCGCATCGCCCAGGTTGTCGCCTTGGCCAAACCCAACGAGGTTGAGGCGTCACAATGGTATTTTCAGCGCTACGCCGCCCATTTGCCCGCAGCCGGCCAGATCATGATGTTCGACCGGTCCTGGTACAACCGTGCCGTGGTAGAGCATGTCTTCGGCTTCTGCGATCATGCGCAGCGCGAACGGTTTTTCCATCAGGCCCCCGGATTTGAACAGGCACTGGTGGCCGATGGCGTTCACCTGATCAAGATCTGGCTGAACGTGAACCGCGCCGAACAGCTGCGCCGCTTTCTTGATCGCGAAGGCGACCCGCTGAAACAGTGGAAACTCAGCACGATCGACATCGAGGGTCTGCGCCGCTGGGATGCCTATTCGGTTGCAATCCGCGAAACCTTTGAACGCACCCACACTGACCCGACCCCCTGGACGGTGATCCGCGCGGATGACAAGCGCCGCGCGCGCATCGCCGCGATCCGCACGGTCCTGTCACAGATCCCCTATGACGGTCGCCGGGCCAAGATCGCCTGCCCTCCCGATCCGTTGATCACCGGCGGCCCCGAGATCTGGGATGGGTAAGCGAGGCTATCATCATGGCAACCTGCGTCAGGCGCTGGTCGATGCCGCCCTGTCCCTGATCGCCGAGATGGGCCCCACCGGGTTCACCCTGTCCGAGGCCGCCAAGCAGGCTGGCGTCACCCCGGCCGCCGTCTATCGCCATTTCGCCGGGCGCGAGGATCTGATCGCCGAAGCCGCCCTCCAGGGCTATGAGATCTTCGCTGATCTGATCGCTTACGCCTATGGTGACGGCCGCCCATCGCCCATCGCCGCGTTCGAGGCCGTCAGCCGCGCCTATCTTGCCTTTGCCCGCCGTCATCCCGGTCATTACGTTGCCATGTTCGAAAGTGGCATTTCGACCAACCATTCCCCGGAACTGGCGGCGGCGGCGGCGCGGGCCCATGGTGTGGTCGAACGTGCGGCTGAGGATCTGTCGCGCCGCATCCCGCCGGACAAGCGCCCGCCCGCCTCAATGTTTTCGGCCCATATCTGGGCCATGTCCCATGGTGTGGTTGAACTGTTCGCCCGCGCCCCCGGGGCCCGCGCACCCTTTCCCCCCGAAGACCTTCTGGAAACCGGGATCGGCATCTACCTGCGGGGTCTGGGGCTGATCGATGCTGACAGCTAGACGCCCTGTGCTTCGGAATATGGTGGGTGGTGAGGGGCTCGAACCCCCGACATCCTCGGTGTAAACGAGACGCTCTACCAACTGAGCTAACCACCCGTGCCCGCGCTGATACCCGGGCTTCGGGGGCGAATGCAAGGGCCCCTATGGTGATCGGCAGGTTATCTGAGGGTGATATGCCGTTGGCCTTCGATCCGGTAAACCACGCCCTGCCCGCCCTCAAGCCCGGAAAATGCCTCAACCGGCAGGCCCATCAGCAGGCAGCGCAAAATCCGCGCGGTCACGCCATGGGTGATCAGAATCACCGGCGGCACCAGACGGGCCAGAAGCGGGCGCAGACGGCAGGCCACATCCGCGGGCGTTTCGCCATTCGGGATATGGCGGTAGAACCCCAGCGGATCGGGGGCATTAAACAGCCCATGATGGCGCCGGGCCAGATCCGTCAGCCGCTGTCCCTGCCAGTCGCCCATGTCGATCTCCTGCAGGGCCGGATCCACCCGTGGCTGCCCCCCCAGTGCCATGCCGACAAGATCCGCCGTTTTCATGGCTCGGCCACTGGGGCTGGTCATGATCATCGTCCCACGCAGCCCCTGGGCCGCCAGAATACGTCCCTGATGACGGGCCTGTTGGCGCCCCAGATCTGTCAGAGCCGAGTCAAGCCGCCCCTGCATCCGCCCCTGGCGGTTCCACTCGGTTTCCCCGTGGCGCAGGATATAGACGGGCCCGGTCATGTCAGCCGCAGTCAAGGCCGACCAGCCAGCGGGTATGTCCCGTTTGAAAACGAACACAGGGTCTGGAAAATGGTGGGTGATAAGAGATTCGAACTCCTGACATCTTCGATGTGAACGAAGCGCTCTACCACTGAGCTAATCACCCGTGGGGGGCTTCCTAACCTTCCTTTTCGGCCGCCGCAAGGGGCTTCGGGCATGGGCGTGCAAAAGCCCGATCTTGCCAAAGATACCCCGGCACAACGGACATGGTTCCCTCTTCATGCCAAACTTCCGGGCACCGCTGACTGTTCCTGCGGCAGGATTGGCAGCGACACTGTGTCTCATCTCCAATGTTAACTTTTCTTTTGGTTTTGTGAAGACATCGCTGACAATGATGGTACAAGTTGAAGCAGTTTTGATGAGTACTGAAAAGGAACCTGCCCATGGCCTTCTTCAACACAAAAGTCGCCGCTGTTCTGATGGCCATGACCTTGGCCCCCACCGCACAGGCCGCGACGGTGAACCTGATTGATAACGCTGATTTCGAAGCCGGCTATACCGATTTCACCAGCGATTATGCCAACACGTACCTCAACTCCGGTGGTCCGGGATCGGCCAATCTGGCACCCCATCTGGCCACCGCGTCCTGGGGCAGCCCGATTCAGGGGGATCGTGTTGGCGATCACACCACGGGCACCGGTCTGGCCCTGTTCGTCAGCGGAAGCACAGAATCGGTTTCGTCCTTCTGGAAGCAGAGCGTCCAACTGACCCCCTACACCAACTATGCCTTTACGGTCTGGGGAACCAAATGGGCGAATGACAGCATCCAGGCCCTGACGCTGAACGGGGTCCAGTTGGGCAGCTTCACCATCGACACCCTCAAGGATCATTGGGCGCAATATACCGTCCGGTTCAATTCCGGGTCGGTGAGCAACGGGATCCTGGGCCTCGTGAACCTGAGCACCGAAGCCATCGGGAACGGCTTTGCCGTGGACGATCTGTCGCTGGTTCCGGTCAGCCCCGTACCGCTGCCGGCCCCGGCCGCACTGTTGCTGGCTGGTCTCGGATCGCTGACGCTGCTGCGCCGCAAACGCGCCTGAGCGCTTCCATCGACGACAAACCAAAGGGCGCCAATCCGGCGCCCTTTTTCGTTTGCGCCCCGGCAGATCGCGCGCATGCCGTCACATAAGACGCCCTGAAGGGGCTGGTCCTAAAGACCAAACCTTCACAACAGCGGTTTGCCCGACAAACCCGTCGTCAGATCACACCCTGCGGAAGCGGGCCAAGGAATGGAAAGCGGTGCGCTTTATGGCGGTCATGATTGCATAAGCGTCCGGGGGTGCGGCTTTTGGGCGGCAAGCGGCGCGAAGCGAAGCAGGCGAAAAACTCCGGACGGCCTTGGGGTGCTTTGGCGCTAGTGCTGTGCCGTTCAAAATGCCACACAGGTTCCGACAGCGTGGCCCTATGCCCGCCCTCCGTGAGGACAGGATCAGATGGACGATGAAACCGGCACCGACCCGCTTTTCCGCCTCGGATGGGAGGAATGGGTGGCCCTGCCCCAGCTTGGCCTGCCCGCACTGAAGGCCAAGATCGACACGGGGGCGCGGACCTCGGCGCTACATGCCTTTGATATTGAACCCTTTGGCCCGGCCACCAAACCCAAGGTTCGTTTTGCCATCCATCCGATTCCGGGGCGTGAGGATGTGACCATCCCGTGCTCGGCCCCGATCATCGACCGGCGCGAAGTGACCTCATCCAATGGCGAGGCCGAATGGCGCTATGTCATCGGCACCGAGATCGAGATTGCCGGTCGGCGCTGGCCCATCGAGATCACCCTGACGGATCGTGGCAGCATGGCTTCACGCATGTTGCTGGGGCGCCAGGCGCTGCTTGATGACATGGTGATCAGCCCCGGCGAGCGGTTCTGCCAACCGGTGATGGATTACGAGGCCTATCATTCCAAGGCGATGAAACAGGCCGCCCCTGCCCGCACCCTGCGCGTCGCCGTCCTGTCGCGTGAGGCCCATAACTATTCCACCCGCCGGCTTGTCCAGGAGGGCGAGGCCCGTGGCCATGTGGTCGAGGTGATCGACACCACGCGCTGCTACATGGCCATCAACCAACTGGCCCCCGAGGTCCATTACGACGGCCAGCGCCTGCCCCATTTCGATGCGGTCATCCCCCGGATCGGCGCCTCGATCACGCCTTATGGCACGGCGGTGGTGCGCCAATTCGAGACCATCGGCACCTATTGCGTGAACCCTTCGGCCGGGATCAGTTCGAGCCGTGACAAGCTGTATGCCCATCAGATCCTGGCGCGCCACAAGATCGGCATGCCGGCTACGGCCTTTGCTGCCTCGCCCAAGGATACGGGCAACCTGATCGGGCTGGTGGGAACCGCGCCGCTGATCGTCAAGCTGCTGGAAAGCACCCAGGGCAAGGGCGTGGTTCTGGCCGAGACCCGCAAGGCGGCGGAATCGGTGATCGACGCGTTTCGTGGCTTGAAGGCCAATTTCCTGGTCCAGCAATTCGTCCGCGAGGCCAATGGCGAGGATGTCCGTTGTCTGGTCATCGGCGGCAAGGTGGTGGCAGCGATGAAACGGGTCGCGGCCGAGGGCGAGTTCCGCTCGAACCTGCATCAGGGAGGATCCGCCGTAGCCGTGCGCATCAGCCGCGAGGAACGCAGCGCCGCCGTCCGCGCCGCCCGGGCCTTTGGTTTGGGGCTGGCCGGGGTGGATCTGCTGCGCTCGAATACCGGGCCCAAGGTACTGGAGGTCAATTCCTCACCCGGGTTCGAAGGCATCGAAAAGGCCAGCGGCAAGGATATCGTCGGCTTGCTCTATGAGGATATCGAAAAGAACCTGCGCCCCGCCCCTGCCCGACGCCGGGGCAAGACCATGGGCGAGGAGTAGCCTACCCGAATCACAGCGAAGGGGACATTTCCCCTTCCTGTGCGGTGCGGGCATGTCCACATGACAGGGCCGCCGATTTGGCCCCAGAGCATGTGGTATCCACAGGGCGTGGCGTATGTTGAACGCGGCTTGCTCTCACAGCCGGTCGCGCCCCTGCGGCACCTTTGGCACAAATTGCCTGCAGAGCCCCTGCGGTCATGGCGCTAACACCTGATAATCGCCATGGGTGCTGTTCCCGGCCGTCAGGGTCGGCCCGCCACTGGACGCCCGGGACACGGACGCCTATATTCCCGCCTGAATTGCTAAGGGATTTCACCATGTCCTCCGATCCGGCCCAGAAGATGGAAGGCGCCCCGCTGATCCGTCCGTCCAGCACAGATCATCCGCTTTATGATAGTGTGGTCGAAGCCTGCCGTACCGTCTATGATCCCGAAATCCCGGTGAATATCTACGATCTGGGCCTGATCTACACGATTGATATCAACCAGGCGGCCGAGGTTGCCGTTGTCATGACCCTGACGGCACCGGGATGCCCCGTGGCCGGCGACATGCCCGGCTGGATCGCCGATGCGATCGAACCCCTGCCCGGGGTCAAGCAGGTCGATGTCACGCTGACCTTCGATCCGCCCTGGGGCATGGAAATGATGTCGGATGAGGCCCGGCTGGAACTGGGCTTCATGTGATCATGGCCGCCGGGCCGCAACCAGGCAGCCGCATCGCGGCCTTGACCGGCGATTTCATCGCCTCCAGACGCCACCCCGCCGACAGGCTTGATACGGCCTTCGACCATCTCGGTCAGGCCTGCGCGACGCTGGCCGGCTGGCATGGCGCCTCGCTGTGCCTGACCCGTTTTCGCGGCGATGGCTGGCAGGTTGTGCTGAACCAACCCAATCTCAGCCTGCGCTCGGTGCTGTTCATCCAGGCCAGCCTGCTGGCCAGGGGGGCGGGCATGGCAACGCGGGTCGGCTGTGGTCTTGGCCTGTTTGAACGCATGGGCCGCACCGATCTGTCGGATGCCGATGGTCCGGCCCTGGAACTGGCCGGCCAGGCGCTGGATACGATGGGCCGTAGCCGACGGATTGCTGTTGCCAGCACCCCCGAGGATCCCGCCCTGCGCGCCATATTTGCCCTAGCCGACGGCTTGGCCCGCGGCTGGTCCGCCGCCCAGGCCGAGGCCTTGCAGGATGCCCTGGCCCCGGACCCGCCAACCCAGTCCGAGATCGCGGGCAAGCTTGGCATCACCCAGCAAAGCGTATCCGACCGGCTGGATGCCGGAGGGTTCTGGGCCTTGCGCGATGCGCTGGTGTCGCTGGAAACAGGGCAGAACAGGGGCCTGCAGAGACAATAAACAGGTATATACGCCTGTTAATTGAAATACAGGCTTTAAAACCTGTTTTAGGACGAACCCATGACTGAAACCTTCATCCTGCTTCTCGCCGCCCATGTGTTGGGGGATTTCGTTCTTCAGACCGAGTCCATGGCCCAGGCCAAACACCGCCCCCAGATTCTGATCCTGCACACGGTGATCCACCTGGCCGTTACCGTCCTGATCCTCGGCGCCTGGCACCCGGCCCTTCTGCTGCTGGCCTTGGCCCATCTGATCATCGACATGATCAAGACCTATTGCTGCCCCCCCGATCTGCGCGGGTTCCTGCTGGACCAGGCCGCGCATCTGATTACCCTTGCAGCCCTTGCGCTGATGGTGCCGGCGATCTGGGGCGACAGTCTCTGGTCGCGGCTGCTTCCCCCGGCCCTGAGCGCCGATCTGCCCTTGTTCTGGCTGCATGTCGCAGGGCTGATCCTGGCCATTCGCGCGGGCGGGTTTGCCGTCGCCCTGATTCTGGACCCCTATCTGAAGACCGCACCGCAACTGACCCAGGGCAGCCTGCCCGGCGCAGGGGCCCTGATCGGCAAGCTGGAACGCAGCGCCACCTATCTGCTGATCCTGCTTGGCCAGCCCACAGCCGTTGCCTTTCTGGTCGCCGCGAAATCGGTGCTGCGGTTCCAAACCGCCCGCGATGACCGCAAGATTTCGGAATACATCATCGCCGGCACCCTGGCGTCGATCGGCTGGGCGATGATGATCGCCCTTCTGGTCCGGACCGTAGCGGGCAAACTGATCTGAAACCCACCCTTGAGAAACAGGCCCCCCGGCCCTAGATTCGGCTCAAACAGCAAGGATGCTTCGATGTTCGGAATTCCCGGGAAACAGGCCGTCACCATGACCCCGGCCGCCGCCAGACAAATCGCCCGGCTAATGGCCAAGGATGGGTCCAAGGGCCTGCGCATTGGCGTGAAGAAGGGCGGCTGCGCGGGGATGGAATACACGATGGACTATGTGTCCGAGGTCGATCCCCTGGATGAAACCGTGGAACAGGATGGCGCACGGGTGATGATTGCGCCCATGGCACAGATGTTCCTGTTCGGGACCGAAATCGACTATGAGGTCTCGCTCCTGGAATCGGGCTTTCGCTTTCGCAACCCCAATGTCGTCGATGCCTGCGGCTGCGGAGAATCGATCAAGTTTGACGAAACACTGGGCAACGGCGCCGATCAGGGGCGCTGAACGGGGAATCCCCCAGCGAAGGGTGGGTGTTCAAAGGAAGAAACAGGTCCTTCTCGGACATGAAAGCGCTTAGGTCGGGCGGGGGAAATTGGCGCCCCGAGACTTGGCCTTACCCTTCAGGGCGCGCGTCCGGATCACACCGCCGATCTTGAAATAAAGAGTGGAATTTAGGCAATACCGTCTCAATCTGGGCGCATTTCCAGACACACAGGAAATTTTTCAATAAAAACAGGGGTGAGGCGGGGAAAACATGTTCTCCACACGCCCCGGCACGGTACAAAGGGACAAGTCTGGGGCGCGGCTGGACAGAACGCTCCTCCCTTCCGAAAGGTTGCCCCCAGACGCCTTCTTTTCCAGACGTAACCTCTTGATAACCGATGATTTGGCATCCTGCCGCCAAGCCGCGCGCGCCTTGCAAAGCGTGTCGCGCCTCGCAAGGAGCGCCAGCAATGGAATCGATGCCGAAGGCGAAAAAGGACAGGCCACCCAAACCCGTTCCGCAGGGAAAACCCCTGCCGAAGCCAAAGCCCAAACCCGGACAGACATTTTCAGACTGGGCTGTGATCTGACGCAAGTCCTGCGCCCCGCGTCAGATCGGTAGCGTCAGATCAGCCGACCAGTTCGAGGCCGGAGAAGAAATAGGCGATCTCGACCGCCGCGGTTTCCGGCGCATCGGACCCATGGACCGAGTTTTCCCCGACGGATTCAGCGAATTCGGCGCGGATCGTGCCGGCGGCCGCATCGGCGGGGTTGGTCGCACCCATCACTTCGCGGTTCTTGGCGATGGCGTTTTCGCCTTCCAGAACCTGCACGACGACCGGCCCGGACGCCATGAATTCGCACAGTTCGTCATAGAACGGGCGTTCGGCGTGCACCGCGTAAAAGACACCGGCCTGGGCCTTGGTCAGGTGGACGCGTTTCTGGGCGACGATCCGCAGACCGGCCTCTTCGAATTTCGCGTTGATCTTGCCGGTCAGGTTGCGCTTCGTGGCATCCGGTTTGATGATCGACAATGTGCGTTCGGTTGCCATTATCCAGTTCCCTTGCGTTAAGTTTCAGGCGGCATGCACGGTGCCCACCGCAGCCTCGCGCGGGCTAGCATGTGGCGGGAACCTTGAAAAGCCGTGATTGACCACTGCATTGACCTCCGGGTCGGTCTGCGGCACAGCACACGCCATGCTGCGTATTGAAGACATCACCTATTCGGTCGAAGGCCGTCCCCTGTTCGAGGGCGCCGGTGCGATCATTCCCGATGGCCACAAGGTGGGGCTGGTCGGGCGCAATGGCGCGGGCAAGACCACGCTCTTCCGTCTGATCCGGGGCGAGTTGACCCTGGAGGGCGGCCGGATTGATCTGCCATCGCGGGCCCGGGTTGGCGGGGTCGCGCAGGAGGTGCCGGCCTCGGCAACCTCGCTTCTGGATACGGTGCTGGCCGCCGATACCGAGCGCGCCGCCCTGCTGGCCGAGGCCGAGACGGCAACCGATGCAACCCGCATCGCCGACATCCAGACCCGGCTGACGGATATTGACGCCTGGTCGGCCGAGGGGCGCGCGGCGGCGATCCTGAAGGGGTTGGGCTTCGATGATGCCCAGCATAGCATGCCGTGTTCGGCCTTTTCCGGGGGCTGGCGGATGCGCGTGGCCCTGGCCGGGGTATTGTTTGCCCAACCTGATCTGCTGCTGCTGGACGAACCGACCAACTATCTGGATCTGGAAGGGGCGGTCTGGCTGGAAAGCTATCTGGCGCGCTATCCCCATACGGTGCTGATCATCAGCCATGATCGCGGGCTGTTGAACCGGGCGGTAGGCGCGATCCTGCATCTGGAACACCGCAAGCTGGAGTATTTCCAGGGCCCCTACGATCAGTTTGCCCGTCAACGCGCCGAACGCGCCGCCGTTCAGGCCGCCGAGGCCAAGAAGCAGGATGCCCGCCGCGCCCATCTGCAAAGCTTTGTGGATCGGTTCAAGGCCAAGGCCTCCAAGGCGAAACAGGCGCAATCCCGGGTCAAGATGCTGGAAAAGATGACTCCGATCGCCCTGCCCGAGGAAGCGAAGAAACAGGTTTTCACCTTTCCCGCGCCTGAGGAACTTTCCCCCCCGATCATCAATATCGAGGGCGGCCAGACCGGCTATGACGGGCGCGCCGTGCTGTCACGGTTGAACCTGCGTATTGATCAGGATGACCGGATCGCTTTGTTGGGGCGCAATGGCCAGGGCAAATCGACCCTGTCCAAGCTGTTGTCGGGGCGCCTGCCGTTGATGTCCGGGCGGATGGTGACCTCGTCCAAGCTGCGCATCGGCTATTTCGCCCAGCATCAGGTGGATGAGCTGCATGTCGATGAAACCCCCTTGCAGCATCTGCGCCGCGAGCGCCCCGAAGAAGCCCCCCCGCGCCTCCGCGCGCGGCTGGCCAGTTTCGGGCTAGGGGCCGATCAGGCCGAGACCCAGGTTGCCAAGCTATCGGGGGGCCAGAAGGCACGGCTGTCGCTGTTGCTGGCCACGCTGGATGCGCCGCATCTGCTGATCCTCGATGAGCCGACGAACCACCTGGATATCGGCAGCCGCGAGGCGCTGGTCGAGGCGCTGGCGGCCTATTCCGGGGCTGTCATTCTGGTCAGCCATGACATGCATCTGCTGTCACTGGCCGCCGATCGGTTGTGGCTGGTCAAGGATGGCAGCGTCAGCCCCTATGAGGAGGATCTGGATGCCTATCGCCGCATGCTGCTGGCTGGTGAGGCCGCCGAGGGCAAGGCCAAACCCGCGCCTGCGCCGAGGCCCAAGCTCTCGCGCGATGCCGTAAACCAGATGCGCAGCGCTGTGCGCAAATGCGAGGAGCGGCTGGAAAAGCTGAACCAGATGCGTGATCGTGTGGCGGCGAAGCTTGCCGATCCCGATCTCTATGAGCGCGGCGAAGGCGGCGAGATCGAGGTCTGGCAGAAGAAATACGCCGAGATCATGGATGGCATCGACCGGGCCGAGGATCTGTGGCTGTCCGCCCAGCAACGCCTGGAAGAGGCGCGTACCTGATCCGGGACCACAGCCCTTGGAAAGGGAAACCGCATGAGCGCCGATGACATCGTCCGACTGCTCTATCTGGGACTGCTGGGCGCAGTGGTGGGCGGCTATTTCCTGATCAGCCAACGGCGCAATCTGGGGCGCATGGTGCAGCAGGCGTTGCTCTGGCTGTTCATCTTCATCGGCGTGGCAGCGGCATATGGCCTGTGGCAGGACATCCGGGGCAAGGCGCCGGCGCTCCAGACGGTTGCCACAGATGGTGCGATCATCGTGCCCCGCGCCCGCGATGGGCACTATTATCTGAGCCTGGACATTGACGGAACGCCAGTGCGTTTCATGGTCGATACCGGCGCCACCGACATGGTTCTGAGCCTGCCTGACGCCAACCGGATTGGGATCGACACGGGTGGGCTGCACTTCCTGAACCAGGCCCAGACCGCCAATGGCGTGGTGGCTACGGCGATGGTGCGGCTGGGGGCGGTGACCCTTGGCCCTGTCACCCATCGCGGGGTGACTGCCCTGATCAGTGCCGGCGAGATGCCGGGGTCGCTGCTGGGCATGGGCTATCTCTCACGTTTCGCTGCCGTGACCATTGCCAATGGTCGCCTGACACTGATGCCGTGAGCCGTCTGTCGCCCATTGCAAAGGGCAAGCCAGCAAAGTTCGGGTGTGATCCCGTGATCTCTCATATCAATGGCCTTGGAGAATGTCTGCTCTGAGGGCTTGTTGACCCGATCAACCCCGGCGCGGAATCAAGCCCGGAGGGCGCCGCGCCAGCGCCGGACCGGCCCACCGGTCTGGCGCTGGCGCGGCTTGGTCTGCGGATGGCTAAGGTCAACAAGGCCTCAGAGCAGTCATTTTCCAAGGCCATTGATATCAGCCGTCAGTTAGAGGGGCTTGGCAGGCATAAAGCACACCCGCCCCAACGGACCAAAGCGCCCACCCAGGGTCGGG
>JBKDZR010000046.1:0-11734 GCA_047971485.1 Qingshengfaniella sp. | reverse complement strand
ACGCTTTCCGGTCGCAGGCGCATGCCAGGGCATTTCAGGATCAAACCAGACCAATAGCGAACCGCGCTGCCTCAGAGACGTGTTGTACGAAGGCCAGTTCCTGGTCTTGTACTTCGTAGGGGACCAACTGCTCATGTGAGATTGTTACCCTACTGGTGGATTCAAACAGTGAATCCCTCACGCCATTTGTGCAACAAAGCCAACCGGACGCAATTGATACGGCATTATGGTCACCCGTCTCGCCATGCGCATTCAGGAATGCCTGGACGATCTGACGCCAAGCGAACATGTGCTGGCGGCCTATATTCTTGAACATCAGTTGCAGATTGTCGGCCTGACGGCGGCGGAACTGGCCCGGGCGGCGGGGACCTCGAAATCCACGGCGGTGCGCTTTTTCCGGACCCTGGGCTACGAAAGCTACGACGAAGTCCGCCAACAGGCCCGCAGCGAGCTGAACCGGCGTCAGCCGGGGGTCGGGGCGGGTTTGGGGCTGGCCGATCTCAAGGCGGGCAGCCCCCAGGCGTTTCTGGCCGAAGAGGCCCTGGCCCTGTCCCGGACGCTGGAAGAGCTGAGCTCGGAAACCCTGCGCGCGGTGGTGCGTCGCCTGGCCATGGCCGAGCGGGTTTGGATCCTGGCTTTGGCCGATGATGCGCCGCTTGGCCCGTTGACCCAGACGCTGTTGTCCTCGGTGCGCGGCAATGTCGAATTGCTGACGGATAGCGGCACCTCTTTCTTCACCAGGCTTGCATCGGTCAGTCCGCGCGATACCTTGTTCCTGATCGCGCTGGGTCCGCGGTCGGCCGAGGCGCGATTTGCTGTTGAGCAAGGGCTTTCGGCGGGGGCGGATATGGTGGTGCTGACCAATGTCGCGCAGGCCAAGCCGGTGGGGGCCGATCTGGTGATGCGCTGTCATGCGCGTTCGGACATGCCGGATGGGTCGGTGGCGGCGGCGGTCAGCCTGTTGCAATTCGTCGCGCAGCGGCTGGCCAGTCGTCTGGGAGCGCGGGCGGCAGCACGCAAGGCGCTGTTGGTGAATTTGCGCGAAGAGGCGCGCAATCGGTAGCCCAAGGAGGGCCCTGTGACCGAGGAGCGGGACATGGATGCATCGCTTCGGGTGGCTTATCTGGCGCGGTTGGGGATGGACCGGGCGCCCGAGGCGACACTGGCCGGGTTAACAGCGCTTGTGGTGCGGCATCTGGCGGCTGTTCCCTTCGAGAATTACGATATCTTTCGCCGGGTGCCCGTGGTGCTGGACACGGAGCGTGCGGTGGAAAAGGTGGCGCTGCACCGGCGCGGCGGGTTCTGCTTTGAGGTGAATGAGGCCTTCCGGGCATTGCTGGTGTCGCTCGGGTTTGTCGTGAAGCGGATCGAGGGGCGTGTCTGGATCGCCCGGGTTGGCCGCTTTGGGGCGCCCTTCGATCATCTGGCGCTGGTGGTGTCACTGCCCGAGGGCGCGTTTCTGGTTGATGTTGGGTTTGGAGACAACAACCGCGTTCCGATGCGCCTGCCCGAGGATACGGTGCAGGATATCTCGGGGACCTATCACCTAGGCCCCGATCCCGGGGCGCCGGGGTTTTGGGTGCTGACGCGTCGGGCAAGCCCTGCCGGCGCGGCCCCGGTTCAGCCGCTGTACCGGATGACACTGGCCCCCCGGGCGCTTGGGGATTTCTCCGAGATGTGCCGCTATCACCAGACTGCGCCCGAATCGTTGTTCATGCGCGGTCTGGTCTGCACCCTGCCCACGCAGGATGGACGGCTGACCATGACGGCTGATCGGCTGATCCAGATGAAGGATGGCGTGCGCTCGGAGCGGCGCCTGCGGACCGAAGAGGCGCGTTTGGCCACCTTGCGCGATACGTTTGGGGTGGTCTGACGCGTGCGTCTGCGGGGCTGTCTGAACGGTGCCGCCTGATTGGGCAGCGGGGATCGTTGATCAGGCAGCGCGGGTTTTGATCGCCTTCGCCGAGGTGCCGGGCCATGACTTTGCGCCCGCGTGCGCTACCATAGGGACAACCGTCAAAGGATGTTGCCCATGCCCCGTTCTCTTTGCCTTGCCTTTCTGCTGTCGGCCGGCGTTGCCTCGGCCCAGGATCAGATGCCCAGCCATTGCATCGCCGTTGCCCAGAACACCCGGGGGGTCGAGTATATCCACCTTGCCGGTTTTGCCGATCCGCTGCCGGATTTCACTGTACGGCTGAACTATGTCGGCCATTCGACCTTTGTCATCGAGGCCCCGGGCGGGCTGAGTGCGGCGACCGACTATACCGGTGCGCTGGGTGCGACGGCCTTTTTCCCCGATGTAGCAACAATGAACCGGGCCCATTCCTCACACTGGACGGCCAATCCCGATCCGCGCATTCCCCATGTCCTGCCCGGCTGGAACCCGGAAGGGGGGCCGGCAGTCCATTACCTTGATCTCGGCGAGATGCTGGTGCGCAATGTGTCCACCGATCTGCGCAGCGGGCGGTATGGATCGGGGATTGATGGCAATTCGATCTTCGTCTTCGAGGCGGCAGGCCTGTGCATCGGGCATCTGGGGCATTTGCATCATGAACCCACCGATGCCCAATATGCCGCGCTCGGGCGGTTGGATGTGGTCATGGCGCCGGTGGATGGCGGGATGACGCTGGATTTGCCCAGCATGACGCGGATGCTGGACAGGCTGCGGTCTTCGATCGTGATTCCGATGCACTGGTTCGGTCCGGCCAATCTGGAACGGTTTCTGGCCCAGATGTCTGGGCGTTTTGCCATTGAGCGCACGGGTGGGCCCTTTCTGGAGGTCTCGCTGCGCAGCCTGCCCGCGCGGCCGACCGTGGTGGTTCTGGACCCGGCCTATCTGACCGATGGGGGCTGATGGGGGCGGGGGCAAAGCGCTGATGCGGGGGCTTCACTTGCGCAGGTCCGGCGCCTCGGGCAGGAAGTGTCCGAGACAAGGGCAGGAGTGGGCCGATGATCCCCGTTCAGGGTTATGAAGGCAGGAATGTGGCTGTGCTGGGGTTGGGGCGGTCTGGCCTGGCCACGGCACGCGCGTTGCGGGCCGGTGGGGCTGTGGCCGTGGTCTGGGATGACAGCCCCGAGGGGCGCGCGGCGGCCGAGGCCGAGGGCTTCACCCCCCGTGATCTGGGCCGGCCCGGGGCGTTTGACAATATCGCGGCGCTGATCGTATCGCCGGGCATTCCCCATCTTTATCCCGCGCCGCATCCGGTGATCGCCGCCGCCATGGCGGCGCTGGTGCCGGTGGACAACGATATCGGGCTGTTCTTCCGGTCGCTGGCCAGCGCCGAATGGGAACGCTTCGATGCCGCGCCCCGGGTGATCGCGGTGACCGGGTCCAACGGCAAGTCGACCACCTCGGCGCTGATCCACCATTGTCTGACGGTGGCCGGGCGTCTGGCGCAACTGGCCGGCAATATCGGGCGCGGTGTGCTGGATATTGACCCCCCCGGCGATGGCGATGTGGTGGTGCTGGAGCTCAGTTCCTATCAGACCGATCTGGCGCGGTCCCTGACCCCGGATGTGGCGGTGTTCACCAATCTCAGTCCCGATCACCTGGATCGCCATGGCGGCAAGGGCGGCTATTTCGCCGCTAAGCGCCGCCTCTTTGCCGAGGGTGGGCCGGATCATGCGGTGATCGGCGTTGATGAGCCCGAGGGCGTCTATCTGGCCAGCCAGATGGTCGATGAGGCCGCCGACACCCGCCTGATCCGCATTTCGGTTGCCGGGAAGCTGACCGGCCCGGGCTGGAGCATCGTGGCGCGCAAGGGGCATCTGGCGGAATGGCGCAAGGGCCGGCAGGTGGCCAGCATTGATCTGCGCGGAATCCCGGGCTTGCCTGGCCGTCACAACCACCAGAACGCCTGTTGCGCCTATGCCGCACTGCGCGCCATCGGGTTGGCCCCGCGCCTGATCGAACAGGGCTTTCATGATTTCGCCGGTCTGCCCCATCGCAGCCAGCGGGTTGGCGAACGGGGCGGGGTGATCTTCGTCAATGACAGCAAGGCGACCAATGCTGACAGTGCGGCACAGGCGCTGCAGGCCTTTGGCCAGATCCGCTGGATCGCCGGGGGGCTGGGCAAGGAGGGTGGGATCGCTGCGCTGGCTCCGCATCTGGGGGCGGTGCGCAAGGCCTATCTGATCGGCCATTCGGCCCGCGATTTTGCCCTGCAACTGGGCGAAACCCCTTATGAAATCTGCGAAACCATGGACCGGGCTGTGGCCTTGGCCGCAGCCGAGGCCGAGGGGGGGGATACGGTGTTGCTGGCCCCCGCGGCGGCCAGTTTTGACCAGTACCCGAATTTCGAAAAGCGCGGTGAGGATTTTACCCGCCTGGTCCATGACCTGACCGGAGAGACATGATGGACGGCGGCTGTACCTGCGGCGAGATCCGCTATCGCCTGACCGAGGCGCCCTTGTTCACCCATTGCTGCCATTGCACCTGGTGTCAGCGCGAAACCGGCGCGGCCTTTGCCATGAATGCGATGATCGAGACAGACCGCCTGCACTTGCTGTCCGGCGTGCCGGACTATGTCACGATCCCGTCACAATCGGGCCATGGCCAGCACATTGCCCGCTGCCCAACCTGCCGCATTGCGGTCTGGAGCTACTATGGCCGCCTTGGCCGCAAGATGGCCTGTGTCCGGGTTGGCACGTTGGATGAGCCGGGTAAATGCCCGCCCGGGGCGCATATTTTCACCTCGACCAAACAGCCCTGGCTGGCCTTGTCGGATCATCTGCCCGCCTTCGAGGCCTTCTATAACCGGCAAGAGATGTGGCCCGCCGCCAGCCTTGCCCGGTATGCTGTGCTGACTGCCGCGTCCTGATCTGTCAGGACAGGGTCGGGCAAACCCGACGGCCGGGCAAGTTCCTGCCCCGACCGGCCTTAAAATGCTGGTGTCACGGTGGGGTTTGCCATATCCTGCCCGCCAAGATCCGGCAGACCGGACAAAGCAGCACATACAGGCAAAGACATGACCGAGATGGCCCATGGCGCCGTCCCCGTTGCCGGGGGTGAGCCCATCCTTCCCAAATGGTGGCGTACGATTGACCGCTGGTCGCTGGTCTGTGTCATGACGCTGTTCGCTGTCGGGCTGTTGCTGGGGCTGGCGGCCTCGCCGCCGCTGGCACAGCGCAACGGGTTGGATCAGTTCTATTATGTCGAGAAACAGGCTGTCTTTGGCCTGATGGGGCTGGGGGCGATCCTGTTCTGTTCCATGCTCAGCCCGCGTCAGGTGCGCCGGCTGGGGGTGATCTCCTTTTTCGCTGCGTTCATCGCGCTGGCGTTTCTGCCATTTTTCGGGACGAATTTCGGCAAGGGGGCGGTGCGCTGGTATTCGCTGGGGTTTGGCAGTCTCCAGCCGTCCGAGTTTCTTAAACCCGCTTATGTCATTCTGGCCGGCTGGCTGCTGTCAGCGGGCCAGGAGGTGAACGGCCCGCCGGGGCGCACCCTGTCCTTTCTGCTGGCGGTGGTCATCGTGGCGATCCTGGCGATGCAGCCGGATTTCGGGCAGGCCGCGCTGATCGTCTTTGCCTGGGGGGTGATGTATTTCGTCGCCGGTGCGCCGATGGTGCTGATGCTGGGCGTGGCCGGGGTGGTGACAGTGGGGGGGCTCTTTGCCTATCAGAACTCGGCCCATTTCGCCCGGCGCATCGACGGCTACCTGTCCGATGAAATCGATCCGACCACCCAAATCGGCTATGCTGCCAATGCCATCCGCGAGGGGGGCATCTTTGGCGTCGGTGTCGGTGAGGGCGAGGTCAAATCTTTCCTGCCCGATGCCCATACCGATTTCATCATTGCCGTGGCTGCCGAAGAATACGGGCTGATCCTGGTTCTGTTCGTGATCGCGCTGTATGCCGTGGTGGTGGTGCGGTCGCTTTTGCGGTTGCTGAACGAACGCAACCCTTTCGTGCGCTACGCCGGGACCGGGCTGGCCTGCATCTTCGGCATGCAGGCGATGGTCAACATGGGGGTGGCCGTGCGCCTGCTGCCAACCAAGGGGATGACACTGCCCTTCGTGTCCTATGGCGGATCCTCGGTGATTGCCGCCGGGATCACCATTGGCATGCTGCTGGCCCTGACCCGCAAGCGGCCTCAGGGCCAGATTGCCGATGTGCTGCGGCTGGCGGGCTGATGGCGGGACGTCTGGCAGTTCTGGCCGCCGGGGGCACCGGTGGCCACATGTTCCCGGCCCAGGCCCTGGCCGAGGCGCTGTTGGCGCGTGGCTGGCGGGTCAAGCTGAGCACGGATGAGCGCGGCGCCCGCTACACCCAGGCCTTCCCCGACGCGGTCAGGATTGATCAGGTCCCCTCGGCCACCTTCGCGCGCGGCGGCGTGATGGCCAAACTGAAGGCCCCGGTGTTGATCGCTGAAGGGATCTGGGAAGCCGCCAGCCGGCTGCGCCGCGATCCCCCGGCGGTTGTCGTGGGCTTTGGCGGCTATCCCTCGATCCCGGCGCTGTCGGCGGCCACGCTGCCGAAACTGCCCCGCGTGATCCATGAACAGAACGGTGTCCTGGGCAAGGTGAACCGCTATTTCGCCAAGCGGGTCGATGCCGTCGCTTGCGGGATTTGGCCCACCGCGTTGCCTGAGGGCACGACTGCCTATCACACGGGCAACCCGGTGCGCGGCGCCATTCTGGCCCGGGCCGGTGCGCCCTATATCCCGCCCGGCGATTATCCGATGAGCCTGCTGGTCATCGGCGGCAGTCAGGGCGCCCGCATCCTGGCCGAGGTCGTCCCAACCGCCATTTCGCTGCTGCCCGAGGGCCTGCAATCTCGCCTGCGCATTTCCCAGCAGGCCCGGGACGAGGATCTGACCCGGGTCACCACCTTCTATTCCCATTCCGGCATCGAGGCTGAGGTGATGCCCTTTTTCGCCGATGTGCCTGCGCGCATGGCCGATGCTCAGCTGGTGATCAGCCGGGCCGGGGCGTCATCCGTGGCTGATCTGTGTGTCATAGGACGCCCGGCGATCCTGGTGCCCTATGCGGCGGCGGCCGGCGATCACCAGACGGCCAATGCCCGTGCCATGCTGGGCGCCGGGGCCGCGATCGTGATGCCGGAAAGCAAATTCACGCCCGAGGCCCTGGCCACACAGATCCGCGCCGTGCTGGAAAACCCGGGCGCGGCCGTCAAGATGGCCCATGGCGCGTTGGACACAGGCCTGCCGGACGCCACCGAGCAGCTGGTTGAATTGGTCGAAGAAATAGCATCAACAGGACTTGCAGCATGAAACATTGGGAAGCACGGATGAACGCGGCGACAAAACTACCGCTGGAACTGGGGGCGATCCATTTCGTCGGCATCGGCGGCATCGGCATGTCCGGGATCGCCGAGGTTCTGCTGACCCATGGCTATCAGGTGCAAGGTTCCGATCTGAAACCATCGAAGATCACGGATCGGCTGGCCCGCATGGGGGCGCGGATCTTCATTGGCCAGGTGGCCGAGAACCTGGCTGCGGCCGAGGTGGTGGTGATTTCCTCGGCGATCAAGCCGGGCAACCCTGAATTGGATGAGGCCCGCCGCCGTGGCTTGCCGGTTGTGCGTCGTGCCGAGATGCTGGCGGAACTGATGCGTCTGAAATCCAACGTTGCGGTGGCCGGTACCCATGGCAAGACGACCACCACCACCATGGTTGCCACGCTGCTGGATGCCGGCGGGATTGATCCGACCGTGGTCAACGGGGGCATCATCCATGCCTACGGCTCCAACGCCCGGATCGGGGCGGGTGAGTGGATGGTGGTGGAGGCCGATGAATCCGATGGCACCTTCAACCGGCTGCCGGCGACCATTGCCATCGTCACCAATATCGACCCCGAGCATATGGAGCATTGGGGCGATATCCAGAACCTGCGTGACGGGTTCTATAACTTCGTCACCAATATCCCCTTCTACGGGCTGGCCGTCTGCTGCACCGATCACCCCGAGGTCCAGGCCCTTGTTGGCCGAGTGACTGACCGCCGGGTGCTGACCTATGGGTTCAACGCCCAGGCCGATGTGCGGGCGATCAACCTGCGCTACGAGGGCGGTATCGCGCATTTCGACGTGCAGCTGCGTGCCGAGGACAAGGTGATCGAGGGCTGCACCCTGCCCATGCCCGGGGATCACAACGTCTCCAATGCGCTGGCCGCCGTAGCTGTGGCCCGCCATCTGGGCATGAAGCGCGCCCGGATCCGCGAGGCGCTGGCCGCGTTCAAGGGGGTCAACCGTCGCTTTACCAAGGTGGGCGAGGTGGATGGTGTGACGATCATCGACGATTATGGCCACCACCCGGTGGAAATTGCCGCCGTGTTGCGCGCCGCGCGTCAGGCGATCGGTGATCAGGGGCGGATCATCGCCGTGCATCAACCGCACCGCTATTCCCGCCTGCATTCCCTGTTCGAGGATTTCTGCGCCTGTTTCAACGAGGCCGATGTTGTCGGCATTGCCGAGGTCTATTCTGCTGGCGAGACCCCGATCGAGGGCGCAACCCGTGAGGATCTGGTGCAGGGCCTGATAGCCCATGGCCATCGCCATGCCCGTGCCGTGGTCAGCGAGGACGATCTGGAACGCCTGGTCCGCGAACAGGCCCGTCCCGGTGATATGGTGGTTTGTCTCGGGGCGGGCACGATCAGCGCCTGGGCCAATGGCCTGCCCCAGCGGTTGGGTGTTGCTGATCCGGTTTGAGGGGCTGATGTTCCCTTGACCTTTGCCGGACGGGACAGGGGTTCCGCCGCAGCCCGCATCGAAGAGGTTCCGATGACCCATCTTGACCCGTTCACGGTAAAAGCCGGCACTCTTGTTTCGATCCGTTCCGGGGCGGGGCCCGGATCGGGGGAGGGGCCGGTCCTTGATCAGGTGGTCGTTCGGCTTGCCGATGGTCAGGAGTGTTCCATAACCGTTGCTGCGGGTGGTCCGGTCCTTGTCGAAGGGGCGGCCTGTGCGCTGTTGCTGCGTGCGGGGCAGCCTGTCACGCTGCGCGATCTGGCCAGCGGTGGCTCGGTCTGGGTCAATGATGGGCCTGAGACGGATGCGCCCAAGGGTGTGCGCACGGGCAAGCTGGCCATGGGCTTTATCCTCATTGCCCTGATTGGGATGTTCTTTCCGGGGGCGGAACGGCTTGGTCTGATCATTGCGGTGATCGGGGTGGTGGTTGTGCCCCTGAACCATTTGCGCACTGGCCGGCTTGCGGCGCGGGCGCAGGAGCGTGAAGATCAGCGCCAGCAGTATATTGACCGGGAGCTGGGGCAAATTGCCCCTGGGACCGATGTGCCCCCCGTTGAAGATTGAAGGATTGACTTTGGTGACCCCAGAGATCGACAAGCCCCTGTCGGACCTGACCTGGCTGCGTGTGGGCGGCAGGGCGGATCGGCTGATTCTGCCGGCGGATATGGCAGCGTTGCAGGCGGTGATGGCCGGGCTTGGGTCGGATGAGCCGGTTTTCGCGCTGGGGGTCGGATCCAACCTGATCGTGCGCGATGGCGGGATCCGGGGCACGGTGATCCGGCTGGGCCGGGGCTTTGCCGGGATCCGGATCGAGGGGGATTTGGTGACGGCGGGCGCGGCGGCGCTGGATGCCCATGTGGCGCGCAAGGCGGCCGAGGCTGGGCGGGATCTGACCTTTCTGCGGACCATTCCGGGTTCGATCGGGGGGGCGGTGCGAATGAATGCGGGGTGTTACGGGTCATATGTTGCCGATCATTTCGTGTCCGCCAAGGCGGTGACGCGGGGGGGCGACTCGGTGACCCTCAGCGCCGGGGATCTGGGGTTTCGCTATCGCCACAGTGATTTGCCCGAAGGTTGGGTGCTTACGGAGGCCACGTTCCGCGCGGCACCGGGGGATTCCGCGGAACTGGCGGCGCGGATGGCAGATCAGGTGGCGCGGCGTGATGCCAGCCAGCCGACGAAGGCGCGCTCGGCCGGGTCGACCTTTCGCAACCCGGCGGGCTACAGTTCAACCGGCCTGGCCGATGACACCCACGAGATGAAGGCCTGGAAGCTGATTGAAGACGCGGGTATGCGCGGCGCCCGGCGCGGCGGGGCCCAGATGTCGGAAAAGCACGCCAATTTTCTGATCAACACCGGGGGGGCCAGTGCGGCTGATCTGGAGGGGTTGGGGGAAGAGGTGCGAAAAAGGGTTTTCCAGACCAGCGGCGTGACGCTAGAATGGGAAATCATGCGGGTAGGCGAAGCCGGATCATAAGCGGCCGTTTCCGCAGTCCCGGTTAACGCCGGGGTAATCAAAGCCCGGCAAACGGGTATGAGAGCAGTCAGAGGGCACGGGCAATAAGCGCGGCCCCGGAAAAATCGAGGCAGGGGATGTCACTGAAGACAGACCCATTGGTGGCCGTCCTGATGGGCGGGCCGTCGGCGGAGCGTGCGGTGTCACTTTCGTCGGGGCGGGAATGTGCTGCGGCATTGCGCGCGGCTGGGTTTCGCGTGGCGGAAATGGATGCCGGCGCGGATCTGGCCCGGCAATTGGCCGAGACGGCCCCGGATGTCGTATTCAACGCGCTACACGGCCGTTGGGGTGAAGATGGCTGTGTTCAGGGTCTGCTGGAATGGATGGGGCTGCCCTATACCCATTCGGGGGTTCTGGCTTCGGCTTTGGCGATGGACAAGCAACGCAGCAAGGATGCTTTTCGCGCGGCGGGCCTGCCTGTGACCGACAGTCTGTTGTGTCCGGCGGCCGAGGTGCGGGCCCGTCATGTCATGGCGCCGCCCTATGTGGTCAAGCCGAACAATGAGGGATCTTCGGTCGGGATTTATCTGGTTCATAATGCGGCGGATGGCCCGCCGGCCCTTGCCCCTGACATGCCTGATCAGGTGATGGTTGAACGCTTCGCCCCGGGGCGGGAACTGACCGTGGCGGTGCTGGGGGACCGGCCGCTGACGGTGACCGATATCCTGACCGAGGGCTGGTACGATTACGATGCCAAGTACACCCCGGGTGGATCGCGCCATGTGCTGCCCGCCGAGATCCCGCAGCCGGTGTTTGAGGCCTGCATGGACTATGCGGTGCGCGCCCATGAGGCGCTGGGGTGTCGGGGGCTGAGCCGGGCGGATTTCCGCTGGGATGAGACGCGTGGGACCGAGGGGGTGATCTTGCTGGAGGTGAACACCCAGCCGGGCATGACGCCCACCTCGCTGGCCCCCGAACAGGCGGCCCATGCGGGCCTGGATTTCCCGGCCCTGTGCGACTGGATCGTCAAGGAGGCGCTATGCAGGGAGTGAACCCCTTTGCCCGCGTTCGGGGCGATGGCGGCAGGCCGGTGTCGGGTCGTCATGCCCCGCTGCGTCCCGAACCGGTGGTGCAGCGCGCCCCGCGCCGCGATCCGGCGCCCTCGCGTCTGGCCTATCGGCTGAACCGGATGATGCTGCGGCCGCTGGTGCGGCGGCTTGTCCATATCGGCATCCCGGCCTTTCTGGCCGCGCTGGTGGCCGGGGTCTGGCTGTCGGACGATACCCGCCGGGCCAATCTGGTCGGCGGCATCGACGGGGTGGTCGACAAGATCCAGCATCGCGACGCCTTCATGGTCAGGATGATGACCATCGAGGGTGCCTCGCCCGCCGTGGACAAGGGATTGCGGGCGATGCTGCCGGTCGATCTGCCGGCCTCAAGCTTCGATATCGACCTGGACAGGCTGCGCGAACGGGTGCTGAAACTGGACGCTGTCGAGACGGTGGACCTGCGCATCAAGCCCGGCGGCATCCTGTCCGCCGTGGTCACCGAACGCGTGCCGGTTGTGTTGTGGCG
>JBKDZR010000045.1:0-2302 GCA_047971485.1 Qingshengfaniella sp. | reverse complement strand
TAGGGGCGGGCCTGACCGGGCTGGATGTTGATGTCCAGCAACGGATCGGCCAGTGGATCAGGCGGGGCCAGACGATCGCGGATATGGGCCGGATTGGCCCGATGGACATAAAGAACCACCTCGCTGGGGGCCCACTGGTCGTGGGGCTCCATCGCCCCCCCAGGGGCACAGACGATCAGCAACCCGTCACTGGCAGCAGTGAAGCTGCGCACGTCGCCGGCATGGGATCCGTCCGCAAACAGCAGCGCGGCATCGGCATTTTCCAGCTTGAAGCCCGCCGCCTCCAGCGCCCGCGCGACCCGCCGGCCCGACGCCCCCTGGACCAGCGCTGCGGTCAGGCCCTCGGGCGCACGCCCGCCCTCAAGGCCCAGCATGCCCGCATCGGATCGCCCGGTGGGATCGAAGAACACCACCTCGACCGGTTGCAGCCCTTCGCGATCCTGAACCGTGATCTCATCGCCCCGTTCGATCTGAACCGCGCGACTGCCCCCACCGGGCACCGGGTGCCGTTCCACCCCCGGAGGCAGAATCGGCAAGCCCGGGGTCACGACACCGGCACGGCTGAACGGAGCGGGAAAAACAGGCAAGGTGGTCATCAGAGGTCTCCGGGCGCACAGCGCGATTCCAATCCGCGCTGCCTAGCCAAATTGCCGCGCAATGCCAGTCATTCTGGTGCAGTTGGCCCTTTTTCCTGAGATTTTTTTTGATATGCTTTGCCTCAAAAAATTAGCGGCAACGGAGCGCTTCGACATGGCGAGACCCAATATCTCTTTGCCACCATTGGATTATCTTCTGGCCTTCGAAGCGGCAGCCAAGTGCGAAAGCTTTGTCGGTGCGTCAAAGCGGCTGAATATCAGCGAAACGGCGATCAGCCGCAAAGTGCGGCTTCTGGAACTGCATTACGACGTGCCGCTGTTCCTGCGCGGACATCGGTCAATCAGCCTGACCCCCCAGGGGATTTCCTTTCTCAACCGGATCCTTCCCGCGCTGGAAGACCTGCGCGAGGCCTCACGCCAGATCGTGGTGGAACAATCCGACCGGCCGGTCACGCTGGCGGCGACCAACTCGGTGGCATCGCTGTGGCTGATGCCGCGGCTGCAGGATTTTCACGCCCGCAACAAACATGTGCGGATCAAGCTGGTCGCCTCGGACAGCGATCAGGAATGCCTGTCCGAAACCGTCGATCTGGCGATCCTGCGCGGAAATGGCGACTGGCCGGGATACGATGCACAGCTGTTGTTCGGCGAAACCATCTTTCCTGTTTGCTCGCCGGATTACCTGGCGACCCACCCCGAAGCGGCCGACCCCACCGCCCTGTCAGGCCTGGATCTGATCGAGGTATCCGCCAACCACCCCGAATGGATGACCTGGAAAACCTGGCTGGCCCAAGCCGGCCAATCGGTGAAAAAGCTGGATCAGACGGCGGTTTTCAACACCTACGCCCATGCGCTGGAGGCCGCAGTGAACGGGCTGGGATTGGCGCTGGGGTGGTGGCACCTGGCGGACCGGTTTCTCAACGCGGGCCAGTTGGTACGGCCGGTGGCGAATCTCTCGGCCAGAACCCAGTTCGGCTATTATCTGCTCTGCCCGCAAAAAGCCGACCGCTGCGATCCCCGTCAAGTCGTACAGGACTGGCTGGTCAAGGCAAGCGCCACGCGGGAACGCTTCCCCGCCGAACGCTAAGGCAGGCCGATCAGGCGCTGGCGCGGCGGTGCCGCAGCAAACCAAACACCGACAGCCCACCCAGAAGCAGCGGGAAACCCGCAGGCAGCGGGATGGCCGGGGCGATCGGCATCGGAGTGCCGTCGGGGGTTGCCGCCAACAGGATATAACTGCCGCCGAAGCGCACCGCAGAGATATCCGTCGTATCCGAGACAAGGCCGCGGAAAGCAAAACCGTTGAACACACCCGGGGTCGAGATCGGCGCGACA
This sequence comes from Qingshengfaniella sp., assembly GCA_047971485.1. Classification (GTDB taxonomy): domain Bacteria; phylum Pseudomonadota; class Alphaproteobacteria; order Rhodobacterales; family Rhodobacteraceae; genus JBKDZR01. The sequence continues at coordinate 371 of JBKDZR010000045.1, read as the reverse complement.
TCCTCCAGATCAAATGCACCCAACAAAATACCAGCACTGTCATAGGCGCTCAGTGTCGGGGCATCCCCATAGCTTGGCGCATAATTCCAATAGCCACCGAAGGATGACACCGGTGCGGCAAAGCTCAGCTCGGCATAGCCGCTGCCGGAATCGACGCCGATATAAATCGCATCACCGCCGAAATCCCCATTCCCCGACAGGCTGTACGACCCCTGACCGATGACCGAGCCATGACCCGAGTTTCCGCCATTCTCCGGCGCGGCCGTGAACGTGATGCCACCGGGCAGATATTCCGGCCCGAAGGTAAAATTGTAACCGCCTGTCGCATAGGCTGACAGGTCAAGCGTTGGCCCGCTGTAACCGGTATCGTC
>JBKDZR010000044.1:0-47738 GCA_047971485.1 Qingshengfaniella sp. | reverse complement strand
TGGGGCGACCGGCCATCAGACGCGGCAGATCTCCGGTCAGGCCGGCGGCTTCGCGCATGATGGTGCGTTTGACGCCGGGCAAGGCGTTGACCAGCCCCATGCCCAGGTCCCGGCCCAGGCGAAGTGCCGGATTGTCATTGGAAAACAGAATGTTGAATCCTGTTGTGGCCATGGCCAATGTGGTGCTGTCGAAGCGGCGCCAGCGGGCATAACGGGTCAGAACATCGGTGCGTCCGATATCTTCGCCCCGACGGCGGGCCTCGGTCAGGACTTCGGCCAGGGCGGCGACGTCGCGAAGTCCGGCATTCAATCCCTGACCGGCCAAGGGGTGTACCGCGCGGGCGGCATCACCGACCAGGGCCAACCGGGGCGCGGTGAAGCTGGTGGCCAGGCTGCGGGTCAGCGGATAGCTGTAGCGATCGCCTTCCAATGTGATCTCACCGAGAAAGTCGCCGAAACGTGGGCGCAGGATCTGAAGGAAGCTCTCATCGTCCAGTTTCGTGATCTCTTTGGCTTGGCGGGTGGTTTCGGACCAGACGATGGATGATCGGTTGCCTTGCAGGGGCAGGATGGCCAAAGGGCCGGCTGGCATGAACAATTGATGTGCCGTGCCGTGATGGGGCAGGGCGTGTCGGATGGCGCAGACCAGGGCTGATTGCCGGTAGGAGGTGACGGTGCGCCGGATGCCGGCGCGGGACGCCGTGGGACCGGTTTTGCCATCGGCGCCAACGATGACTGCGGCCTTCAGGCATGTGCCATCATCCAGATCGGCCTCGGCCGCAGGTCCATCCGTTCGCTGGGCAACAACCCGGCGGCCAGGCAGATAGGTGAGGTCGGGGGTGGTCTTCAGTCTGGCTTGCAGTGCCTGGCGCAAGTGGCGGTCTTCGATCATCTGGCCGAGGGGGCCTTCCTCCAGTTCGGCGTGATCGAAGCTGAGAACCTGTGGGGCCGTGCCTTCGCCGGGGCGGCCATCGCTGGCCTCGATCTTCAGCATCGGTTGGGCGTTTTCTGCCAGCCCCTGCCACAGGCCAAGCACATCGAGCATCCTGACCGAGGCGGGGGCCAGCGCGTAGCTGCGCCCGTCGAAACGCGGGTTTTCCTGGGTTTCCGGGGTCATCGGGTCAACCAGTGCCACGGAGAAACCAGCCCCGGTGAGGGCCAGGGCCAGGCTGGCACCGTTCAGGCTGGCACCGATCACGATCGTATCATAGCGTTCCATAGTGGAAATATGACTGGTGTGCCCCTGTTGTCCATCACCTTGTCCCGGATTGTGTCGTCACGTGGCGGATGGCCGCAAGGGGACGGAAGGGCAGGTGACAGCATGGGCTGGACCGAGCGGGATCTTGCCTGTATCCTGTCGATAAACGGGGCGAAACGATCCCGTAAGCCAGAGGCGACATAGGCAAGACCGGATAGAATGCAGTACCCGGAACGTTTTTCCGACCTGCCGCCCTACGCGTTTCCGCGTTTGCGCGGCCTTCTCGACTCCCACCCGGCGGGGGGCGATATTCTTCATATGTCCATAGGCGAGCCGAAGCACCCCTTCCCGGAATGGGTGCCCCAGGTGATTGCCGAGCAGGCGGCGGGCTTTGGGTCCTATCCGGCCAATGACGGTACGGCGGATCTGCTGACGGCGATTTCGGGCTGGCTGGGGCGGCGCTATGGGGTGACGGTCGATCCCGCCACTCGGATCATGGCCCTGAACGGCACGCGCGAGGGGTTGTTCGCCGCCGCCCTGGCCCTGTGTCCCGAGGACAAGGCGGGCAAACGGCCCGTGGTGCTGATCCCGAACCCGTTCTATCAGGTCTATGCCGTGGCGGCCCGGGCGGCGGGGGCAGAACCCGTCTATGTCCCGGCAACGGCGGAAACCGGGTTTCTGCCGGATTATGCCAGTCTGTCGGCCGATGTGCTGGACCGTGTCGCCATCGCCTATGTCTGTTCGCCGTCGAACCCCCAGGGGGCTGTGGCGGGCATGGACTATTGGCTGACCCTTCTGGATCTGGCCGAAAAGCATGATTTCCGTATTTTCGCCGATGAATGCTACGCCGAGATCTACCGCGGTCCGCCGCCCCCCGGCGCCTTGGAAGCCGTGCAACGGCGGGGCGCCGATCCCGAACGGGTGGTGGTGTTCCATTCCCTGTCGAAACGCTCGAATCTGCCGGGGCTGCGCTCGGGCTTTGTTGCGGCGGGGCCGGACAGCATGATCCGCATTCGCCGCTTGCGGGCCTATGCCGGTGCGCCGCTGCCGCCGCCCATTCAGGCGGTTTCGGCCCGGGTTTGGGCGGATGAGGCCCATGTGCAGGAAAACCGTCGTCTCTATGCGGCCAAGTTTGATCTGGCCGACCGGCTGTTCAGCGATGTGCCGGGCTATCTGTCGCCTGTGGCCGGGTTTTTCCTGTGGCTGCCAGTGCCGGACAGCGAAGCGGCGGCGCTGAAGCTGTGGACACAAACCGGGGTGCGTGTGCTGCCCGGTGCCTATCTGGGCCGCGCGGTGAACGGGCTGAACCCGGGCGCAGGCTATTTGCGGGTGGCGCTGGTTGCCCCCCATGACGAAACGGAACGCGGCCTGAGCCGGCTGCGCGATTGCCTTTACGGACAGGAGTAACGCGATGGCCTTTCAGACCAGACAGCGCGATCCGCTTTTCGATGCGGCCACCCAGGCTGCGTTGGAACGCCGGGCGCAGGAACTGATCGGGCTGGCCTTGATCGCGGCCGGTGTGCTGCTGGCGCTGGCGCTGGCCTCTTACACACCGTCGGACCCCAGTTTCCTGGGCACGTCCAGTGAGGCGCCGCAGAACTGGCTGGGCTATTTCGGGGCCTATATCGCCGCGCCGCTGAACGTGATCATGGGCCGGGGGGCCTGGGCGCTGGTCATTGCCGCCCTGGGGTGGGGCGGTCGCCTGACCTTGCACAAGGGCGGCGAGCGGATTTTTGGGCGCGCCATCTTTCTGCCGATCTTTGTCGCTTTGGCGGCTGTTTACGCGGCCAGCCACCCTCCGGGGCCGGATTGGGGGCACAGCTTTGGGCTGGGCGGATTGTTCGGCGACATGGCGCTGGGGGTTTTGCTGGGCCTGTTGCCCGTCGATCCGGTGACCGGTTTGCGGGTGATGGCCGCGGGGCTGGCCCTGGGTATGGTTGCGATGGGCCTGTTCAGCCTGGGGACAACCCGGGCCGAATTGCGCGCGGCCGGGCGCTTCATGGGGCTGGGCGTGGTGCAGGCCTATGATCAGCTGGCCGCCGGCATGGGCCGGGGGGCGGCGCGGGCCCGGCATCGCCTGTCTGCCCGTGTCGCGCGGCGCGGTGCTGTCGCGGCCGAGTATCCCCTGGACGATGGTGCGGGTTATGAAGAGGTGTTCGACGATGAACCGGCAAGCCGGCCGCGCATTGCCCTTGGGTCTGTGCCCTCGTTGGGGCTGTTCGCGCGGCGGGGCGACAAGGCACCAGTGGCGGAAAGCGATTGGGACGAGATGGCCGAGGATGTCGAACCCGAGGTCCCGGGCGAGGATCGGGTGCGCGCACGGATCAACGATGCCATCCGGGCACGCCTGCGGACCATGCGCAGTGATCAGGCCCGGGCCCGACGCGAACCGCCGGTGTTCAGCAACCCTCAGGATGATGCCACCCCGGCGATGATGTCCCCGACCGCGCGCGCCGCCGTGGACACCGAGGGGGATGCCGTGTCCTTTGACCCTGATCTTTACGATGCGGATGACGATACCGGTGTCGTACCAGATCCCGTCGCTTCGGAGGTGATCCCGCGCTTCGATGCCCAGAAACCTGCGGTGGAGCACAACATCCGCCGCAGCCAGCCGTCGCGGCAGGCCCGGGCCGAGGCCCAGCCATCGTTGCAGTTCGGCGATGAGGACGAAGGCGCCTACGATCCGCCGCCGCTGACCCTGCTGCGCGATCCGGCCGGTGTGGAGAAGACCTATCTCAGCGATGAGGCGTTGCAGGAAAACGCCCGCATGCTGGAGACCGTGCTGGATGACTATGGGGTCAAGGGCGATATCGTCTCGGTCCGGCCGGGTCCGGTGGTCACCATGTACGAACTGGAACCGGCCCCGGGGCTGAAGGCCAGCCGGGTGATCGGGCTGGCCGATGATATCGCGCGTTCGATGTCGGCTCTGTCGGCGCGGGTCTCGACGGTGCCGGGGCGGTCGGTCATCGGGATCGAATTGCCCAATGAACGGCGCGAGATGGTGCTGCTGCGTGAAATCCTGTCTGCCCGCGATTTCGGTGACAGCAAGCTGCGCCTGCCCTTGGCCCTGGGCAAGGATATCGGTGGCGAGCCGGTGGTGGCCAACCTGGCCAAGATGCCCCACCTGCTGATCGCCGGGACTACCGGATCCGGGAAATCGGTGGCGATCAACACGATGATCCTGTCGCTTCTCTACAAGCTGACCCCGGATGAATGCCGACTGATCATGATCGATCCGAAGATGCTGGAACTGTCGGTCTATGATGGCATCCCGCATCTGTTGTCGCCGGTGGTCACCGATCCCAAGAAGGCCGTTGTGGCACTGAAATGGGTGGTCGCCGAGATGGAGGACCGCTATCGCAAGATGTCCAAGATGGGCGTGCGCAACATCGAGGGCTACAACGGCAAGGTCCGGGCCACCTTGGCCAAGGGCGAGATGTTCAGCCGTACGGTGCAGACCGGCTTTGACGATGAAACCGGCGATCCGATTTTCGAGACCGAGCAGTTCGAGCCCCAGAGCCTGCCTTACATCGTGGTCATCGTCGATGAGATGGCCGATCTGATGATGGTCGCCGGCAAGGAAATCGAGGCCTGCATCCAGCGTCTGGCGCAGATGGCGCGGGCCTCGGGGATCCACCTGATCATGGCTACCCAGCGGCCATCCGTCGATGTGATCACCGGCACGATCAAAGCGAACTTCCCCACCCGGATTTCCTTCCAGGTGACATCGAAGGTCGATAGCCGCACGATCCTGGGCGAACAGGGCGCCGAGCAGCTTCTGGGCCAGGGCGACATGTTGTACATGGCCGGCGGCGCCAAGATCGTCCGTGTCCATGGTCCCTTTGTCTCCGATGAAGAGGTCGAGGAAGTGGTGACCTGCCTCAAGGCCAATGGTCCGCCTGATTATGTCGGGGGGGTGGCCGATGGGGTCGATGACGAAAAAGCCGAGGATATCGATCTGGTCCTGGGCCTGGGCGGGAACACCAGCGGCGAAGATGCCCTGTATGATCAGGCCGTTCAGGTGGTCATCCAGGACCGCAAATGTTCCACCTCCTACATCCAGCGCAAACTGGCGATCGGCTATAACAAGGCGGCGCGTCTGGTCGAACAGATGGAGGATAACGGCCTGGTGACCCCCGCCAACCATGTGGGCAAGCGGGAAATCCTGGTGCCGGAACAATAGGGTGGGGCCTCGCGTGGCTGCACATCTTCGTTATGGCAGGGCGCGGGGCATGGACCTTTGGGCGGCTGCGCGTAACGTGGTGCTCATGAACAGACGCGATTTCATTCTGGCCATCAGTGCGGCCCTTGGCACCACACCGGTTTTGCCGGCGATGGCCCAGCAACAGCGCGCCACGCTGACCGAGCTGTCCGCCTATGTCGATGGCATTGCCAGTGTCACCGCCCGCTTTACACAGATCAATGCCGATGGCACGCAGTCTGCCGGGTTGGTGTCGATCCGGCGGCCGGGACGCGCGCGGTTCGAATACGACCCGCCCAATCAGGATGCGTTGGTGGTCGCCGGCGGTGGACAGCTGGCGGTCTTTGACGGGCGGGCCAGCGGCCAACCCCAGCAGTTCCCCCTCAGCCGGACGCCGCTGGCGCTGATCCTGGCCCGCAATGTCGATCTGACCCGGGCGTCGATGATCACCGGAATCGGCACCCATCGCAACATGACCATCGTCGAGGCGCAGGATCGCGACCATCCGGAATACGGAACGATCCGGCTGTATTTCGAAACGGATCCGATCCGCTTGGCGGAATGGGTGATCACGGCGCAATCGGGGGAACAAACCCGCACGATCCTGGATCCGTTCGAGGCCCGCACCGATCTGCCAAACACCCTGTTCGACATCGGGCTGATTGCGCGGACCAGATGACGGTTCAGATCAGGCGACAGGCCAGCAACTGGCGTTCATAAACGGCCGCCCGTGCTGAGACGTTGTTGGCAACCCGCAACAACCAGGGCTTGGATTTGTAGCTGCCTCGGGCATAGCCGGCATGGCCTTCGTGATAGGCCAGATACTGGCCGCGCGCGTCGGATTTGGAGATGCCGTTGCGCTGGGTAGTCTGGTTCATGTACCAGCCCATGAAATCGGTGGCGTCGTTGATATTGTTCCGCCGCGCCCCGCGCCGGCCGGTTGAACGGAGGTAATCGTCCCAGGTGCCGTCCAGCGCCTGGGCATAGCCGAAGGCTGAGGACTGGCGCCCCATCGGGATCACCCCCAGGGCAAACTGGTGTGGGGTGCGGGCATTGCTGTCAAACTTGCTTTCCTGATGGATGGTGGCCATCTGCACGGGGATCGGCACCCCCCATTTGCTTTCCGCTTTTTGCATCGCCCGGAAATAGCTGGGGCGTTGCGCGACGATGCTGCACGCATTGTCCAGATCACGCGGGGGTGATTTTCCGCCGCCACAGGCGGCCAGAAGAAGGATCAGCATCAGTGCGCTGAGTCGACTGCTCATTTCGGCCTCACGCTTTGTGTTTTTTTCCACAATAGGGAAACTCGGGTGCGGCTGAAACGGAAAAACCCGCTCTGTTCATCACATTCGCCCGAGGGTCAGACAAAAATGGCCAGCAAGACGGGAAAAACGGCGACCGCCATGATCGTGGAGACGACGACCAACCCGGCCACGGAATCTGAATCGGCCTCGTATTTTTCGGCCAGCATGTAGGATGTGACGGCAATGGGGGTGGCGAATTGCATCACCATAACGGCCGTTGCCACCTGGTCGAGGCCGAAAAGCCGGGCGATGGTCCAGGCCAGCGCGATGCAGATCAGGTATTTCGCTGCGGACAACCAGGCGGCACGGCCCAGGCGCCCGGGGCGCAACCGGGCCACGGCAACGCCCAAGGTAATCAGCATGATCGGAATGGCGATTTGGCCGATCAGATCCAGCGCGTTTGTCAGGAAGACAGGGGTTTGCCACCCTTGCCAGAGAAACAGGGCCCCCAGCAGCGAGGCGGCCACGATGGGTTCGCGCAGCACCTTCAGGACGCTGCCGCCCCCCGACACGACCCAGACACCGAAGGTAAAGGACCAGACGGCCATGACCGCGAAGATGACAACCGCATAGCTCAGGCCGGTTTCGCCAAAGGCGAACAGGGCCAGCGGCAGGCCGACATTGCCGGTATTGCCGAAGATCAGCGGGGCCAGATAACTGCGAACGGGCAGCCGGGTGCCGTAGACCAGGGCCGCCATCACCAGGGTCAGGGCCAGATAGCCGACAATGGCGGCGGCCGACAGCTCGGTCAGGGCGGCGGGGTCGATGTCGGACTTCATCAGCGCGGTAAAGATCAGACAGGGGGTCGACAGGGTCATCGCCAGGGTGGTGACGAATTCCAGCCGGTATTCATGACCCAGCCGGACCCAGCTGTAGCCGATGGCTCCCAGGATGAAGACCGGGGCGACAATTTCCATCACCGTAAGGAATTGCGACACGATCAATCACCTATTATCTATCGGCGCTTGCGCGCATGGACACCCTCCCCGCATTTCGTCTACTAAGCGCAGCGAAAGGTTGCAAACCGATGCTGAAAACGCAGGCCAAATTCAAGCTTGGGCAGATTGTCCGCCACCGGAAACATCCGTTTCGCGGGGTGGTGTTCGATGTCGATCCCGAGTTTTCGAATACCGAGGAATGGTATGCCTCGATCCCCGAGGACAGCCGCCCGGCGCGCGACCAGCCGTTCTATCACCTGTTGGCCGAAAATGATCAGAGCTATTACGTCGCCTATGTTTCGGAACAAAACCTGCTGCCCGATCTCAGCGGGGAACCCATCGAGCACCCTAATATTCATGAGATGTTCGGCGAATTCGAGAACGGTTCTTATCCGTTGCAGGCACAGCTGAACTGACCGGCGGCACCGCAACGAACGGTGTTAGCCGTCTGGCGGGATGTCGGAGACGGTGAAATCCAGGCGGTTGCGCCCCGCCAGGCGGCAATACCGGACATCCGAGGCCAGCATCTTGATCAGCGACCAGCCGAATCCGCCTTCGGGCAGGGCATCGCGGTCATCGGGCAGGGGGCGCGCTTCGGGGACGGGGGGGGCATTGTCGGGCATCGCCATGCCATCGTCCTCAACGATGCAAAGCAGCACCGGGGCAGCAGCCCGCAGGCGGATGCGAATGTGGCCCTGGGCTTTGCCCTGATAGGCATGTTCGCAGATATTGTTACAGACCTCCGCAAGCACCAGTTCCGCCCGGCCGCGGATATCATCGGACAGTTGCCGTGTTTCCATCCAGCCGACCGCCGCGATCAGGGCATCGCGTACGTCCAGCGGTGTCGAGGGGCATCTGACCTCCCATCTTGGGGGGCTGGGCCGGGCGTGTCCCATGGCGTCAGACCGGCATCCCGCCATCCAGAAAGTCGGCACTGTCATGGATGCGGAACACCTTGTCCATCCGGGTCAGGTTCAGCACTTTGGCCACCATGTCGCGGGCGCCGGCCAGTTCCAGTGTCTGCCCATCGCGCATCTGTTTCAATGAGGCGACAATGGCGCCCAACCCGCTGCTGTCCAGAAACTGCACGGCCGAAAGGTCCAGAACCACACGGTCCGGTCCGGTTGCAGTCAGTTGGCGCATCCGGTCCTTGAAGGCAATGGCTGCTGCGGCATCAATCCGTTGCCCGTCCGGGGTCAGGATCAGGACGGGCGCCGGGCCCCCGGTCAGCTTTTCGAAAATATCCATTTTGTCAGTCCTCCGGCATGCTTTGACAGGCTAAGGCCGAGCCCTTACCAATCGGTTTCCTTTTCGGGGTTTCACGGAGAAAAGCGGATGCAATCGTCGGCGATCATGGACTGGTCCGGTTCCTGGATAACGGAAATCGGGGTGTGAGTACAGATTATGATCCGCCCCATGATCCATTGGACATAATTTTGCACGATCATGAGATTCTGGCGGTCAACAAGCCCTCGGGTCTACTGTCCGTTCCGGGGAAGGGGGCGCATCTGGCCGATTGTTTGCTGACGCGGGTGCAGGCGGTTTTCCCCGAGGCGTTGCTGGTTCACCGGCTGGATCGCGATACATCGGGTGTGATCGTCTTCGCGCTGACCCGCCACGCGCAGCGCCATCTGGGCCTTCAGTTCGAGCGTCGGAAACTGGCGAAAACCTATGTGGCCCGGGTTTGGGGCGTGGTCGAGGGCAAAAGCGGCAGGGTCGATCTGCCGTTGATCGTCGATTGGCCGAACCGGCCGCTGCAAATGGTGGATTTCGACAAGGGCAAGCCGGCGGTGACGGAATGGCGGGTGCAGAGGGTCGAGGGGCACACCACGCGGATGCGCTTGATGCCGCAGACGGGCCGCAGCCATCAATTGCGTGTCCATATGCGTGAGATCGGCCACCCGATTCTGGGGGATCCGTTTTATGCTACGGGTCCTGCACGCGATTTCCCACGCCTGATGTTGCATGCCGAGCGGCTGCGGCTACGCCATCCCGATGGCGGGCAGGGGGTCAACCTGCATGCGCCTTGTCCCTTTTAGGGATGTCCAGCGGCCAGGGTGTCGGATTGAACAGTTCGCAGGCTGCACAAGTTTTGAAGTGTAAATGATTGTTTTATATTCATTGTTGCAACGCAGCATTTATGCTGCACACGCATAGCGGCTTTGACCGATAGCCCAGTACTCAAGGCCGCAAGACTGCGTATGTTGGGATCAACGACATTGCTTAGTACCAGGAGAATCACGATGGCTTCGTTTGATACCACCCCCCAGTCCGCCGCACCTGCCGGTCTTCTGTCCGCCCTCGGTGCCCCCTTCCGTGGCCTGTGGAACTTTCTTGTGATGGTTGGCGAAAACAACGCCAAGCTGAAACTGTACCAGCGTCTGTCGGCCATGTCCGATGACGAACTGGCCCGTCGCGGTCTGAACCGCGAAGACCTGATCCGCCGCATCTTCGTCGGCTGATCTTTCTTACGTTTCCTCAATCCCCCCCGGGTTGAGCATAAGCGCCGCCATGGTCCCTCCCATGGCGGCGCTTTTTGGTTCGATGGGGACGGCGCTCAGGACGGCGCTCAGGACGGGGCCTTGGCCTTGCGCAGATAGGGCAGCAGCGTTTCGATATCGCCGAATTTGGCCTTGGCATCGGCATCGCTGACCGAGGTCGGGATGATCACGTCCTGGCCTGGCGCCCAGTTGGCCGGCAGGGCGACATTATGGCCAGCGCTGGTTTGCAGGGCGTCCAGGGCGCGCAGGACCTCGGCGAAGTTGCGGCCCACGGTCATCGGGTAGGTCATCGACAGTTTCAGCTTCTTGTCCGGCCCGATGATGAAGACCGCGCGCACCGTGGCGCTGTCGGCGGGGGTGCGGCCATCAGGCAGATAGGCCTCGGCGGGCAGCATGTCGAAGGCCTTGGATACGGCCAGCCCCTCATCGGCGATGATCGGAAAGGACACGGCTGCGCCGCCGACCTTTTCGATATCGCCGATCCATTTCTTGTGATCTTCGACCCCGTCCACGGAGACGCCGATCACCTTGGTGCCGCGTTTTTTCCATTCGGCGTCCAGCTGGGCTACGGCCCCGAATTCGGTGGTGCAGACCGGGGTGAAATCCTTGGGGTGGCTGAACAGGATGGCCCAGCTGTCGCCGATCCAGTCGTGAAACCGGATCTCGCCCTGGCTGGTCTGGGCGGTGAAATCGGGAACCGTGTCGTTGATGCGCAAGGACATGGGGTATCTCCTCCGTAGGTTTGTGTCCGCTTATACATACGACATCCGCGAGATCTTGCCAGATCCTGCTTGCGGGTGTTTCGGGGGGATGACACTCTGGCGCAAATTCTTCCGTTGAGGAGCGCAACAATGATCGAGAAACGCGAATTCTATATTGATGGGGCCTGGGTTGCCCCCCGGGCGGGGCGCGATCTGGAGGTGGTCGATCCCTCCACAGAAGAGGCCTTTGCCGTTATTTCCCTGGGCGGTGAGGCCGATGCCGACGCTGCCGTGGCCGCTGCGAAACGCGCCTTTGACAGCTGGTCACGCAGCACCAAGGCGGAACGTCTGGATCTGCTGCGGGCCTTGCAAGAGGCTTATAACGCCCGGGCCGATGACATCGCCGAGGCGATCAGTCAGGAAATGGGGGCGCCCATTGATCTGGCCCGCAGTTCGCAGGTCGGGGCCGGCAAGTCCCATCTGGGGGCCTTTATCCGCAGCCTCGAAGCGTTCGAATTCGAACGCCGGCTGCCCCATGGTGCCGACAGCGACCGCATCCTGCTGGATCCGATCGGGGTGTGTGCGCTGATCACCCCGTGGAACTGGCCGATGAACCAGGTGATGCTCAAGGTCGCGCCGGCCTTGGCCACGGGCTGCACCATGGTGCTGAAACCGTCGGAAATCGCGCCGATTTCCTCGATGATCTTTGCCGAGGTTTGCGATGCTGCGGGCGTTCCCGCCGGTGTCTTCAACCTGGTCAATGGCGATGGGCCGGGGGTGGGCAGCCGCCTGTCCGCACATCCCGATGTGGATATGGTCAGCTTCACCGGATCGACCCGTGCGGGGCGGGCGATCACCGTATCGGCGGCCGATACGATCAAGCGGGTGACGCTGGAACTGGGCGGCAAGGGTGCCAACATCATCTTCGCCGATGCCGATGACAAGGCCGTGACCCGGGGGGCGCGCCATTGCTTTAACAACACCGGCCAGTCGTGCAACGCGCCGACGCGGATGCTGGTGGAACGGTCACGCTATGAAAGCGCGGTGGCCGAGGCGGTGCGGGCGGCCGAAACCACTGCCGTTTCTGCTGCCAGTGAAGAAGGACGCCATATCGGCCCCGTGGCCAGCGCCGTGCAGTTCGAGAAGGTTCAGGCCCTGATCGAGACGGGGATCCGCGAAGGCGCCCGTCTGGCCGCCGGTGGCCCGGGGCGTCCCGAGGGCACCAATCGTGGCTATTTCATTCGGCCCACGGTCTTTGCCGATGTGACCAACGAGATGACCATCGCGCGCGAGGAAATCTTTGGCCCGGTTCTCTCGATCCTGCCCTTTGACAGCGAAGACGAGGCGATCGCCATTGCCAATGATACGCCCTATGGGCTGACCAACTACATCCAGTCCGGCGATGGGGCGCGGGCCAACCGCGTGGCGCGGCGCCTGCGCTCGGGCATGGTCGAGATCAACGGCGTGCCGCGGTCGCCGGGCAGCCCCTTTGGCGGTGTCAAGCAATCCGGTATCGGCCGGGAGGGCGGCGAATACGGGCTGGAAGATTTCCTGGAGGTCAAGGCCATCGGCGGCTGGACCCCGGAATAACGCAGCTTCTTCCCATGGCCCGGGGTGTCCCCGGGCCTGGGGTCAGCGGTGCAGGACCCAGCGGTTGCGGCGAATCAGCCGCCGCGCCAGCATCATCTCACCGAAATGGTTGTGGGGGTCGCGGTCACGTTTCGGATCGTAAAAAGTGGGTGTGCGTTTCCAGTCAAAACCGAAGATGCCCACTTCGCGCCGCCCCAGCGCATCCAGCAGCCAGAGGATCTGCATGCCGGTCGTGGGCCGGGCGCGCAGCTTGGCCATCAACTGAAGCGACAGGCGGATCGGATAGACCAGCACCGGTACCGGCAGGGGGTGATGGCCAGGGCGATCCAGATGCAGGTCGAAATAGGGTGTGAAGAGCAGCGTGTGAAAGGCGGGAGGCGTCTTGGCGTAATGGGCCAGGGTGTCCTCGTTCGAGGTGGCGACGAAATCCCAGCGGCTGCCTTGGGCGGCCGGATCCTGGATCTGGGCGCTGTTGAAGCGGATGGTCGGTACCGCGTCGATGATCGGGCCATAAGGCCGATCCAGCAGGCTGGCGGCGTTGCCGACCACATTCACAGCCGGGGGCAGGGCGCTTTGCAGCTGGTCCATCGCCCGGGCGAAGGCGGCATCGCCAGGATCCGTGGTCACATGATCATCGACCTTGCCCTTGCGCCGCCAGGATCGTTGGAACAGGGTGAACAGGCTGTCTGGCTTGGCCATGGGGTCTCCGGACGGGGCGGGGGAACGGCTGCTCTGTTTTGTCGACCATGTGGCGCGCCAGATCAACTGCTGATGGGGCGCTCCTGTCATGTTGGGCCCTGTTCTATCGCCTGGGCAACAAGCGGCAGGCTGGCATTTGCTGTGATGGCTGGCCGCAAGGTAGAAATTTGAAATGTTTTGTATTTTTCCATCAGTGACTCCAAGACACTTGCAGAGAAGTGGCTTGGTTCTCAGCTGAGGATCTTGAGCTATAGCCAATGTCTATCAGATTGGCGAAGTATCTATTTTTCAGCTATCATCCCTTTCCCTAAAGTCGCGTCACCGGGTCGGTGCCCGGCTATGGGAGGACAGACATGACTACATCGCGCCTTTTGATGGCCGCTATTCTGACGGCCGCAACCACGCTGACCACCGGGGCTGTTTGGGCAGGGCCAAAGCTGACCATCACCCTGGATACGCCGCCGGGCCATATGCGCAATGTCTATGTCGGCCACTTTGCCGAGGCGCTGACTGAGCGCTCGAACGGAGAGCTGACGGTGGAGATCTTCGATTCCGGCCAGCTCTATTCCAGCCGCGATGCCGGCCGTGCGGTCGCGCGGGGCGATGCCGGGATGGCGATTGTCTCGACTGCGCCGCTCAGCCGGATCGAGCAGAATCTGGTGCTGACGGAACTGCCCATGTTCGCCGGGCTGACCTCGGATCAGATGAATGCCGTGGTCGATGGGCCGCTGGGTCAGCGCCTGACTGCCATGCTGGGTGAAAAGATGGGCGTCGAGGCGATGATCGGTTGGTATATTCTGGGCGAGATCAATACCTATTCCACCAAAACCCCGTTGAATTCCCTGGAAGATTTCCGAGGCCTTCAAACCCGTCATCCTGGCGGGGTCGGTGCTGTGGCCTATCTTGAAGAACTGGGTGCAAACCCGGTGTCGATGCCCTACACGGATGTGCCGCTGGCCCTGCAGCAGGGCACGGTGGATGCGATTGTGTCATCCAACGTGTCAGTCCTGCAGGCATCGCTGCATGAATCCGGGCTGCGCTATGCCTACACCAACCGCATGGTGATCGGGTATTACATGCCGATCGTCAGCCGCGATTATTGGGGCCAGCTTTCCGCCGAGCAACAGCAGATGTTTCGCGATACATGGGCCGAGTTCGTGCCCGGTCAACGTGCCGCCGCCGCCAAACAGCAGGCCGATGCCCGTGCCACGCTGGAAGCGGCCGGCATGATATTTGTTGAGCAGCCTCCCGAGGAAGCGGCCGCTCTGCGTGCGCGCCTTGAGCCGGCCCAGGACAAGCTGATCAAGGATCTGAAGATCAGCCCCGATGTTTTGGATCTGGCGCGGGACGCCTTGAAATGAAACGGTTGTTTGGTCTGGTCGATGCCTGCGTGGCGGGGGCGGTTGCCGTCCTCTTCGCGGTGGCGCTGATCCTGTCGCTTGTGGGCGTGGCCGGGCGCTATGTCTCGGCCCGTATCGCCCTGGATTGGGTCGGTGAGGTTGTCATCTATCTGGTTATCTGGGCGGTGCTGTTGGGCGCGGCAAGGGTTGTGCGCCGCGCGGCCCATATCCGGGTGGATTTCCTGGCTGAGCGTCTGGCCCCCCGTGCGGCACGTCTGGCCGAGGCCCTGTCGCTGGTGCTGGCCTTTGGGCTCAGTCTGTTTCTGGTCTGGTCGGGCTGGAAGGTGGTGGCTGAGGCGATCATGTGGGGTGAGCGATCGGTCAGCACCCTGCGTGTGCCCCTGTGGATCTATTACGCGGCCTTGCCGGTCAGCTTTGCCCTGCAACTTCTGTTCCTGATCGAGCGGGCGTTTGATCTTGTGACCGGGCGGCCTGCGTTTTCAGCCATTGATCTGACGGATTGATCCCATGACCCTTGTTGCTCTTCTGGTTGGCTGCGTTGCGGTTGTGGTGCTTCTGGCGCTTGGTGTGCCCATTTATCTGGTGCTGACCGCCACGGCGACCAGCTTTCTGCTGCTTGATGGAAAATCGGTGGCTGGAATCGCCCAGCATGTGGTGGATCACCTGAATTCGCCAGCGCTGGTTTCGGTCCCCTTCTTCCTGTTGGCGGCGGTGCTGATGCGTGGCGGCGGCGTGGCCCGGGCGCTGTTCGAGGCGGCGATCACCTGGATCGGCTGGTTGCCGGGTGGGCTTGCCCTGGCCGGGATTGCCGCGACAGCCATCTTCGCCGCGATCAACGGATCCTCGGTGGCCACGGCGCTGGCCATGGGGTCCTTGCTGGTGCCGATGATGATCGAGAAGGGCTACAAGCCCGGCTTCGCCATGGGTTTGACCGCAGCGGCCGCGACCCTGGGGATTCTGATCCCGCCCAGCCTGCCCCTGATCCTGATCGGCCTGATTTCCGAGACTTCTATCCCAAGGCTGTTTCTGGCCGGAGTGATCCCGGGCCTGCTGCAGGCGCTGTTCTTCACAGGCTATGTCCTTGTGATGGCCCGGCGTGTGGGCGGTGCGCCCATGCCGTTGCCCGCCCGGGCCGAGTTCGCTCGCCACAACCTGAATGCCCTGCCGGCCATGTTGATCCCGGTGGTGATCCTGGGCGGTTTGTATGGGGGCTTCGTCACCCTGACCGAGGCAGCTGTGCTGGGGGCGGTGGTCGCGCTGCTGGTTGTCGTTCTGTTCTACGGCGCGCGCAGCGCCCGGACCATTGCCGGATTTTTCGTTGACGCGGTGGATCGCACGGCCGTTGTGGTGGTGATCGTGATCGGGGCCTCGCTGCTGTCTGCCTGGATCATCCGGTCGGGCATTCCGCAGGATCTGGCGCGACTGGTCATCGAAAGTGGGCTCAAGCCGTGGCAATTCCTGCTGGTGCTGAACGTGATCCTGTTGGTCATGGGGATGTTCCTGGAAGGGGTGGCGATCATTCTGATCGTGGTGCCGGTGGTTGCGCCGGTCATTCACCAGATCGGCATCGCGCCGGAACATTTCGCCGTGGTCATGGTCATCAACATCGAGCTGGCCCTGCTGTCGCCGCCCATCGGGTTGAATTTGTTCGTCATGTCCAATGTCACTGGTCGCCCGGTGAATGAGGTTCTGCGCGGCACCTTGCCCTTCTTCCTGTTGATGGTGCTGTTGCTGCTGGCTGTCACGTTTGTCCCGACGCTGTCCACATGGCTGCCTTCGGTGATGATGCCCCGCCCCTGAGTTCGGAGATTCCCATGCTGGACGACAGATCTGCCCTTGATCCCCAGGGCACCCGTGCGGCCATTGCGGCGTTGTTCGCCCCCAACGCAGTACTGGCGCGGATCACCCGTGTTGAAGCGACACTTGCCGAGGTTCAGGCCGAATTGGATCTGGTTCCCGAGGCGGCGGCACGGGCGATCGCATGCAGCTCCGCACCGACCCCCGAGGCGGTCTATTGTCACCGCGCCAGGGTCGGGCACCCCATGGTGGCGGTTCTTGAGGCCTTTGGCGATCAGATCGCGGCAGAAGGGCGTGAATGGCTGCATTTCGGGGCCACTACGGCGGATATCTTTCGTATCGTGACGGTCCTGACGCTGCATGACACGGCTGTCGTGCTGGATCAGGCCTTTGGCCGGATCAGGGGGCGGCTGGCGGGGCTGGCCGCAACGCACAGGGCCACGCCGATGATTGGGCGGACTCTGGGGCGCCATGCGCTGCCGATCACCTTCGGTTACAAGGTCAGCGCCTGGGCCAGCCAACTTGACAGGGATCGCGCACGTTTGGCCGACTGGCGGGCGCGCTTTGCCACGGCTGTGCTGAGTGGCGCGGTCGGAACCCATGCGGCAATGGGCCCCCTTGGACCCGAGGTCGAGCGTCGGGTAATGAAGCGACTGGGTCTGGGAGTGCCGGATCCGGCCGACAGCAAGGGTGCCCAGGATATCTTTGCGGAATTCGCCGCTGCCCTGGCCATCGCCGCCCGTGGCTTTCAGCGCATTGCGCAGGAAATCTTTCTTCTTCAGGGCGATGACATTGCCGAACTGTCGATCCGCAACCGTGCCGTGGGCTCTTCGACCATGCCCCACAAGGTTAATCCGACTCTGTGCATCGAGATCCAGTCCCGTGCACCTGAGATCTCGGCAGTGCTGCCCGTGTTGCTGGAATGGGTGGTGACCATCCATGAACGGGACTCGGCCATTCACCTTGGGGCGGTGGAACAGATGTGTCTGGATATGGGGCAGTTGACCTCTTGTGCCGAGGCGCTGCTGGATCGCCTGATCGTGCACCCTCAAACCATGCGTGACAATATCGACCGCACCCAAGGCGCCATCTACACCGAGGCGGTCACCGTCCAGTTGGCCGGTCGCGTTGGTCGCCGCACGGCCCATGAGGTGATGCAAGAGGTGGCCGCACGGATGCGTGCCGACGGGCTGAGCCTGGCCCAGGTGATCGCAGGTGATCCGCGCTTTGACGGCGTGGTGCTGCCCGATCCCGAAACCGCGATTGGCGAGGCCCCCCGTCTTGTCGACGCCTTTCTGGCCCGTTGAGCCGCGCGCATTCAGGAAGCGGGTGTCTGGCTGGGTGGGAACAAGGCGCAGAACCTGTCCATCGCCGTGCCGGTCGAGACCCTGGGCCGAAGCACCCCCAGCGGTGGCATTTTGCTGGACAAGGCAAAGTCGATCCGGGCCAAGGTACGGTTTTCCAGTTCGGATCGAAAAATGCTGAGAGGCGCAATCGAGACCAGCCCCAGTTGCTGTAGCGAAGCCCGGTTCATCGTTCGTGATCGGGTGGGCAGCTGTGCCATGCGCAGGGGCGGGTAGCCTGCGAAGATCTCGGCGAGCAGGGCTTCGGCAGGGACACCGGCGGGGGGCATCAGCCAGGTACAGGCGTGCAGGGCCTCCAGGGTTACGTTGGCGGCCGTTGTCAGTGGATGCGAAGGCGCGGCGAGGATCGCATGTTCATCCGGTTCAGCCGGGGTGAAGATCCAGCCCTCAGGGGTGGTTTCGGGGGTGCGGCAGATGAAGATGTCGAACTCGTCCCGGGCTGCACAGTTCAGGATCTGTCGGCCATCTATTTCATCAATACTCAGTACGATATCGGGATTGTCGCGGCAAAAAGAGGGGGCATGTCCGGCCAGCACCCCGCTGATCCCGGCCGCGACCGAGGCCACCCGCAGGATCGAGGACCCGGCATCGTGTTGCGCCGCGACGGCTTGGGCGAAGCGGTCGGTGGAATCGAGGATGCGCTGCAGGTCGGGCAGGATACGGGCGCCGCTGCGGGTCAGACGCATGCCACGGGCGTGGCGTTCGAACAGGGCCATGCCGAGATCAGTTTCCAGCTCGGCTACGGCCTTGGTGATTGAGGGTTGGGATATGGCCAGATCACGGGCTGCTTGCTGCATGCTGCCGGCCTGCGCGACGCTGACCACCATCTGTAATTGCCGCAATCGGCCCTTGAGCAGAAGACGCTGCAAAAACTGCGCATGGGTGAGGTATTGGCTCATGTCCTGACCATTGCTGACTGGCGGCATCGTGCCGGGCCTCTTGGTATTTCGCAATGCCGTGTTTGTCATCCGCCGGTGGGGCGTGACGAAGGCGGTTATTCCTTTGCCCCTGTTGGGGTACTGGGCCGCAGCGGAGGCCTGTCTGTCCCCGGCCCGGCGATTGTCCGACTTTGGTGCTGAAGGAAGGGTGCGGCATGGGCAGTGCTTTTGCCTGTCCCCATGATGTGCCCCGGGATTTGCAGACGCCTTGCAGCCCGACTTTCAGGCCAAGAGGTGGTCAAGAACGTACAGCGCTCAGGTCAGGCAGGACGGTCCTGGCCCTCTTCCGGCAGGGGTCTGGATTCGTGGTGCACTGATGACGTGGGGCCTTTGGGGCATAATGGCCCGTGGGTCTTTCACTGTGTCCAGCCCGGGTGCCTCAGTTATCCCTGTCCAGAATGATAATATATTGATAAGTATAATATTTATTTGTTTTTGGAAAACCCCGCCCCGGCATCCTGCCCCAGATTGGGCGCCAATGAACGGATTGACGGTGGCGTGGCGCTGAATTTCAGCGGGGGGCGGGTCATCGTGATCCGGCCCTCTGTCGGGTGATCATGTTCCTCGAACAGGCCTACCTGTTGCAGATGCGGGTCGATGAACAGGTCTTCAAGGCTGTTGACCGGCGCGCAGGGGATGTCGATCTGGCGCAGAAGGGGGATCCACTCGGCAGTGCTGCGGGCGGGCAGCACCTCGGCCAGGAACTGCCCGCAGGCCTCGGCATGCTCGGTTCGGGTCGCCTGGGTGGCAAAGCGTGGGTCGCTCAGGATCTCTGGCTGCCCGACCAGATCGGTGAAGCGCTGCCAGTCGCGATCCGTGTAGACGACCAACGCCAGATGCCCGTCAGCCGTGGGGTAGGGGCCGCGAAACCGCGACAGAAGGCGCTTGTAGCCGGCTTCACCCAAGGGGGGCACAAAGCTGCGCCCGCCCATGTTGTCGGCCAGGATGAAGCTGGCCATGGTCTCGAACATGGGCACCTCGATTTCCTGACCCTGCCCGGTGGCGGCGCGATGCACCAGCGCGGAAAGGACGGCAATGGCGGCATAAAGGCCCGTCACCCGATCGCAGATGTTCAGCGGCGCATAGCGGGTCTGGCCGTCAACCGCGCGGAACAACCCCGACATGCCCGCCGCCGCCTGGATCAGATCGTCATAGACCGCCTGCCCGCTATAGGGCCCATCGGATCCGAACCCGACCATGGCGCAATAGATGATGGCGGGGTTGATCGCGGCAACCGGCCCGTAATCCAGCCCCAGCCGCTTCAGCCCGTTGGGGCGGATATTGGTCATCAGCGCATCGGCATCCCGGATCAGATCCAGCAGGCGGGTCTTGTCGGCGGGATCCTTGAGGTCCAGCACGATGCTTTTCTTGTTGCGGTTCGACTGCAGGAACAGCGTGCCCATCGAGGCATGCCGGGCCGGGCCGATACGGCGCAGGGAATCGCCCTCGGGGGCTTCGACCTTGATCACCTCGGCCCCGAGATCCCCCAGCAGTTGCGTGGCGGCCGGGCCCATGACAACCGTGGTCAGATCAAGCACCTTATAGCCGGCCAGAGGCCCTGTTTTTCCGGCCGCTGCCGTGGTGCTTGGACCGTCCATCACTGTTTCCTGCTGTCTCTGAATGTCTTATTATGCGGTATCACGAATAAATATTCGTACTTGCGGAGCTTATGGAGGCGGTTATTCTGTGTCAAGCAAGCCATGCGGGGCCGGATCGGCCAGCTGAAAGGGACTGGCATGAAGCTGACGGTATTCGGCGCCGGCGCCACTGGGGGGCACTTTGCGGTGCGTCTTTCCCAGGCGGGTCATGAGGTTTCTGTGATCGCACGGGGGAAGAACCTGCAGGCGATCCAGAAGAATGGCTTGACGCTGATCGAGGGGGATCGCCGGGATACGGTGCATCTGCCCGCCGCGTCCGAGGCAAGCCGCCTTGGCGTTCAGGATGTGGTCTATGTTGGTGTAAAAGCCACGGGTCTTGCTGCCATTGCCGAGGCATTGCGCCCCCTGGTTGGTCCGCAAACCCTGGTGGTTTTCCCTCAGAATGGCATTCCATGGTGGTATCCGGTTGGGCTGGATCATCAGGACAGCATGCCGGATTTGCCTGATTTTCGCCTGGCGGATGTGTTTCTGGATTATATCGTGCCGGAAAATCTGGTTGGCGGTAGCATTTACTCGGCCAATGGCCTGAGCGCGCCGGGCGTGGTCGAGTGCCGTTCGCCTGGACGCAACTGGATTGATCTGGGCGGGGTCTTGCCACAGCAGGTGCCGGGGCTGGTGGCGTTGCGCCAGGCCTTTGAGGACGGGGGCATCGCTGCGCCGCCGGTAGCGGACATCCGGCGCGTGGTCTGGTCAAAGCTGATGTACAATATGGGTGGCTCAATCATCGCTTTGATTTCGCGGAACAAATCATCAATCGTGCGGCATGATCCGGCCCTTGCCACAGTCTACCGCCGGATCGTGGCCGAGGGCGTTGCCATCGCTCATGCACATGGCCATGATCTGCGGGCCGAAATTAATGTGGAGGCGATGCTGGCCCATATTGCCGAGCACAAGCCCTCAATCCTGCAGGATTATGAAGCCGGCCGCCCGATGGAGATCGCCGCGATTGCCCTGGCTCCGGTGGCCTTCGCCCGTGCCGCCGGGCTGGACACGCCGGCGCTGGATACATTGGCCGCCCTGGCCGCGCGGATGGCCGCCGACAAGGGCCTTTACACCCCGGAGAATTGAGCCATGGATGAAGGCCTGACCGCCAGACTGGGCCGCTTTGTTGCCGAAACGCCAAGCGCAGCGATCCCTGCTGCTGCGCGGGATCGCGCCCGGATCAGCCTGATCCATAACCTGTGCGTGGCGCTGTCGGCGCAGGGGCGCGCGCGGGTGGCCTCGGATTATGCCAGGGCCTTTCATGGACAACCGGCAGAGGCCAGCCTGCTGGAGGGCGGCGGGCGTGTGGCGCTTGAGGTCGCGGCCTTCGCCAATGGCGCGTTGTTTCATGGCCGATCCCAGGATGACACGCATCCGGCCTCGACCTCGCATCCCGGTGCGCCGGTCATGGCCGCCGCCCTTGCCGTGGCCGAGGCGGAGGGCGCGGAGGGGCGGGCCTTTCTGGATGCGGTGATCCTGGGCTATGAGGCCCTGTGCCGGATCGGCCGGGATTTCGACGAGGATCTGACCGGGCGCGGGTTTCGGGCGGCCTCGGTCTTTGGCAGTTTCGGTGCGGCGGCGGCTGCATCCCGGCTGATGGGGCTGGATGCGGTGCAGACGGGCCATGCTTTGGCCTTTGCGGCCCATCAGGCGGGGGGCTTGGCCCAGGTCTGGGTTGAGGGGTCGCCGGAATACCCGATGCAGCTGGGGCTGGGGGCGCGGAACGGCGTGGCCTCGGCGCGGCTGGCGGCTTCGGGGTTGCGGGCCGGGGCACATATGCTGGAAGGCCGGGCGGGGCTTTACGCGGCCTATGGCGGGGTCACGGCGCCCCCGGTCGAGGCGCTGGCCGGGCTGGGCCGTGACTGGCAGATCGCCGAGGCAACGGTCAAGGCCTATCCGGCCTGCGCCATTCTGCAGGGGCCGCTGGAGGCGCTGGACCGGCTGCTGGAAAGTGCCGGCGGGGCGGTGCGCCGCCTGATGCTGGACCTCAACCCCTATGAGGCGGATTACCCGGGCATCGACAACCCCGGCCCGGGCTTTGCCAGCGCGACGGCCACAAAGATGAGCGCGCAGTTCTGTCTGGCGGTGATGGCGCTGGAGCGGCGCCTGTCCCTGGCGGATCTGTCGCGGCTGGATGATCCGGCGGTGCTGGATCTGGCCGGGCGGATCGAGGTGCGGCGCAATGCCGGGATCCAGCCGCGCCACTGTGTGCTCCGCGTCGAACTGGCGAATGGCGACAGGCTGGAGGGTGCGATCACGGCGCCGGTGGGACGCCCGGATTTCCCGCAGATTTCCCGCTTTGCCAAGGGGATGAGGCCCGAGATGGGCATGGATGGGGCGCAGGTGGGGGCCTTGCTGGACTGTGTTGAAGGGATCGACAGGCAGGATAGCGTGGCCCCGTTGATTGCTGCCTGTCTGGGAGCCGGGGAAAAGAGCCATGAGGCGTGATATAGCCTGACGACTTTTATTTGATCATGTTGTCAGGCTGTAACTTTTTGATTTTACGCTGATGCTGCGCAGATTTTGTGATCAAAACCAGCTTCCGTCAGCTATACCAACTGCCCTCAAGATCGACCGTTTGCGACAGTCGGCTGGGCGGACAAAGCGGACGTTGAGTACTTTCGGCGCGGAACAAGCCCGGAACGGGCGCCGCGCCATCACTGGGGCGGCCCACCGGTCTGGCGCTCGGCCACCGTTAGCGCAAGGCTCTGGGGTTTTGCTGCCATGGCCACCATAACCCGCGCTGATCACAGTTTGGGTGCGCCAGCCCCCGGTCCGGCGCTGGCGCGGCTTTCTCTGCTGCATCAGCGACAGAACGGTGCTCAAAGCCACCATTCGCGAAGGGCACACAGGCCATTCTTTGGGCCGCCAGTATTACAGGCCGCTGGTTTCCAGCTCTGCCTCATCCTCAAGATCGGAACGCGGCCAGAAGGTCTGATAGGCCAGGCGCAGTGTCAGCAGGCCGGTTCCCACAGGCACCCAGCAATAGCTCAGATAGGTGGGAAACTGGATCGCCCCGAAGGTGGTGCTGCGCGCCGCGATCTTGTGCAGGGCCTCTTCGCCGGTCTTGATGGTGATGAAAGCGAAGGCCAGGGCAGCGGCCAGGGCGGTGATCCGCTCGGCCGGTTTGCCGGGCAGCCGGGCGACCATCGTGCGCATCACCGGCACCGAGATATGCCCCCCCTGGGCCTGGATCTTGGCCAGCCCCAGGAAGGTCAGGATCACCATCAGGTAGAGCGAGGTGAACTCATACTGGCCCTGAAACGGCTTGTTCAAAAAGTAGCGCCCGAAGGCATCGGCGGTGATCGACACCATGATCAGGATCAACGCGCTGGCTGAAATGACGATGGCGATGTTTTCAAGGAACGAGAGGATCCGGTTGAGTGTCTGTTTCATGGGGTCACGGCGCAAATTGGGCCAGCCACAGGGACATGGCCGGGAAGGCGATGATCAAGCCAAGGACAACAATCTCGGCCAGCACGAAGGGCCAGATGCCGCGGAAGACCGTGGAAACCGGCGTCCGGGTGACGGAGCTGACAACGAAGACATTCAGCCCCATGGGCGGTGTGACCACCCCGATCTCACCGGCCTTGACCAGCAGCACGCCCAGCCAGATCGGATCAAAGCCCATCTGCATGAGCAGGGGCACGGCAATGGGCACGGTCAGCACCTGGATGGCGAATTGCTCCAGAAAGAAGCCCAGCACGATCCACAGCCCGACAACCATCAGCAGGATGACCCAGGGGTCGATGTTGGACTGGTGGACATAGGACAGCAGGTTCTGGGTCACGCCTGTCAGGGTCAGGAACACACCGAAGACACCGGCCCCGATGATGATCATGAAGATCATCACCGCGTTGCGGGTGGAATTCATCAGCGCGGTGCGGAATGAGGCCCGTGTCATGCGCCGCAGGATCAGCGCGAAGGCCAGCGCGAGGAAGGCCCCGACCGCGCCGATCTCGGTGGCGGTGACGGCGCCGCTGTAAAGCCCGCCGAACATGAAGATGAAGAACACCAGGATCGGCCAGACAGTCTTCAGCCCGCGCACCCGTTCGCCCAGGGGCAGTTTCGGGGCGCGTTCCGGGGCGGCGTCCTTTTTCAAGCGCACCGTGGCCATGATCACGATGATATAGGAGACCCCGGTGATCAGCCCGGGAATGACCCCGGCGAGGAACAGCTTGCCGATCGAAACCTCGGTCAGGATGCCGTAGAAGACGAAGGCGATGGAAGGCGGGATCATGATCGCCAGGGTGCCGACGATGGCGATCGAGGCCGTGGCGAAGGCGGGCGAATAGCCCAGGCGCTTCATCTCGGGGTAGGCGGCCGAGGCCAGGGTGCCTGCTGCTGCGCTGGACGATCCGCAGACCGCCGCCAGCAGCACCCCGCCCGAGACCGCCGCCATGGCCATCCCGCCGCGGATATGGCGCAACCAGCGATCGCCGGCCTCGAAGATATCGCGGGTGAAGCGGCCGGCGGACAGGAATTCCGCCATCAGGATGAACATCGGCAGGGTGGTCAGGGTGAAGCTGGCCACATGTTCATAGGGGCCGTTCTGGATCACCCCGCTCAGAGCGCCGAGGCCAACGGTCATGTACAGGCCGATCATGCCGGAAATCAGCAGGGCAAATGCGATGGGACTGCCCAGAAGGATCAGCACGATCAGCAGGCCGATGGGGATCAGGGTGGTCATTCGTGGCCCCCCGGGTCGGTTGCTGTCTTGGGCATCTTGCTCTTCTCCCCCCTGTGGTTTCTCAAAGCCAGGCTTCGGGAATGTCCAGTTCCATCTCCAGGGCCATCTGGCCATAGGCCTTGCCCTGCGGATCTATCCGCTGGGATGCCATGCCGCCGCCCCCAAGGGCATCGCCCAGCAGGAAGTTCATCGCATTCAGGCCGGGTGCATCGAAACGGTCCACCGGGCCGCTGATGCTGGCAGAGAAATGGGCCAGGATCCGCTCGGGCGTGACTTCGCGGCGCAGGAAAGGCAGGAATTCGGGCCGCCGGGCGATGATGGCGATATTGGCCCGGTTGCCCTTGTCCCCGGAGCGCGCCCAGGCCAGTGCGCGCAGCGGGGCCTTGCGGGTCGGGCCGGACGCAAGGGCGCTTTCTGCCGGCGTTATGGCCGGCACGGGGGCCGTGGGCTGGCCGGGGTGGATGGCCACCGGGCGGGGATCGTCGTCAGCAACATGGATCTGCGGGGCAGGTGCCGCCAGTTTGGGCACCAGCAGGGTGAACAGGCGCACCACGGGGCTGGGCTTGGGTCGGCCGGAATAGATCCCGGTGGTGCCCGGGGCCATGCTGATCCCGATGGATCCAGCCTCGCGCGCGAAGAGGTTCAGCGCCCCGCGATCTTCATGATCGACCACCAGCCGCAGCAGCACCTCGCGGGTGGGCAGCGCGCCGGGGCCGTCGCTATAGGCGGATTCAGCCCCCAGTGCCTCGATCCGTGTGGCGCGGAAAGGGGGCAGGCCGGTGCGGGCAAAGGCGGCCTCGGCCCGGTCGATCATTGCGCGGGCGGTCTTTTCGGCCTTGGCCCCCGCATCCGGCCCGACGATCGAGACGGACAGCACCGCGCGCCAGCCATCCTGCCAGGTGGCCGAAACCTTGTAATCCGGCGTTGGCGGGCGGCCGCGTGCCCCTGTCAGGCGCACCCGGTTCGGGCCGCTCTGTTCGACCTGCACCCCCGAGAAATCGGCCACCACATCGGGCAGGATATAGGCCGCCGGATCGCCGATCTCATAGAGCACCTGTTCGGATACGGTGCCCACCGACACCAGCCCGCCCGTCCCCTCTGGCTTGCTGATCTCAAAGCTGCCATTGGCAGCGACCGCAGCAATCGGATAGCCGATATTGTCCCAGCCCTCGACATCCGCCCAGTCGGTAAAGGTGCCGCCCGTGGCCTGGGGGCCGCATTCCAGCACATGGCCGACCAGGCTGCCGGCGGCCAGCAGGTCATGGGCATCCTCGGCCCAGCCGAATTCATGCATCAGTGCGCCAAGGGCCAGGGCGCTGTCGGCGCATCGTCCGGTCACCACGATATCGGCCCCCGCCGCCAGGGCATCGCGGACCGGCAGGGCGCCCAGATAGGCGTTGGCGGTCAGCAGATCATCGGGGATCGGGGCGCCGGTTTCGGCCTCGTGCAGGCCCATGGCGCGGAGCTGATCCAACTGGGGCAGCAGATCGTCGCCGGTCACGGCGGCCACGGTCAGGTCCAGCCCGGCCTCGGCGATCACCGCCTCAAGTGCGGCCTTGCAGCCCAGCGGATTGACCCCTCCGGCATTGGTCACCACCTTGATGCCACGCCGGGCGATCTCGGGCAGGTGGGGCTTGAGATAGGCGATGGCATCGGGGGGGAAGCCGAAGGCCGGGTTCTTCATCCGCGCCCGGGCCATCAGCGACATGGTGACCTCGGCCAGATAGTCCATCGTCAGATAGTCGATCTTGGCGGTCAGCAACTGCCCAATGGCCATGGGCGAATCCCCCCAGGCCCCGGATGCGCCGCCAATGCGCAGGATGCGGTTGTTCATACCGGCCCCTCAGTAGGATTTCGGCAGGCCAAGCTTGCGCTCGGCCAGGAAGCACAGGATCAGCTCGCGCGAGACGGGGGCCAGACGGGTGGCGACCAGTTCGCGGAAATAGCGTTCAACCTGGAATTCCGTGGCATAGCCCATGCCACCATGGGTGCGGATCGCCTGATCCCCGGCCTTGAAGGCGGCATCGGCAGCCAGATACTTGGCAGCATTGGCCTCGGCCCCGCAAGGCGCGCCGGCCTCATAGAGGTTGCCGGCGCGGATGGTCATCAGCTCAGCCGCGTACAGTTCCGACCAGTTTTCCGCCAGCGGGTGCTGGATTGACTGGTTCTGGCCAATGGGCCGGCCAAAGACCACCCGGTCGGCGGCGTAATTGGCCGCCTTCCACAGGGCGCGGCGGCCGATGCCGATCACCTCGGCGGCGTTGAGGATCCGCTCGGGGTTCAGGCTGTCGAGGATGTAGGAAAAGCCGCGGCCTTCCTGGCCGATCAGATCCTCTTTCGGGATGGGCAGATCGTCGATGAACAGGGCGTTGGAATCCACCGCGCCCCGGCCCATCTTGGGCACTTCGTGGACGTCGATATATTTGCGGTTCAGATCGGTGAAGAAGATCGACAGCCCATCGGTGGGGCGGGCGCACTCCTCAATCGGGGTGGTGCGGGCCAGCAACAGGATCTTGTCGGCGCTTTGCGCGGTCGAGATCCACATCTTGCGCCCGTTGGTCAGATAATAGTCGCCCTTGTCGACGGCGCGGGTCTTCAGCTTGGTGGTGTCCAGCCCGGCATCCGGTTCCGTAACCCCGAAACAGGCGCGGATATCCCCGGCAATCAGGGGCGTCAGCCAGCGTTTCTTCTGCTCGTCCGTGCCGTGCTTGACGATGGCATGGGGGCCGAAGATGTTGATGTGTACGGCCGAACAGGCGGCGAAGGTACCGGCCGAGGATCCGATGGTCTGCATCATGATCGCCGCCTCGGTCACCCCCAGACCGGCGCCGCCATAGGCCTCGGGCATGGCGATGCCCAGCCAACCACCCTCGGCGATGGCCTTGCAGAACTCGGTCGGGAAGCTGTGGCTGCGGTCCTTTTCCGACCAGTAATCATCATCGAAACGGTTGCAGATGGCGCGCACCGCATCGCGGATCTCGGCCTGATCCGGGGTTTCCGCAAGCGGTTCGGGGAATTCCATCATGCTGTCCTCCATGGCCGCATTATGGCCGGATATTGAAAAGTTTCGCAGCCACGAATATAAATTCGCATAACCGCAAAGCTATGGCGATGGGGACGTATCCGTCAAGGGGTGTCCTGAGCCTCTTCTTGGCGGATCCACGGGATGGCGATAGTCCGGTGGGATACAGCAACTGGAGGCCCGCAATGAGCACCTGGGATGAGATCGCGCGCTGTGTCGGTGCCCGGAACCTGCTGCGTGATCCCGACGTGACGCAGTCGTATCGCCAGGATGCCCGTGGCCTCTATGAGGGCCAGGCGGCTGGGGTGGTTCGGCCGGGCAGCGCGGTCGAGCTGGCCCAGGTGGTGCGCCTCTGTGCGGCTGCCGGCTGGCCGATGGTGCCCATGGGCGGCAATACCGGCATGTGTGGCGGTGCGGTGCCCCAGGGCGGGCCGAACAGTGTGGTCATTTCCACAGAACGGATGACGGCCATTCGTCGGATCGACCCGGATGAGATGGTGGCCGTGGTCGAAAGCGGCGTGATCCTGGCCGATCTTCAGGCGGCAGCCGAGGCGGCGGGCTGTTTCTTCCCGCTCTCGCTGGGCGCCGAGGGGTCATGCCGGATCGGGGGTAACATCTCGACCAATGCCGGCGGGATCAACGTGCTGCATTACGGTAATATGCGTGATCAGGTGCTGGGGCTGGAGGTGGTCCTGCCCGATGGCCGGATCTGGAACGGGTTGCGCAGCCTGCGCAAGGACAACACCGGCTATGCGTTGAAACACCTGTTCATCGGAGCCGAGGGGACGTTGGGGGTTGTCACGGCTGCGGCGCTCAAGCTTTATCCCCGCGCGCCAGAGGTGGCCACCGGGCTTGCCGCTGTGGCCGATCCAGCAGCAGCTGTGGCCCTGTTGCGGGATCTGCGGGGACGGTTGGGTGATGTGATCACGGCGTTTGAACTGATCCCCCGCATCGCGCTGGATTTTGGTATCCGCTATCTTGGCCCGATCTGTGACCCCCTGTCCGCGCGCCATGACTGGTATGTCCTGATGGATATCTCGGCGTTGGGCGCCCGGGATCAGTTGCAAGAGGCGCTGGGCGCCGCGGCGGAGGCCGGGCGGCTGCTGGATGGCGTTGTCGCACAATCGGCAGCACAGCGCGGGGAACTGTGGAAACTGCGCGAGATGGGCGCCGGCGGCCATCAGCATCGGGCGGGGGCGATCATCAAGCATGACATCTCGGTGCCCGTTGGTCAGGTGCCGGCGATGATCATGCGCGGTACGGCTGGGGTTGTGGCTGCCTTGCCTGGCACCCATGTGATTGCCTTTGGCCATCTTGGCGACGGCAACCTGCATTTCAACCTGGTCCAGCCCGAGGGCCATGATCCGGCCGATTTCCGGGCGCGCACGGGCCAGATGAACCGGATCATTCATGATATCGTGCAGGACTTGGGGGGCAGCATTTCGGCCGAGCATGGGATCGGGTTGCTCAAACGCGAGGAACTGGCCCGCTATGCCGATCCTCTGGAACTGGGGCTGATGCGGCGGTTGAAGGGGGCGCTGGATCCGGCGGGGCTGATGAACCCGGGCAAGATCTTCTTGCCCGAAGGGCCATGAGGTCGCGGGCAGCGCGGGCGCGCAACATTGCCGATCTGCGCGAAATGGCCCGACGCCGGGTGGCGCGTGCCTTCTTCGAGTTTCTGGACCGCGGCACCGAGGATGAGACCCAGTTGGCCCGCAACCGTGCTGCGCTGGATGCGGTTTGCTTGCGTCCGGCGGTGCTGCGCGATGTCCGCCAGATTACCACCACAACCCGTCTGTTGGGCCGTGACAGGGCGATGCCTTTGGCCGTGGCCCCAACCGGCGTGGCCAACATGATGGATTACCAGGGTGAGATCAGCCTGGCCCGGGCGGCTGCGGCGGCGGGTGTGCCTTTTACCCTGGCCACCAGTTCCACTACCGCGATTGAGGATATCGCCCAGGCCGCCACTGCCGGCTTCTGGTTACAGCTGTATATCTGGGAGGACCGCGAGGCCACCTGGGCCGTGGTCGAGCGCGCCCGCTGTGCCGGGGCCGAGGCGCTGGTGATCACCCTGGATACGCCTGTCATGGCCAATCGCGAGTATAACGACCGTAACGGTTTCGCCTTTCCAGTCCGTGCCAATCCGGTGCTGGTGGCGGATATGCTGCGGCATCCGCGCTGGTTCGCCTCGGTGATGATGCGCTACTGGCTGACCGGAGGAACCCCGCGTTTTGTCAATTATCCCGCGCGGATCGGGGGCAAGGTGACGAAGGGGGCCAGCCGTATGGCCAATTCAGCCAGCGTCACCTGGGACGATATTGCCCGGTTTCGGGATCGCTGGTCCGGTAAGCTTATCCTGAAAGGGGTGTTGGATCCTCAGGTGGCTGCGCGCGCCGGGGCACTTGGGGTGGATGGCGTGATCGTGTCCAACCATGGCGGACGGATGTTTGACGCCGGTCCGGCCTCGGTCACAGCGCTGCCGGGGGTTGTGGCTGCCACATCGCCGAACATGGCTGTGTTTTTTGACAGTGGTATCCGGCGTGGCACAGATATCGTGCGGGCGCTGGCACTGGGCGCGGATGGGGTGTTGGTGGGCCGCGCCATGCTTTATGGGCTGGCAGCAGGGGGACAGTCGGGCGCAGCCCGGGCGCTGGAGATCCTGAAAACGGAACTGATGCGGGCGATGGCGCTTTCTGGTGTGACCACGATTGCCGACTGTGGGCCGGATTGCCTGTGGCATGATCCGGGCTGACGTGGCCAGGCAAGACTCGCATCGCTTGATCAGACAGAGTATATGCGCATCCGCCGAAGATCAGCGGGCCAGAAAACAGGGTAGGGCGACCGTCACATGTCCAAGATCGTCAAGAGAACTTTGGATTTCATTGAACTTTTCGCCGAAGAAAAGCGTCCCCTGGCTCTGTCCGAGATTTCCCGCTTGCTGGATATCCCCATGTCCAGTTGCTTTGATGTGGTCCAATCTCTTCTGGATCGCGGGTTTCTCTATGAATTGGGACATCGTGCCGGTTTTTATCCGACAGCGCGCCTCTCGGAACTGGCGTCGGTCATCAGCCAGAATGATCCGGTCATCTTGCGTGCGGGGATGAAGTTGCGCAGTCTACGCGATGATCTGGACGAATCTGTTTCTCTGGCGCGGAGCACGGATAGGCAGGTTATCTATCTGGCGGTCATGGAACCCTCGCATGCGCTGCGTTTCATGGTGCGGGTTGGCGATCAGGCCCGCTCGCTGCATGCCACCTCGGTGGGTAAGGCCCTGTTGGCGACATTGCCGCCTGAGGATCTGCCCAAACTTCTGGGCAGCAAGCCGCTGGAGCCGCTGACCGAAAAGACCCAGACAGATCCAGCCAAGTTGATCGAAGAAATCGCTCTGACCCGGGAGCGGGGCTATTCGCTGAACCGCGAGGAAAGCGTGCCGACGGCGACCACCGTGACCGGCTGGTTTCAGTGGCATCGGTCGAACTATTTCGTCACCGTTGCCGGGCCGACCTTTCGGGTTGAGCCGAAGTTGGAGGAGATCATCCAACGCATTCAAGACGTGTGTGACGCGTTGATGCACCCCTGAAGCCCGGATGGCGGGGCCAGTCGGGTTCGGCCAGGCCGTATGCGAGGGCACGCTGCAGATCAGTTTGTTGTCGAGACAACAGCACGTCAGGGAAAGGGGCATCCTGGCCGTCCTTTGTCGACTTGCCTTTTCCGCTGCAGGGACAAAGCCGAAGATGATCGTATCAGCCACCGGACGGGCCCGGGCTGTTGTTCGGGGCTAATGTCTTTTTGTGTGCCCGAAGGCCGGATAAGCGGGCTGCCGGTTCTGGACGTAAAGGGCCACAAGCCGGATTGAACCCTGTTCCGGCAAATCCCCGCTTTGATCATGGCAATGTCATCTGAGGCTCTGTCCACCTGACTGAAGAAAACCGGGTGCCGCATTCTGTTCCGCCATGTTGTGCTCTGGTCAGGCAACGACCTGCGGGCGAAGGATCGCGGTTGACTTCTTTGTATTTCGCCAAGATGAATTATGATACGCTATGGCGGAATTTATGTTCAAGGGAGGAACCAACGTGAAAGTCTCGTTTCTGACGGCCTCGGCCGCGCTTCTGTTCGGGCTGTTGCCGGGAACTGTGCTGGCGCAGGAGGTCACCCTGCGGATCGCCGATCAGTTCCCGCTGACCCATCTGGCCTCAAAGCTGACGATCCAGCCCTTCATTGCCGAGGTTGAGGCGCGCTCGGACGGGCGCATCAAGTTTGAGCATTACCCCGCCGAGCAACTGTCCAAATCCCGGGGCATGCTGGACGCGGTGCGCTCGGGTGTGGCGGATCTGGCCTTGCAGGTGGCCGGGCAGGTCTCGGACAGGCTGCCCCTGTCCACGGTGGTCGAACTGCCCAGCATCGGGGCCGATATTGAGCAATGTTTCACGGCCTTCCAGGCCCTTGCCCAGAGTGTGTTGCTGGAGCGCGAATATGCCCCCCTCGGTGTGCGCGCGATTGAGGTCAACTGTACCCCCAGCCAGTACATGACCACCTCGGCGGCCAGTATCGACACGCTTGATCAGCTGCGCGGGTTGAAGCTGCGGGCCGGTGGCAGTGCGGTGGAACTGACCCTGAAAGAGGTGGGCGCCACGGCGGTCAACATGTCGGCGCCGGATATCTACATGTCGATTGAGCGCGGCACACTGGACGGTGCGATCTTCGCACCGGCCTCGACCCTGGGCTACAAGCTGGAGAATATCGTCAAGGGTGTGGCCAAGAACATTTCCTTCGGGTCCAATGCCGCGATCCTGTTCATGAATGAGCGGGCTTTCCAGAAACTGCCAGCGGATCTGCAGCAGATCATCCTCGATGTCGGGCGTGAGGTGGGCCAGGACGTGGCCGAGGCCTACAACGCGGATACCGAGCGCTCACTTGGCCTGCTGGCCGAGGCGGGGGTGAATGTCTACGACCTGCCTGGGCCGGTGCTGGAAGGTGTCCTTGCGGCTCAGGTCAAGGTTTCCGAGGCGTGGGTGGCGCAGATGGATGGCCGCGGGTTGGCCGGGAGTGCCACGCTGGAGGCGGCGCAGGCCGCAGCAGGCTTGACGAACTGAAGTCGTCCCCGCCCTTGCGGATAAAAGGCGCCGGGGTGACCGGCGCTTTCATCGCATCCGTGGTGATCCATGAAATGGTGTAATGTTGGGCCTTGGCTTTGTCTTGGCCACAGTTGCGTTGGGACACGGCGATGCGCGGTGGCTTCTTGCCTTGTTGCCGTGCCGACAGGGGGCCGTGTGGCGATGACGGGCGCGATCTTCCCGAAGGCCAGATCAGGCTTGGCAGGATCGAAGCGGTAGGGATGGTCGTGGATGTGGGGCGACGGGCCGGTGCATCGGCTTTCCATCAACCCTGACGGCTTTTTCTGATTATGTCAGGGAGAAGGGATGCCTGACGGGCTGTTTCAGTCCAGCTTCGTCCGTGCCGCGTTGGGGCTGTGCCGTTCATCTGCTGGTCCTGCCTTCATCACCATCCCCGGCAATTTGCGACCGAGAAGATCCTCGGTCAGGTGCGCAGCGGCCAGCAGCCTGTCCAGATCCAGTCCGGTTGTGATGCCCATCCGGTGGGCCATCTGGACGAAATCCTCGGTGCAGATGTTGCCCACCGCGCGGGGGGCAAATGGACACCCGCCCAGCCCGCCAATAGAGGCTTCGAAATCGGTTACGCCGCAGGCCAGCCCGGCCAGTGCATTGGCCAGGCCCAGCCCGCGCGTGTTGTGCAGATGCAAACCGATGGGCGTTCCGGGATGGCGGTCACGCAAGGCCGTGAGCCGCTGCTGGATACGCACGGGATCGGCGACCCCTGTTGTATCGGCCAAGTAAATCAGCCCCGCCCCCAGATCAACAAGCTGGGAAAATAACCGGTCTACCGTTTCGAAAGACACCTCGCCCTCATAGGGGCAGCCGAAGGCGGTAGCCACGACCCCGACGATGCGGCTGGGGGTGCCGGCGGTGGTGGCGGTGATTTCCTCCAGCGCGCGCATGCCGGTGTCCATGTCCATGCGGACATTCAGGCGGTTGAAGGTTTCCGAGGCGGCGATCCCGCATTTCAGTTCGTCAATGCCGCAGGCCACGGCCATCTCGGCCCCACGCCGGTTGGGCACGAAGGCGGCATAGGCCAGCCCGTCCCGGCGCGGCAGGGCGCGGGCGACGTGCTCGGCGTCGGCGAATTGGGGTACGGCCTTGGGGTGGACGAAGCCGGTGGCCTCGATCCGGGTCAGGCCACTGTCGGCCAGGGCGGCGATCATCCGCAGCTTTTCGGCCACCGAGAGGTGACGCTGTTCCATTTGCAGCCCGTCACGGGGGCCGACCTCGCTGATGGTGATGTGTTTGGGGTACATGGGCCGCCCCCTCAGTAGGATTTCGGCATGCCCAGCACATGCTGGCCAATGTAGCCGAGGATCAGGTTGGTCGAGATGGGCGCAATGCGGGCCAGCCGGGCCGATCGCCATTTGCGTTCGATGTCGTATTCCCGGGCTGCCGCAAAGCCGCCAAAGGTCTGCATGCAGGCCTCGGCGGCGTGCCAGGCTGCTTCACAGGCCAGATGCTTGGCGATATTGGCCTCTTCGCCGCAGGGGGCACCGGCCTCGAACAGGGCAGCGGCCGAACGGCAGACCATATCGGCGGCCTTCCATTCGGAATAGGCTTGGGCGATGGGAAACTGCACCCCCTGATTGGCCCCGATCGGCTTGCCGAAGACCGTGCGCTCATTGGCATAGGTGCTGGCGCGATCGACGAAATAGCGCGCATCCCCCAGGGATTCCGAGGCCACCAGGATCCGCTCGGCATTCATCCCCGACAGGATGTAGCGAAACCCCTGGCCTTCCTCCCCGATCAGGTTCTCGGCTGGCACGCGCAGGTCGTCGTAGAAAACCTCGTTGGTGTGATGGTTGACCATGGTGTCGATGGGCTTGATGGTCAGCCCCTTGCCCAGGCTGTCGTTGATGTCGATCAGCAGGACCGACAGGCCCTCGGTGCGCTTTGTCACCTGATCAGCCGGGGTTGTGCGCACCAGAAGGGTCATCAGGTCCGAGTGGCGGGCCCGTGAGGTCCAGATCTTCTGGCCGTTGATCACATAGTGATCGCCATCGCGTACCGCCCGTGTCTTCAGTTTCAACGTATCCGAGCCCGAGGTCGGTTCCGTCACCCCGAAGGCCTGAAAGCGGATTTCGCCGCTGGCAATGCCGGGCAGGTAGCGGGTCTTCTGGGTGGCATTGCCGTGGCGAACCAGCATGTGCATCATGTACATCTGGGCATGGCAGGCATAGGCATCGCAGCCCGAGGCGTGGATTTCCTCAAGGATCACGGCGCCGGCGCGCAGGGGTAGGCCGGACCCGCCAAATGCCTCGGGGATCAGGGCGGAGAGAAACCCGGCTTCGGTCATTGCGGCGACGAAGGCATCGGGATAGCCGCCATCTGCCTCCAGTTCGCGCCAGTAGGCGCCGGGGAAGCGATCGCAGATGGTGCGCACGGCATCGCGGATTTCGGGGTGGTCACGGCCGAGGGGGACCAGGGTTTCATCGGGTGTCATCGCTCAGTACCCCTTGAACACCGGCGGGCGCTTTTCGTTGAAGGCGTTCACCCCTTCCTGGCGATCCTCGGTGACGACGGTCTGGTTGTAGGCCATGATCTCGATCTCGCGGGCCTGGACGATATCGGTGGACCAGCCATAACGGATCGCACGCTTGATCTGCCGGACCGAAACGGGGGCGTTGCGGGCGATCAGCCGGGCGGTGTTCAGCGCGGCGGGCAGCAGATCCGCCTGGGGCAGCAGGCGGTTGATCAGGCCCCACTCATGGGCATCGGCGGCGCTGAAGGGGGCGCCGGTCATGATGATTTCCCGGGCCCGGCGTTCCCCCACGGCGCGCGGCAGGGTCTGGGTGGATCCGGCGCCGGGCATGATGCCGCGGGTCACTTCGGGCAGGGCGAAACGGGCGGTATCGGCAGCGTAGATGAAATCACAGGCCAGGGCCAGTTCCATGCCGCCGCCAAAGGCCACGCCGTTCACCGCCGCGATGATTGGCACGACGCAATCCATCAGCCCATAGGCCCCAGCCTCAATGATAGCGTGCTGGGCGCGCCACTGGGCATCGGTCATCCCCTGGCGTTCCTTGAGATCGCCCCCGGCGCTGAAGGCCCGATCTCCGCTGCCGGTCAGGACGATGCAGCGCCACGGCCCCGGCGCGCGGTTCAGTGGGGTAAAGAGATCGCGCAGATCTTCGCTGGTGGCCGTGTCCAGCGCGTTCATCACCTCGGGGCGATTGAAGGTGACCAGCAGCACGCCATCGCCCTTGTCTTCCAGTTTCAGGCGGCGGGTTTTGGGCAGGTCGGTCATTGGGTGTCCTCCGTCTCGGTCAGAATGTCGTTGGCCTCGCCCAGATGCGGGGCGGGGTGGCGCAGGGCCGGGCGTGCGCCATCGAAGCGCAGGGGCACGCCGACCAGTTCCACGGTGGCGGCGGGATCGGTCTGCAGCATGCCGGTGGCGGCGAATTGCGGATCTTCGACCACCTCATCCAGGGTCAGAACGGGCGCGGCGGGGACCCCGGCCTCGGCCAGGCGGGCCAGCCATGTCTCGCGGGTTTCCGAGGGCAGGATCGCGGCGATCAGCGCATTCAGCGCGGCACGGTTTTCCACCCGTTTGGGATTGCTGGCATAGTCCGGCAGGTCGGGCAGATCGGGCCGGCTCAACACCCCGGCCAGCCGGGCAAACAGGTTGTCGTTGCCGGCGGCGATGACCAGCCAGCCATCGGCGGCCTCAAAGGCCTTGTAGGGTGCGATCCCGGCGTTTTCACTGCCGATGCGGCCCGGGGCACGCCCGGTCAGCCGATAGGTGGCCAGTTGCGCCGGCAGCCAGCCAAGCGCCGTTTCATAAAGCGAGGTATCGACGATCCCGCCCAGCCCCGTGGCATCGCGGGTGCGCAGGGCTGCGAGGATACCGATCACCAGCCACATGCCCGATCCCTGATCCACCAGCGACGGCCCAACCCGCACCGGATCCCGGCCGGGATGCCCCGTCACGCTCATGATACCGCTGCAGGCCTGCATCAGGGGATCATAGCCCGGCTGCATCCGTTTCGGGCCGCTGGCACCATAGGCATGGATATCGGCGCAGATCAGGCGGGGGGCCTCGGCGCGCAGGCTTGCCGCATCCAGCCCAAAGCGCGCCAGCAGCCCCGGCCGCATGTTCTGGATCACGATGTCGGCGCGTTTCAGGATAAAGCGGCGTAGGCGGGCGCGCTGGTCGTCGTCCTTCAGATCCACGGTGATCGAGCGCTTGTTGCGGTTGAACGCCGCAAAGACCGGCGAGGTGCCCGAGGCATCAAACGGCGGCCCCCAGCGGCGGGCATCATCCCCGCCCTCGGGGTTCTCGACCTTGATCACCCGCGCCCCCAGATCGGCCAACACATGGCCGGCAAAGGGGGCGGCGACAGAGGTGGAAAACTCGACGACGGTCAGCCCGTCCAGCGGGCGTGTCTTGTCAGGCAAGGGGGGCCTCCGTGATGGGGGAAACAAGGGCCGCAGTGCTGGCCATGGCACCGGGATCATCCAGAAGGCGCAGCAGCTTGGCGACCTGATCGGGATCAAGCGGGCTGGCGGTCAGGCAGTCGTTCAGCTTGCTGTCGATCCCGGGTGCGGGATTGGTGAAATGCCCCAGAGGCAGGGCGACGGGGCCGCTGTCCAGTGTGCCTTGCGCGGTTTCCACGATGACCCGATCGCAGGCCGTCAGCGAGGGCTCCAGCGCATGGCGCCCCTCGACCTGCCGGGTCGTGATCTTCGGCAGCAACGCGCGGATTTCGGGTGAGGCAATGAAGGCTTCTTCCAGTTCGGCCAGCCCAAGGCGCCCACGTAGCAGCATCGCCGCAAGGCCGAACTCCAGGCTGAAGCGGGCCTGGGCACCGGTCTCGGGGTGGTGGTGGCGCAGGATCTGGGCCTGGGTGGCCCCGATTTCGGCCAGAACCCTGTGGATCTGATCCAAGGGGGGCAACTTGGGCCGCAGGGCCGCCATCCCGTCCAGCGCCCGGTGCATGGCGTAACAGGTGGGGTAGAGCTTCAGGTTCAGCCCATAGGTGCCCATGTGCGCCCCCAGGGCCACAGGCCCGCCGCGGCGGACCTGGCCATCGGGGGACAGGGCGGCCAGGAACCCCAGCGGATGTTCCAGCGCATCCGGGGCGGCCCGCATCCCGGCTTGGGCCAGATCCAGCGCCTCATGGCCGGCGGCGGCGGCACGGCCCAGTTGCCAGGGTTTGGCGGCTGTGCCGAACTGCGCCACCAACCCGCCGGACATGGATGCGGCCAGCGACAGGGCCATGCCGGTGATGTCCGCCGCACACCCCTCTAGGGCGCAGAGCGCGGCGGTGGCGGCCACGGGTCCATAGACAGCACTGGGATGCCAACCCTTGCGGTGCACCGAGGCAGGCTCGCGCGCGGAAAGCTCGGCCCAGGTTTCATAGCCCGCCGCATAGGCCGCCAGCAGCCGGGCGCCGGAAACGGGCCGGTGGGCAACAGCGGCCAGAAGGGTCGGCACCAGCACCGCGCTGGGATGACAGCCAAAGGCGGTGTCATCGTAGTCGAGCACATGGGCCGCCACGGCCAGGTGCAGGGCCAGTGTGCCCGAGGCCAGATGAGGTACGGCAAGGGGACTGTTCCAGCCGCTGATCCCGGCAATCCGGCGCAACTGGCAGGCCACGGGATCGGACCAGCCGGCATGAAGAACCGCGATGCAATCGGCAAACCCCAGTGAGGCCGTGGCGCGATCCGAACCCGTCATGGGATGGCTGCCCTGATCGGCAATCCAGTGGGCGATTTGATCGGTCAGCCCTTGCCGGTCGGGGAAATCATCCTGCCCCGTCTGGTTGCCCCGTCCTGTCGGGTTGCCCTGTCCTGTCAGCGCATCCGGCATGCGGCCCCGCTTGGTTCGGTCGAATGCTCAAGTAAGACGCGACCGTTTTATTGACGAACTTTAAAAACCATATATCAAACAATCATGACAAGAAAAGATCAAACTTCTTCCGGCACGGCGCCCGAAGCTGCGCCGCTTGGCTGGGGGATGGTGCTGCTGATCATGCTGGGGTGTCATGCGACCTCGACCCTGCTGCTGCGCCTTGCCCCGACCATCGCCCCGGCCATTGTCGACCAATACGGTTGGAGCCCCAGTTTTGTGGGCTGGATCGCTACGGCGGCCAATCTGGGTTCCATCGTCGTGGTGGCCGCCGGGGTTGGGGTGTTCAAGCTGCTTGGCTCGGTCCGGTCGCTGCGGCTGGGGCTGGCCGCGGGGGCGCTGGGGACGCTGATCCTGATCGTGCCGCTGCCCTGGCTGGCGCTGCTGGGGGCGTTCATCGTCGGGTTGGGGCATGGGCCGACCAATCCGGCGGGCAATGATATCCTTCAGCGCTATGTGCCGGCGGGCAAGCAGGGGCTGATCTTCTCGATCAAGCAATCCTCGGTGCCTGTGGCGGGCATGGCGGGGGGGCTGGCCTTGCCCGGGATTGCCCAGGCCTGCGGGGTTGAGGGTGCGCTGATTGTCGGTGCCGTGATCGGTGGGCTGACCATTCTGGCCACGGCCCCGGTGCGACGGCGTGAGCAGCGCCCGGTGCCACGCGGTCAGTGGCGCAGGGCTTTGTCCCGTGATCATGTGCTGGCACCCCTGCGGTGTGTGCTCGGATCGCCCAGCCTGCGCAGTCTGGCCATTTCGGGCGGGTTGCTGGCTTTCGTCCAGTCGGTGTGGTTCGTCTATCTCACCTCTTATCTGGCTTTTGGGCTGGGCTACTCGGCAACCCAGGCGGGGATCCTTTATGCGCTGACCCAGGGCAGCAGCATTCTGGGCCGTCTCTGCCTGGGCTATCTGGCGGACAGGCTGGGATCGGGGCAGCCGTTGATCCTGGGCTCGCTGGTGCTGTCCACGCTGTCGACCCTGGCCCTTGCCGCGCTGGTCCATGTCGGGCCGGGGCCATGGGTGGTTGCGGTGTGCCTGCTGGGGGGCATCGGTGCGGCGGGCTGGAACGGGATCCAGGTGTCGGAAACCGTGCGTCATGCCGGCAAGGGCCAGATCTATGAGGCCGTGTCCGGTGTCACCCTGGCCATTGGCAGCGGGGTGGTGTCCGGGCCACTGGCGGTCTCGATGATGCTGGATTTGGGGATGGGCTGGGGGGCAATCCTTTCCGTGCTGGCCCTGTTGCCGGTGTTGGGCTGGAGTGCGACACTGGCCGAGATGCGCCGCGAGACGGCGCGGGGCATACGGGCAGGACAATGACGATGGATGAGGGCGCCGATGATCTGCGCGGCCGCGACGATGTGGACCCGCGCTATGTGGTGCCGGGCCTGGCGCGCGGGCTGTTTCTGTTGCAGGTGTTCAACGGGCAGCAAAGCGACCTGACCCTGGCTGAGCTGGCCGAGGCGGCAGGGTTGTCGCGCTCCAGCACCTATCGTCTGGTGTATACGCTGGAGAAAGAGGGCTTCCTGTCGCGCGACCCGGAAACCCGCCGCTATGCGCTGACCTCGCGGGTGATGACGCTGGGGTTTGCCTTTCTCGCCGCGCGCCCGCTGATCGAGATCGTCCATCCGTTCCTGCGCCGGATCAGCCAGGCCACGGGGCTGGCCGCCCATCTGGTGGAACTGGACGGCACCGAGACGGTCTATTTGGCGCGGGTGGCGCCCTCGGTCCGGGTGATCTCCAACCTGCAGATCGGCATGCGTCTGCCGGCCCACAGCACGGTCAGCGGCCGGGTTCTGTTGGCGGATATGGGGGATGAAGCTGTGACGGGCCTTTATCCCCGTATGCTGTCCGACCACCC
The DNA here is from genome assembly GCA_047971485.1 of Qingshengfaniella sp. Taxonomy (GTDB): domain Bacteria; phylum Pseudomonadota; class Alphaproteobacteria; order Rhodobacterales; family Rhodobacteraceae; genus JBKDZR01. The sequence continues at coordinate 6,971 of JBKDZR010000044.1, read as the reverse complement.
CGATCAGCCACCCCCGCCGCTGGACGCACTGCTGGATCGGGCCCATGAGGATGCCGCGCGGGGCCATGTGATGGGGGAATCGGCCTTTGATCCGGGCATTGCCAGCTTCGCTGCCCCGGTGCGCAATGGTGCCGGCCAGGTGGTGGCCGCGCTGAACGTGATCGGGCCGGTGCCGCAGATGCTGATGGTAGGCAGCGAAACGGAACTGCAGGCAATTGTCGGGGCGGAAGCGCAGAACCTGTCGGTGCAGTTGGGCTGGCGGGAGGGGCCGTAGACGATGTGGAACTGTGTTGCCACACTGGGTGGAACTCTGGGACGCCGAAAACCCGTCAGCGCGACGAAAGCAATTCGAGAAAAAGCTGATAGACTTTTTCGGTTAAGAAATGCGTGAAATCACCATCCTATAGCGTTTCAGGGAGGCATCTTTTCCCCGAAATGCCACAGGCAGGTCGAAAGTCCACACCCTTTGAAGGCAGTCGGACGGGGTTTTGGCAGCGGGTGCGGGGGGCATCCGCCCAAAAGAAAAGGACCCCGGCAGCGCGGGGTCCTTTCCGAAAGGGATGCTCAGGGAAACAAGGCGCTTATTCGGCCTCTTCCTCTTCCTTCTTGACCTCTTCGCCGGTTGCCTGGTCTACGATTTTCATCGACAGGCGCACCTTGCCGCGATCGTCAAAGCCCAGCAGCTTGACCCAGACCTCCTGGCCTTCCTTCAGCACATCCGAGGGATGGTTCAGGCGGCGGTTCTCGATCTGGCTGACATGGACCAGCCCGTCGCGCTTGCCGAAGAAGTTCACGAAGGCGCCGAAATCGACGATCTTCACGACCTTGCCCTTGTAGACCTTGCCTTCCTCGGGCTCGGCCACGATCGAATGGATCATGTCATAGGCCTTCTGGATGGCTTCGGCATTGGCCGAGGCGATCTTGATCACGCCATCATCGTTGATATCGACCTTGGCGCCCGAGGTTTCCACGATCTCGCGGATCACCTTGCCGCCTGAACCGATCACTTCGCGGATCTTGTCGGTGGGGATCTGCATGGTCTCGATGCGGGGCGCGTGGGCCGAGAACTCGGTCCGGCCTTCGGTCAGGGCCTTGGCCATTTCGCCGAGGATGTGCAGACGGCCGTCCTTGGCCTGGGCCAAGGCCTGTTCCATGATTTCCGGGGTGATGCCGGCAACCTTGATGTCCATCTGCAGGCTGGTGATGCCGTTTTCGGTACCCGCAACCTTGAAGTCCATGTCGCCCAGGTGATCCTCATCGCCCAGGATGTCGGTCAGAACGGCGAACTGGCCGTCCTCTTCCAGGATCAGGCCCATGGCGACACCGGCCACCGGGGCCTTCAGCGGCACACCGGCATCCATCATCGACAGCGAGCCACCACAGACCGAAGCCATCGAGGACGACCCGTTCGATTCGGTGATCTCCGAGACCAGCCGGATCGTGTAGGGGAAATCCGTCGCCGCCGGCAGAACCGCCTGCAGGGCGCGCCAGGCCAGCTTGCCAGGGCCAATCTCGCGGCGGCCAGGGCTGCCGACACGGCCCACTTCGCCCACCGAGTAGGGGGGGAAGTTGTAGTGCAGCAGGAAGTTCGACCGATAGGTCCCCTGCAGCGCGTCGATCATCTGCTCGTCATCGCCGGTGCCCAGGGTGGTGACCACCAGGCCCTGGGTTTCGCCGCGGGTGAACAGTGCCGAGCCGTGGGTGCGGGGCAGCAGGCCGACCTCGCTGTTGATCGGGCGCACGGTCACGCGATCACGACCGTCAATCCGGGCACCGCCCTTGATGATGTCGCCACGCAGGATGCCACTTTCCAGCTTCTTGAAGGCCGAGCCGAGGTTGGCGTCGTCGCGCTGGTCTTCGGTCAGCTTCTCGGTGATGGCGGCACGGGCGGCGCTGATCGCCGTGGTCCGTTCCTGCTTGTCGCGCAGGGCGAAAGCGGCGCGCATCTGATCCTCGCCGGCGGCTTTCACAGCGGCATAGAGATCGGCGTAATCCGGGGCGGTGAAGTCGAAGGGTTCCTTGGCGGATTCTTCGGCCAGGCTGATGATCAGGTCGATCACTGGCTTGATCTGCTCGTGGCCGAATTTGACGGCGCCCAGCATTTCCGCTTCGCTCAGCTCATAGGCCTCGGATTCGACCATCATCACGGCATTGGCCGTGCCCGCGACAACCAGATCGAGGCGCTGCTCGGGGTTGTTGCGCAGGTTGTGCATGTCGTCGATTTCGGGGTTCAGCACGTATTCGCCATCGGCAAAGCCGACGCGGCAGCCGGCGATCGGGCCCATGAACGGCACGCCGGAAATGGTCAGCGCGGCCGAGGCGGCGATCATCGCCACGACATCGGGATCATTGACCAGATCGTGGGACAGCACGGTGCACATGACCAGAACTTCGTTCTTGAAGCCGGGCACGAAGAGCGGGCGGATCGGGCGGTCGATCAGACGCGCGGTCAGGGTTTCCTTCTCGGTGGGGCGGGCCTCACGCTTGAAGAAGCCACCGGGGATCTTGCCGGCGGCATAGTATTTTTCCTGATAGTGCACGGTCAGGGGGAAGAAGTCCTGCCCCGGTTTTTGCGTCCGGGCGAAGGTGACGTTGGCCATGACGGATGTCTCGCCCAGCGTGGCGATGACCGATCCGTCGGCCTGACGCGCGACCTTGCCGGTTTCCAGTGTCAGCGTTTCTTCGCCCCACTGCATGGATTTCTTGGTAACGTTGAACATTCTCGTTCCTATTTCTGGCCGGGGCCCTCCCCGGTCATCATGTTGCGTACGGGCCGTGTTGCCCGTGGCCTTGGTGGTGTCCACGTGTCCCTTCCGCCAGGCCCTGCGGAACAGACCGGATCACCCCTCATGGTCGTGTCAGAGGAGGGGGCGAAAACGAAACGCGCCCCTCAAGGCGCGTTCCAAAGGCTCAGCGGCGCAGGCCCAGACGTTTGATGAGGTCCTGGTAACGGGCCGCATCTTTCTTGTTCAGATAGTCCAGAAGCTTCCGGCGCTGCGCGACCAGCTTCAGCAGACCGCGCCGGGAATGGTTGTCCTTGGCGTGGGTCTTGAAGTGCTCGGTCAGGGTTGCGATGCGCGACGACAGGATGGCAACCTGAACCTCGGGCGAACCGGTGTCGCCCTCTTTGGTGCCGTATTCCTTGATGACGCGCGCTTTTTCTTCGACGGTAATCGACATCGGGATCTCCTTTGTCTTGAAGGGTTGTGATGGCACAAGCCGGGATGTCGTCCAGCAGGGCCCGTGGAGAAAATCATGCCGCTGACAGCGGCACAGGGCCGCCCCTTAGCCGAAAACCGCCGGAAAGGAAAGGCTCAATTCGGTATCAGCCAGGGTTCCGGGGCCTGGGCATAGGGCAGGTAGAGCGGATGTTTCGGGTGCCCGCCCTTGGTCAGGCCCAGATGCAGCGGTGCGGCACCAGAGGCCCGGATCAGTGTGCTGACGGCCTGGCCGCGATCCAGATGCGCGCCATGGGTGCCCCAGGCGCAGATCACCGCATCGGCGCTGGCGCAGGCTTCGGCGATGGCGGCGTCATTGCCGGGGCCGACCGGCTCGGAGGCGGCGCGCATCTTGCGCGGGTCGGTGTCGCGCCAGGCAAAGATGTTGCAGACGGTGAAGCTGCCATAGCCCAGGGTGCGGGCCCGGCGTTCGCAGCGCTCCACCGTGGGGTCGTTCTGGTATTCCGTTGCGGTCGAGGGATTGAGCATGACAAACAGCACCCGTCCCCCGGCCGGATCCCAGATCCGCGTCAGGCTGTAGCGGTAACGTTCACAATCCGAATAGACGGCGGTCGAGGCGGCATCGCCCTTTTGGAAGGTCCGTGTAATCATGGGGGATGGGTAGCTGTCAGGGGGAGGGGCTGCAAGGGCGGCGCTTTCGTGGTGGTCTGGTTTGAGGCCTTGTTGACCTTAGCCACCAGCAGAGCCAGCCGCGCCAGCGCCGGACCGGGGGCTGGCGCACCCACCTTGTGATCAGCGCGGTTCATGGCTGCCGTGGTAGCCAAACCCCAGAGCATTGCGCTAACGGTGGCCGCGCGCCAGACCGGTGGGCCGGTCCGGCGCTGGCGCGGCGCCCGTTCCGGGCTTGTCCCGCGCCGAGGGGATGGACGACAGCTTTGTCTGCTAAGCCGTCCCCCGCAAGGGGCGGGGCTGTCGGGATCAACCCTGCGTGGGTTCGACAAAAACCCGGCTGGGGTGCAACTCGCCGGCCTTGTAGACGCCCACGGCCACCGCCCGGCCCTGATGCGAGGCCCAGGCCTCATCGCCATAGTCAGCCTCGGAGGACAGAACCGGCGCGGGGTTGCCGTGGCGCAGTCTTGCGGCGGCGATCTGGTTGCAGGGCAGTTCCGGCAGCCCGTCCAGCCCGGCCTCCAGTGGTAGAAGGAAACGATCCAGTTCGGGGGACTTGGCCTCGGCCTCCAAGGTCTCCAGGGGGACGCCATCCTCGGGTTCGAACGGGCCTGACCAGACGCGGCGCAGTTCCGTCACATGCCCGAGGCAGCCCAGAGTGCGGCCCAGATCGCGGGCGATGGACCGTACGTAGCCGCCCTTGCCACAGGCCATTTCCAGAACGGCGTGATCGGCATCGGGGCGTTCAATCAGTTCCAGAGTGTCTACCCAAAGGGGGCGCGCGGCCAGGTCCATCTCTTCGCCTTGCCGGGCCAGGGCATAGGCGCGCTGGCCGTCGACCTTCACGGCGGAAAACTGCGGCGGCACCTGTTCGATATCGCCGGTAAAGCGGGGCAGGGCGGCGCGGATCTGATCATCCGTGGGGCGCTGCTCGCTGGTCTCGATCACCTCGCCCTCGGCATCGTCGGTGTTGGTTGCCTGCCCGAAGCGCACGGTGAAGCGATAGGCCTTCAGCGCGTCGGTGATATAGGGCACGGTTTTGGTCGCCTCGCCCAGGGCGATGGCCAACACCCCGGTGGCGGCCGGATCCAGCGTGCCGGCATGGCCCGCCTTCTTCGCGTCGAAGGCCCAGCGGACCTTGCCGACTACGGCGTTCGAGGTCATGCCAGCGGGCTTGTCGATGACGATCCAGCCGGAAACGTCACGCCCCTTGCGTTTGCGGCCCATGGGCTCAGTCCTCTTTGTCGAGATCCCGGCGCACGTCGTCGCGGTCGAACAGGCGGCGGGTGGTGTCCATCTTGTCGAAGGTTTCGTCGATGGCAAAGCGCAGCTCGGGGCTGAACTTCAGGCTGGTGGCCTTGTTCACCGCGCGGCGCAATTCGTGGCGGTTGCGGCGCAGGGCATCCAGCGCTTCCTTGGCGTGCTGACCGCCCAGTGGCATGACATAGGCCGTGGCCACCCGCAGATCCGGCGAAGTGCGGACCTCGCCCACGGTGATCGACATGGCGTTCAGCGCGGGGTCATGCACATCGCCACGCATCAGCGCATCCGACAGGGCGCGGCGAATGACCTCGGCCACGCGCAATTGCCGCTGGGAAGGGCCGCTGCCCTCGTGATGTCCGTGATGCCGTGCCATGCCGCCCCTCTAGGGGATCACGGCCCATCCCGCAACCGGGTTTGACGTGCCGGGTTTGACATGGCCGCGCCGTGGCGTCAGACCCCGGGGGAACAGCGTGAAGGAGACGATGGGATGACGGACCTGCCGGGGATCGTGGTGACGGGGGCCAATGGGCGCATGGGGCAGATGCTGATCCGCGCGATCAGTGAAAGCGAAAAGGCCCGGCTGGCAGGGGCCGTCGTGGCGCCGGGGGATGCCTGGGCTGGCCGTGATGTCGGTGAGGCCATGGGCGGCCCGGCTCTGGGGGTCGTGGCGACAGATGATCCCCTGAAGGCCTTCGCCAGGGCCCAGGCGGTGATCGACTTCACCGCCCCTGCCGCAACCGTGGCCTATGCGGAACTGGCCGCCCAGGCGCGTGCGGTTCATGTGATCGGCACCACAGGCTTCACCGAGGATGATATAGCGCGCATCGACGCGGCCGCCCGCCAGGCGGTGGTGGTGCGTGCTGGCAACATGAGCCTTGGGGTGAACCTGCTGGTCGGTTTGACCCGTCAGGTGGCGGCGGCGCTGGATGAAAGCTTCGATATCGAGGTGGTCGAGGCCCACCATCGCCACAAGGTCGATGCGCCGTCGGGCACGGCACTGATGCTGGGCGAGGCCGCCGCCGAGGGCCGGGGTGTGGCGCTGGCGGATGCCGCCGATCGGGGCCGCGATGGAATCACCGGGGCCCGCAAATCCGGGGCCATCGGGTTCGCGGCGATCCGGGGTGGCGATGTCGTGGGTGAACATGATGTGATCTTTGCGGGTCCGGGTGAGCGGGTGATCCTGCGCCATATCGCCACCGACCGCGCGATCTTTGCCCGGGGCGCCCTGCGCGCCGCGCTGTGGGGCCAGGGCAAGGCGCCGGGGCATTATTCGATGATGGATGTCCTGGGCCTGACTGCGGGGTGAGCCGCGCCTGTCGTCCGGGCCGGGCCTACAGTTCCCGTTGTTCCGAGACGTTGATCACCGGGTGTTCCCAGGGATGGGCCCGAAGGATCGCGTCGAGAACGGTGTCCAGAATCCGCTCGTCCCGGGGGAGCGAAAATTCAAGCCGCATGGATGGGCACGCGGTCAGCTTTCCGGTTTCCCCAAGCGTGGGGTTCGCGCCGGGCGCGGGGGGAAAACTGTTCGACCCCGGGCAGGGTCGTATACCACAGCACGTTGTCATACCGGCCGACCGTGAGGGCGTGACAGGCCGTTATGGCCGCGATCACGGCCTCCAGCGCGTTGTCCGGAACGAAGACGACGATCCTGTAGACCGGTCTAATATCAATGGCCTTGGAAAATGACCGCTCTGAGGCCTTGTTGACGCTGACACAGCCGCGCCAGCCGCGCCAGCGCCGGACCGGGGGCTGGCGCATCTGCCCTATGAACGGTGCGTTTTATGGTGGCCGTGGTAGCAAAACCCCAGAGCATTGCGCTAACGGTGGCCGAGCGCCAGACCGGTGGGCCGCCCCAGTGAT
>JBKDZR010000043.1:0-69205 GCA_047971485.1 Qingshengfaniella sp. | reverse complement strand
GTTCCTCGGCGACAACGGCCACCGGGGCCGCAGAGGGCTCCGGGACAGCCTCGACCGGCGTGGGATCTTCCGCGACAGGCACAATGTCAGCTTCAGGGGCGACTTCGGGATCGGGCGCCGTCATGGGGGCGGCGTCCTCGACCTGCGGCTGAGACGCGGCCTCGGGCAGGTCGATCACCTCGGCGGAGACTACGGTTTCTTCCACAACAGCCTCGGCCACCGAGGCCAGGGCAGTCTCGGCCGGCGGGGTCAGCCCTTCGGGCGTCGGCGCAGTGTCCCCAACTTCGGTCGGGACATTATCCGCTGCGGTTCCGGTTTCATCAGAGGCCGCATTTTCCTCAACAGTGCCGTTTTCGTCCATGGCCCCGTTTTCATCGCCCCCGCCCCGCTTCCGCCGACGACGGCGCCGGCGTTTGCGTGGCTTCTGATCGTCCTCGGACTCGGCCGGTTGATCGCCGCCAGACGTCTCCTGAGGTGCCTCGTCCTCTTCAACCTCGGGCTCTTCCACCACAACCGGTTCCATCAGCGAGGCATCCGCCTGAACCACCGGTGTCAGCGGCGCAGCCGGCGCAACGTTGCGCAGCGCGGTCTTGAACTTTTCGACCGTATAATCCGGGCTGACCAGCGAGGGATCGGATTCGATCCGCACAGACAGCCCATAGCGCGCCTCGATCTGGGCAATATGTTCACGCTTGGCATTCATCAGATAATTGGCGATGCCGATGGGCGCCTTGACCAGCACCTCACGGTGCTTGTTGCGCACGCCCTCTTCTTCCAGCTCGCGCAGGATCATCAGGGCCAGATTGTCATCGGACCGGATCAGACCCGTGCCGTGGCAATGGGGACACGGCTGGGTCGTAGCTTCGATCATGCCGGGCCGCAGACGCTGACGCGACATTTCCAGCAACCCGAAGCCCGAAATCCGGCCCACCTGAATGCGGGCGCGATCCGTTTTCAGCTTGTCCTTGAACTTCTTCTCGACGGCAGCGTTGTTCTTACGCTCTTCCATGTCGATAAAGTCGACAACGATCAGACCGGCCAGATCGCGCAACCGCAGCTGACGGGCGATTTCCTCGGCCGCCTCCAGGTTGGTCTTCAGCGCCGTGTCCTCGATCGAGCCTTCCTTGGTCGACTTGCCCGAGTTCACGTCGATCGCCACCAGCGCCTCGGTGACGCCGATCACGATGTAGCCACCGGATTTCAACTTGACCACCGGGTTGAACATCCCGTTCAGGTAGCTTTCCACCTGATGACGCGAGAACAGCGGCATCGGATCGGTGTATTGCTTCACGTTCTTGGCGTGGGACGGCATGATCATCTTCATGAAGTCCTTGGCGGTCCTGTACCCGCCTTCGCCCTCGACCAGAACCTCGTCGATCTCGCGGTTATAAAGATCGCGGATCGAGCGCTTGATCAGATCCCCTTCCTCATAGATCTTGGCCGGCGCCACGGATTTCAGCGTCAACTCGCGGATCTGTTCCCACAGCCGTTGCAGATATTCGTAATCGCGCTTGATTTCCGCCTTGGTGCGCTTGGCCCCGGCGGTACGAATGATCAGGCCAGCGCCTTTCGGTACTTCAATTTCGCCGGCTATCTGCTTGAGTTTCTTACGATCTGTCGCGTTGGTGATCTTGCGGCTGATGCCACCGCCACGTGCCGTGTTGGGCATCAACACGCAATACCGCCCGGCCAGCGACAAATAAGTGGTCAGCGCCGCACCCTTGTTGCCGCGCTCTTCCTTGACAACCTGAACCAGCAGGATCTGGCGGACCTTGATGACTTCCTGGATCTTGTAGCGGCGCGGACGCGGGCGTGGTTCGCGACGGATCTCTTCGGGGGTGTCGTCATCGGCGACGGATTCGATACCGCTATCGGCATCGACGATATCGTCGGTCCCTGCCTCTTCGGTCGTCGGTTCGGCATCGGCCGGGGCAGGCCCGGCATCGCGCGCATCGGGCAACAGCATGTGATCGGTCTCAGCCGGCGCAATCATCTCTGGGGCGGGGTCCCCCAGCACAGGCGCCAGTTCATCCGCCGTCTCGTTATCGCCCTCTGAGCTGACAACCTCCATGCCGGCGATGGCCGGGGCGGCTTCGCCGTCATTCCCGGTCTCCGCCTCGGGCAGGTCCGCCGTCTGCAACGGATCGGCACTGGTGTTGCGCGCGGCCCGGCTCCGCGACCGGCGACGCGGCTTGGGCTTGGCGGCCAGGGCATCTTCTTCGGCCGTCTCCTCGCCTTCGTCGCGTTTCAGGCTTTCGCTATAGGCCAGTTCCTCGGCCATCAGAGCTTCGCGATCGGCCACCGGGATCTGGTAGTAATCGGGATGAATCTCGGTGAAGGCCAGAAACCCGTGCCGGTTCCCGCCATAATCGACAAACGCCGCCTGCAGCGACGGTTCGACCCGCGTTACCTTGGCCAGATAGATATTGCCGGCAAGCTGCCGCTTGTTTTCCGATTCAAAGTCGAATTCCTCGACTTTGCTGCCGTCCACCACGACCACGCGGGTTTCTTCCGCATGGGTCGCATCTATGAGCATTTTCTTTGGCATGAATTCTCTTCTCATGCGCCGCTTTTCGCGCTGACTTCACCGGGCGCAAAGAAAGGGGGGCATGTGGTTTTATGGGCGAGGTCCGGGTAACAGGGCCAGCGTGAAACCCGGGCGCCCATAGCGCCGGTCTTTCGCCTGTCCTGTTCCTTCCGGATCCCATCGCATCTGTCCCTGACCTCAACCTGAGGCCTTGTTCTGCCCGACCGGGATCTCACCGCATCGGACGATTGAAGTCCCCGAAGGGGATTTTCGACTGTGCGGGACGGCAAGCGTCGGTGTCCGGGCCGGTCCCGCTCAGAGAAATCTTGTGGGCGTGAGCGCCAACATCCCACCAATAGACCGGAGCGACGGGCAATGACAATCCTGTTTTATCAGGGGCATGGTATTTCCCCGCCCCTGCCTTGCCCGCTACAGATAGTCCCCCCGGACCAAGCCGTATTTCGCCATCTTTTCATTCAGCGTCCGACGCGGCAGGCACAGTTCCTCCATCACCTTGGCGACAGAGCCACGATGACGGCGCATGGTATTGTCGATCAGCATGCGTTCGAAGCTTTCCACGTATTCCTTCAGCGGCTTGCCTTCTTCCATCATCGACTGGGGCAGCGCCTCATTGTCGCTGATCAGAAGAGAGGTGATCGACCCGGAATCCCGCCGGTGCTGCAAGACGGCCCGTTCAGCGACATTCATCAACTGGCGCACATTTCCCGGCCACGGCGCCTGCAGCAATTGCGCGGCCTCCTGCGCCGAAATCTGCGGCGCCTCACTGCCATATTCCTCGGCCGCGATCCGCATGAAATCATTGAACAACATCAGGATATCATCGCCCCGGTTGCGCAGCGGCGGCAGCGACACGCGCAAAGCTGACAGGCGATGGAACAGGTTCGGGCGCAGCGCGTTTTCGGCCCGGGTCTCATCGGCCTGACGGTTGCAGACCGACAGGATACGCGGCACCTCGGTTTCAGGGGTCTCTTCCAGCCAGCTCAGCAGACGGGCCTGAACCCCTTCGTGCAGCCGGCCGATATCCTCCAGCAGCAACGTGCCCCCCCGGGCCGATTGCAGCGCGCCGCTTTCGGTGCCAAATCCAAAAAGCGTGTCGATCTGCTGTGCCTCGTCCAGCGATCCGAAATGCACCTGCACCAGCGGCCGATTGGCATGGGCCCCCACCGCATGGATCGCCCGGGCCACCAGGGTTTTACCCGTGCCGGTTTCGCCCTCGATCAACACATGGCCCTCGGCCTGGCCGATATTGATGATATCCTTGCGCAGCCGTTCCATCAGCTGGCTGGTGCCGATCAGGCGGCTGGCGGCATCGGTACCACTGGACAGTTCATTACGCAGCGCCCGGTGTTCCAGCGTCACCCGCCGCGCATCCACCGATTTGCGCACGATTTCCGTCATCCGTTCAGGATCGAAAGGCTTTTCCAGAAAATCCGCCGCCCCGATGCGCATGGCTTCAACCGCCATAGGCACATCGCCGTGACCGGTGATCATGATCACCGGCAGGCCGCTGTCGAGATGCATCAGGCGTTTCAGCAACGTCATGCCATCCATCTCGGGCATGCGGATATCCGTCATGACGATGCCAGGCCAGCCCGGCTCGATCTCGGCCAGAGCTTCGCGGGCACTGGCGAAGGGACGTGTCTCAAACCCCGACAGGGACAGCCACTGGCTGATCGACTGGCGCATGTCGAGTTCGTCATCAATGATCGCGATCCGAATCTGTTCAGTCATCTCTTGGTTTACTCCGCAGCAAGGCTGTCGACATCGTACAGGGGAAGGATAATGGTAAAGACTGCGCCGCCATCTTCGCGGTTTCGGGCGGTCAACCGCCCACCGAGGTCAGTCACGATACTGCTGGAGATCGCCAACCCCAGCCCCAATCCTTCGCCGGACGGCTTGGTGGTGTGGAAAGGTTCAAACAACTTGTCCATGTCCGTGATGCCAGTGCCGTTGTCGCGCACCGACAGGCGCACCGAATCACTATAGGAAATCAGGATGCCGATTTCAGGGGCAGACACACCACGGGTGGCGTCGATCGCATTGCGCAGCAGGTTCACGATCACCTGTTCCAGCCGGACCCTGTCCGCCAGCACGGGGACCTCGTGATCGGGTTGGTCGCACAGGATCTCGACCCGGCGCTGGCGCAACTGCGGCTCCATCATCGCCAGCGAGGCCGCCACCGCATCGCGCATATCGACCCGGGCCGGCGTATCATTGCCCTTGCCGGCATAGGATTTCAGCTGCCGGGTAATCGTCGCCATGCGGTCGATCAGATCGTTGATCCGCTGGAACGAGGCCACCGCCTCATCATTGCGATGACGCTGAAGCAACAGGCGCGAGGCGGCCAGATAGGTCTTCATCGCAGCCAGCGGCTGGTTCAGTTCATGGCTGACAGCGGTCGCCATCTCGCCCAAAGCCGCCAGTTTCGAGGATTGCGCCAGGGATTGCTCGGCCACCTGCAGGCTTTTCTCGGCCTTTTCCCGTTCGCTGATCTCACGCTGCAACAGGGTGTTGAGCCGTTTCAACTGGGCCGATTCCCGCTTGAGCACGGCCGACCGCCGATCCGCAGCCAGCGTGGACAGGTAAAACAGCCCCGCCGCCGCGATGGCAAAAACCATCAGTTCCACCGCCAGCACCGCATTCACATTGCCCCGCACCGAGGCAAAACTGGACAGTCCGACAATGCGCCACCCCTGAAACGGGATCCGCGCCTCGGTGCGCATCAGCGCTTCGCCCTGCAACGTCACATCGCCGGCACTGCGCAACGTGGCGATCATGTCCCGGATCCGTTCGACCAGGGTTTCGGGGGGCCGGGGCGCGAAAATCTGTTCCTCGGTCCGGCCACGCCACCCCTGTTCGGTGGTCAACAACACCCGGTTGGTGCTGTCTGTCACCATCACCGCATCGGTGATCCCGGCCCAGCTGCGCTCGAATCGGCGCAGGTCAACCTCGATCACGATCACCCCCAGCAACGTGCCCGCCTGTTCGATCTTGCGCGAATAGTAGAACCGCGCCAGCCCGGCCTCGTTGACCACAGTGGAAAAGACCGTGGCGTTGGAGCGCAGGGCCTCGACCATATAGGTCGCCGTGCGGTGATTGCCGCCCAGCAGCGCCCGGTCACTGGATGCCACCGACCGGCCCGATGCGTCCAGCAGCATCAGCTGGGCCACGGTGATTTCATCGCGATATTCGATAAGGCGTTGGCTGCTCTGCGAAAAGTCCGAAGCGGCCAAGGCACTGATCAGGATTGGATCGCGCGACAAAAGCTGTGGCACGATCGAATTCCGGCGCAGCTCGCTCATCAGGCCGCCGGAAAACAGCGCCAGGCGCAGCTCGGACTGGGCCCGGTTTGCCGTCGAATAGCGTTCGCTCAGAACGGCATTGGTGATCCACAGAACGGCCAGCGCGCCAAGGCTCAGCGCGACCAGGGACAACCGCAGCCGCCAATGCTGGTCCGTCGAAACCCGAAAGGCCGATCTGAGAAAGCGTTTCATGGCGTCAGACTACCCGTCCTGCCGGACACGAACCACCAGCCTTTGGCACCACGCCCCCGCGTCGGCGTCAGGCCGCCGTCAGCGCCCCGGCTAGCGCCGCGAACAGGGCCGTTCCGTCACCCCCGCCATGCCGGACATCAACCGCGCGTTCGGGATGGGGCATCATGCCCAACACCCGGCGATTGTCAGACAAGATCCCCGCGATATCCCGCGCCGATCCGTTAGGATTGTCGAGATAGCGGAAGGCAACCCGATCCTCTGCCTCCAGCCGGTCCAGGGTGGCGCCATCGGCGGTATAATTGCCGTCGTGATGCGCCACCGGAACCGTAATCTCGGCCCCGGCCCCATAGCCCGAGGTAAACAGGCTGTCGGTTGTTCCAACCCGCAGCCCCACCGGCCGGCAAACGAATTTCAGCCCCGCATTGCGCATCAGCGCCCCGGGCAGCAGGCCGGTTTCGGTCAGCACCTGAAAGCCGTTGCAAATCCCCAGTACCGGCCCGCCCCGCCCGGCGAACTCCACCACTGCCCGGCAGATGGGCGAGCGGGCGGCGATCGCCCCGCAGCGCAGGTAATCGCCATAGGAAAACCCGCCCGGCAGGCCCACGATGTCGATCCCGTCGGGCAGGCTGGTTTCTTTGTGCCAGACCATCACCGGATCCACCCCACCGGCCTGACGGAAGGCGACAGCCATATCCCGGTCGCAATTCGATCCGGGGAACACGATGACGGCAGCGCGCATCAGGCGATCTCCACCCGGTAGCTTTCGATCACCGTGTTGGCCAACAGCTTTTCACACATTTCCGAGACCCGGGCCCGGGCGGCAGCCTGATCCTGATCGGCCAGCTCGATCTCGATCACCTTGCCCTGACGGACACCGCCAACCCCATCGAACCCCAGCACACCCAGTGCGTGGCGCACCGCTTCACCCTGAGGATCGAGAACCCCGTCCTTGAGCATCACATAAACCGTTGCCTTCATGCCCGTATCCTCAGTTGATCAGCGTCGGTTTGACGACCTGGGCCGAGTTTTTCGGCAACACCCCCAGGCGCCGCGCGACCTCGGTATAAGCATCGACGAGACTGCCCAGATCCTGGCGGAACACATCCTTGTCCAGCTTGCTGCCGCTTTTCACATCCCACAGACGGCAGCTGTCGGGGCTGATCTCATCGGCGATCACCAGGCGCTGGAACTCGCCATCCCAGATGCGGCCGATCTCGATCTTGAAGTCGACCAGACGGATCCCCACAGCCAGAAAAACCCCGGACAGGAAATCGTTCACCCGCAGCGACAGCGCGATCATGTCATCGAGATCCTGCTGCGTGGCCCAGCCGAAAGCGATGATATGTTCCTCGGTGACAAGCGGATCGCCCAGCTTGTCATCCTTGTAGCAGAACTCGATGATCGGGCGCGGCAGCGGCGTACCCTCGGCAATGCCCAACCGCTTGGACAGAGATCCGGCGGCGGTGTTTCGTACGATCACCTCCAGCGGAATGATCTCGACCGACCGGATCAATTGCTCGCGCATGTTCAGGCGGCGGATGAAATGTGTCGGGATGCCGACATTCTCCAGCCCTTCCATGAAGAACTCGGACAGGCGGTTGTTCAGCACGCCCTTGCCATCGATCACATCATGCTTCTGCGCGTTGAAGGCGGTCGCATCATCCTTGAAATACTGAACCAAAGTGCCCGGTTCCGGCCCTTCATAGAGAATCTTGGCCTTGCCCTCGTAAACCTTCTTGCGCCGTGCCATGGGATCTCCAAATGCCTAGAGGGGCGCGGTCACTGCGCACCCTTGATCAGGCGCGATATAGGCTAATGACCGATCTGCCGCAAGCGGCGCACTGCTCGGGTCTTGCCGCTGCCCGTTCCAATCCCCATAACCTTTGCTGAAACCTCGCCACTGGAGATCTGGCAATGACGACATTCGACGACCGCGAAACCGCCTTTGAGAACAAGTTCGCCCATGATGAGGAAATGCAGTTCCGGGTCATGGCACGGCGCAACAAGCTGCTTGGGCTGTGGGCGGCCGAATTGCTGGGCAAGACCGGCGAGGATGCCAACAGCTATGCCCGCGAGGTCATCAAATCGGATTTCGAGGAAGCCGGCGACGACGATGTCCTGCGCAAAGTGGCAGGGGATCTGAGCAATGCGGCCGACAAGGCCACGATCCGCGCCAAGATGACCGAGCTTCTGACCGAGGCGCGCAGTCAGATCCTCAAGGAATCCTGACATCCGGCGCGATCGCCCCCGGGGACAGAGCCGCTTATGACCGATGCCCTTTCCACCATGCTGTCCGATCGCGACTGGATCCTGGCCGATGGGGCCACGGGCACGACCCTGTTCAACATGGGGCTGGCCTCGGGCGATCCCCCGGAACTGTGGAACGACAGCGCCCCCGACAAGATCCGTGCCCTCCACCGGGGCGCGGTCGAGGCCGGCAGCGATCTGTTCCTGACCAACAGCTTCGGCAGCAACGCCGCCCGTCTGCGGCTGATCGGCGCGTCCGGGCGCGCCGGTTCCCTGTCACGCATCGCAGCCGAACTGGGCCGCGAGGTGGCCGACAGCGCCGGACGCCCGATCATCGTCGCCGGATCCATGGGCCCAACCGGCGAGATCATGGCGCCCATGGGCACGCTGCCCCATGCCGAGGCCGTCGAGATCTTTCACGAACAGGCCGAGGGTTTGAAAGCCGGCGGCGCCGATATCCTGTGGGTGGAAACCCTGTCCGCCCGCGAAGAGGTTCTGGCTGCCGCCGAGGCCGCCGCCAGAACCGACATGCCCTGGGCCCTGACGATGAGCTTCGATACCGCTGGCCGCACAATGATGGGCCTGACGCCGGGCGATCTGGTCGCGCTGGTCGCCCGGCTGTCGAATCAGCCCCTGGCCTTCGGGGCAAATTGCGGTGTCGGGGCCTCGGATCTGTTGCGCACGATCCTGGGCCTGACCGCCCAGGCGCCGGATCGGCCGATCATCGCCAAGGGCAATGCCGGGGTTCCGAAATATCTGGATGGCCACATCCACTATGACGGCACCCCCGATCTGATGGCCGATTATGCTGTGCTGGCACGGGCCTGCGGGGCGCGGATCATTGGCGGCTGCTGTGGGGCCACCACCAATCATCTGCGCGCCATGCGGGCCGCACTGGAAACGCGGGCGGTTGGGAAAAGGCCCGCGCTGGATGATATCGCCCGCAAACTGGGGGCGTTTTCCTCGGCAAGCGACGGCGATCCGGGCAAATCCGCCAAGCCCCACCGCTGAAGCATTTCGAGAAAAAGGCGGTAGACTTTTGCGGTTAAGAAATGCGTGCAATCAACATAAAGCAGGCCCCGATTTGACGACCTCACACCTTCCCAATCAATGGGTTAGAGCATAGTTCACAAAACTGGGCACTGGTTTTGTGCCCCTTGCACAGGCGGTGTCAAAGACATGAAGCATGTCGTGTGAATACGACTGAACGCGACACGCTTTAGCCCTGTCTCGTGACACCGCATACCCCAATCCCGCGCATCAGGCGATCAGCCGGCGGCGGCCACCGTATGGATCCGCTCGACCATCGCCCGCACCCCGTTCGAGCGCTGCGCCGACAGGTGATCATGCAATCCCAGACGGGCCAGTTCCGCCTGGGCATCCACCTGTGCCACTTCGGCCAGCGACAGACCGGAATAGAGCGCGTGCAAAACGGCGATCAGTCCACGCACGATCATCGCATCGCTGTCACCCTGAAAATCGAACCGCGCCTGCGGCCCCGCCCCGTCAATCACCGGCCGGATCCACACCTGACTGGCACAGCCATCGACCTTGGTCGCCGGGACGCGAAAGGCATCCTCCAGGGGCGGCATCGCCTTGCCCAGTTCGATCACGTGCCGATAACGGTCTTCCCAATCATCGAGAAAATCAAAGGTTTCGGCTATGTCTTCAAAGGCTTCGGTTGCCATGTCGCCGCACTCCCTATCGTCAGCGTTTTCATCGTCCCTGTACGCAGATGGGCCCTGCCCCCCCTTGCGGGGTTTTTCCGAAAACCGGGGGCCGTGTCCGGACAAGAGGCGGCCCGCCTGCCCGCGCAAAAGGAGAGCCGGTTTTGTGCCCGACCATGCGGTCTTAAAAGGTCTGAATGCCTCGTGTGTCGGCGAATGGACGCGATATCCTCTAGGTCCTGGGTCCCGAAAGATCCAGCCCCTCTACCGCTTTCCTGCGCCGGCAGGATCGGATAAGCCGGTTGCAACGACCCAACCAAGGCCCTGAGCGCACCCATGATCCCGTTTCCGGCACTTCTGCTTCTGATCGCCCTGCCCCTTGCCGGCTGTTCGGGCCTGTCCGATAGCCGCGTCAATCCCTTTACCTGGTTCGGCGAGGCCGCGCCGGCGGCCACCCTGGAACCCGAGGGCGGCTATGCCCCCGCCGCCGAAGATACCCGCCCCCTGGTCGCCCAGGTCACCCGGCTGACCATTGAACCGGTCTCGGGCGGGGTGATCATCCGCGCCGTGGGGGTGCCACCGTTTCAGGGCTACTGGGACGCCGCGCTTGTACCCGTGGACGGAACAGATCCCCGAACCATGCGCTTCGCCTTCCGCCTGAACGATCCACTGACCCCCACCCTGCGCGGGCCAGCCAGATCGCGCGAGATCGAGGTGGCCAGTTTCGTCTCGACCATCCGTCTGGATGGTGTCCGCCGGATCACGGTGGAAGGCGCCGGAAACAGCCTGACTCGCAGCCGATAAAACATACATTATCAAAGGATTGCCGGCCAAAATGCATGTAAATCCCCGTGGGCCGCACCCTCAGGATCAGGCCCCATCCTCGGGCGGCAGTCCATCAGGCTCTTCATCCGGATCTTCATAACGATCGCGGTAAGAGGCGATCAGCCGATCCACCGCATCGCGTGACACACGGTTCAGCCCCCGGTCAAAGCCAAGCGTCGCCACCATCTTCCAGTGGCCATACATAAGGCTGACCACCAGAAAGGCCAGATCTTCACAGGCACGTTGGGGCAAGCGCGTGCTGATCTGGATTTCATGGGCCAGGATCATGCGCAAAAGGCTGTATTGCCCCTTCAGCTCCGCCCGGACCTTTTCGGACCGCGCGGCCAGGGCAAACAACGCATCATACACCGCATCGTCGGCGGGCTTTGGCAGCCCCTTCTCGGACAGAAAATCAAAGTAGAAATCCAGGAACATCGGCAGACGCTCCGTTTCATCCGTATCCAGAATGGCTTGGGCGAAGATCTCTTTATAGGCCATCGCAAGGGCCTGGCCGGTCATTTCCATCAGCGCCTCGGCATCTGGAAAGTAGTGGCGGATCAACTGGCGCGACATGTTCGCCTCATCGGCGATCGCATCATAGGACGGGTAGGCCAGCCCCTGCTTGCGCAATGCCGCCATGGCGCCGCGAATGATATCTATACGGCGACTTTCCGAAACCGGTTTCGTCACTGTGATCTCCCTGAAACGCCGCTAGGATCAGGCGACAAGCGGGATAATGTTGACCCGGCCGTCCCGGGCCCCCAGCCCGATTTCACCGGCACACAGCCGCAGCGCATCTGCACCGAACACCTCGTGGCGCCAACCGCGCAGGGCCGGCACATCGCGCCCGCCAGCAGCCAGATGATCCAGATCGGCTGAACTGGCAATCAACCGCGGCGCAACACCGGCAGCTTCCGACTTGGCCTTCAAAAGAACACGAAGAAGGTCTGATAATGCACTGTTTATGTTTACATTGTCTCGTTTCTTCTCCGCGCGCGGCATGTCTTCGGGTGCCATTGCCGCAGCCTTGGCCACAGCCGCAAGAATCCCCTCGGCGATCTCGCCCTTGCGGGCCTCGCGCAGCAACAAGCGCGATCGGGATAGATCGGCTGGGCTGCCCGGACGGGTCGAGGCCAGTTCAATCAGCGCATCATCCTTGAACACCCGGCTACGCGGCACATCCTTTTCGCGGGCATAGCGTTCGCGGAATTCGGCCAGCGCCTGCACTTGTGCCAGAAACTTGCCCGAATTCGTACGGGTCTTGACCCGGCGCCAGGCCTCTTCCGGGTGTACTTCGTAGGTTTCGGGTGTGGTCAGCACCTCGATTTCCTCTTCGACCCACTTGCGGCGCCCGGTTTGCACGATCCTTTCGGACAGCGTCTCATAAATCTGGCGCAAATGGGTCACATCGGCCAGGGCATAGGTCTTTTGCGCCTCGGACAGGGGCCGGCGGCTCCAATCCGTGAAGCGTGACGACTTGTCCAGCGGCTGCCCAACCAGTTTCTTGACCAGGGTTTCATAGCCAACCTGTTCGCCGAACCCGCAGACCATGGCCGCGACCTGGGTATCGAACAGTGGTTGGGGAAAGACCTGGCCATCAAACCAGAAGATTTCCAGATCCTGCCGGGCCGCATGAAACACCTTGACCACCGATGTGTCGCGGAACAGATCATACAGCGGCGCCAAGGACATGTCCCCGGCCAGAGGATCAATCAGAACGGCACTGTCCTCATCTCCGCCGGGAAAGGCCATCTGGATCAGGCAGAGTTTCGAGTAATAGGTCCGTTCGCGCAAAAACTCGGTGTCCAGCGTCACATAGGAATGTGCCCGCGCCATTTCACAGAACTCGGCCAGCGCCTCGGTCGTCGTCAGTGTTCGCATGTAATCGGATCGGCCTGATAGTCACATCTTCTCGCCCGGAGGGCATTATCAGGACGGTCTATCGGCTTTCCCCGGCAATTGATAGGCTGCTCAGCCCAGCAGAACAGGACGCCGGTCACCTGTTGCAAATCGGCGCAGGACCGCCGGGTAAAGCCGGTGTTCCATCTCCAGCACCCGCGCGGCCAGGATCGCCGGCGTATCCCCGGGCCGGACTGGCACCCGCGCCTGCCCCAGAATCGGGCCGTCATCCAGCGCGGCGGTCACTTCGTGCACGGTGCAGCCATGGATCTGCTCGCCCGCGGCCAGCGCCCGGGCATGGGTCTCCAGCCCGCGATAGGCGGGCAACAAGGAGGGGTGAATGTTCAGCATCCTCCCCTGCCAGCGCCCGACAAAGCCTTGGGTCAGGATCCGCATGAAACCGGCCAGACAGACGATGTCGGCAGCCGCCTTTTCCAGTTCCGCAGACAGCGCCGTCTCAAAGCCCGCCCGGTCGCCGCCAAAGCCCCGATGATCGACCACCGCTGTCGCGATGCCCCGCTCGGCCGCCCGCGCCAATCCTCCCGCATCGGCGCGATTCGACAGGACCAGCGCGGGGCGGGCCGGATGGTCCCCGATCATGCTGTCGGCCAAGGCGACCATGTTCGATCCGCCCCCCGAAACAAGGATCGCGACCCGTTTCACGACAACGTGCCGCGATAGCGTACCCCCTGCCCCGGAACCACCTGTCCGATCCGATGTACCGTTTCACCGGCCTCGGTCAGGATCGCGGCCAGCGCATCGGCCCGGTCAGCGGCGCACACCAGGATCATGCCGATCCCGGAATTGAAGGTCTTGAGCATCTCTGCCGTCTCAATCCCCGCGGTTTCGGCCAGCCAGCGAAAGACCGGCGGCAGGACCCAGGCGTTCAGGTCGATCTCTGCGCCCAGTTCGTCGGGCAAAACCCGGGGCAGGTTTTCCGTCAGCCCGCCCCCGGTGATATGGGCCAGGGCGTGGACGCCCCCGGCCCGGATCGCGGCCAGCGCAGGTTTGACATAAAGGCGTGTCGGGGTCAGCAGGGCCGCCCCCAACGTGTCATCGGCAAACGGGGCCGGCGCCTCCCAGCCAAGACCGGCCAGATCGGCCACCTTGCGCACCAGCGAATAGCCGTTGGAATGCACCCCATCCGAGGCCAGCCCCAGCAGAACATCCCCCGCAGCCACATCCGCGGGCAACGCCCGTCCGCGTTCCATCGCCCCCACGGCAAATCCCGCCAGATCGAAATCCCCGGGGCCGTACATGCCCGGCATTTCCGCTGTCTCCCCGCCGATCAGGGCAGCCCCGGCCCGGGCGCAGCCTTCGGCGATGCCCTCGACCACCCGGGCGCCTTCATCAACAGACAGCTTACCGGTAGCGAAGTAATCCAGGAAAAACAGCGGCTCAGCCCCCTGACAGACCAGATCGTTGACGCACATGGCGACCAGATCAATCCCGATCCCGTCCAACTGCCCGGTATCAATGGCAATGCGCAGCTTGGTGCCCACCCCATCCGTGGCCGCAACCAAAACCGGATCGACATAACCCGCCGCCTTGAGATCGAACAACGCACCAAACCCGCCAAGACCGGCCATGACCCCCGGACGGTTCGTTGCCCGGGCGGCCGGCTTGATCCGTTCAACCAGCGCATTGCCAGCATCGATATCAACACCGCTGTCGGCATAGGTCAGCTTGGTCTTCTCGGCCATCTTATCTGGTCCTTCGCGGGGAGTAAGGGTTGGCAGGTGCCTAGTCGATCTGGATGCGCAGGGCAACGGCCCATGCCGCACCCTTGACCCCCCTTTTGGTTCTGCTAATGCCAAGGACGGCGGGCCTGTAGCTCAATTGGTTAGAGCAGAGCGCTCATAACGCTTTGGTTGGGGGTTCGAGTCCCTCCGGGCCTACCATCCCAACATCGCCTTGCTTTCACAGGGTGTCGCGACAAGCGGCAGGCCGGTGGTGGGCCGACCCCGGATGCGACGCCCGCCTGCGGCCCCCATCCGAGGCGCAGATCGGGGCCACCGGGTCACGTCATGTTCAGCGCTTCCTTGTAAAGTTCGAGGATCGCCTCTTCCTCGGCCAGATCGTCGCGGTCACGTTTGCGCAGCGCGATGATCTTGCGCATCACCTTGACGTCATAGCCACGGCCCTTGGCTTCGGCCATGACCTCTTTCTGCTGGCCCGCGATTTCCTGCTTTTCGGCCTCCAGACGTTCAAAGCGTTCAACGAACTGGCGCAGTTCATCGGCGGTGACGTGATAACTGTTGGGGGCGGACGCGCCGGTCATGTCCTGCATGGTCTCTCCTGCTCTGACAACCCGGAGGGTCTACAAAGACCCGAAGGCGCGGGCAAGCCGTGTTCCCCCTTGCCCAAGCCCAGGGCACGGACTAAGCACGGCCTCCGAAACGGGAATGCCGGCTTTCGGATCCCCCAGCCTAAACCAAACGCCCCCAGGCGTGTTCATGGAAATCTCACGGATATCTGCCTGGGCCGTTCCCGACGAAGGGCCGAAAATGGATGTATTGATCTTCAGTGGCGCAGGGCTGTCCCTGATCGGGGTAGCGGGATTGATCGCCTGTATCATCATCGCGGCCCGGGCCAAGCGCGCCGGGCTCGGCGATGCGGAACTGCGCGAACGGCTGAGACGGGTGATCACGCTGAACCTGGTGGCCCTGCTGGTCTCGGCGCTGGGGCTGATGGGCGTGGTTGCAGGGATCATGTTGGGATAGCCGCCCGTGCCTGCCCAGTGGGATCTGGACGGCACGGCGCAAAAGGCCTACTGCGGGACCTATGGATATCAAACCGCTTTCTCCAGACTATGCCGTTTCGCCCCAGATCGCGCCACAGGACATGGCCGCGCTGAAGGCTGCCGGCTTTACCACGGTCATCTGCAACCGGCCGGACAACGAGATTCCGGCCGCCCTTCATGCCCAGGCCCTGCGCATGGCGGCCGAGGCGGCGGACCTAACCTTCATCGAAAATCCGGTTCAGCCCGGCGCCTTGTCCGAAGCAAATCTGCACGTTCAGGCCGAAGCGGTCTCTGCATCAAGCGGACCGGTTCTCGCCTATTGTGCCTCGGGAAACCGATCCTCAATCGTATGGTCGTTTCTGATGGCCGGCACATTGGGCGTGGATGCCGTGCTGGCGGCAACCACCGCCGCCGGTTATCATCACGAACCGCTGCGACCGCAGTTTGAATCTTTCGCCGCCGCCGGCTGACACAACTGCCACAACGGGTCTATGGCTCTTGTTCCGGGTTGGGCGTTTTTGTCGACACCCAAAGCCAGGATCCGCTTTCCACGCAAGTATGCGCTATTCAGCAGCGGGCAACACCCGGGCCGTCATCGCCATGTCCTCCGGCGCGGCTGTGGTCCGGGCCTCGCCCGTTGCCGGATCCACCTGGACATCATCATCCAGATCCTCGGGGACCGCCGTCTCGGCCAACAGCCTGATCGCGCGGCAGCCTTCGGCCTGGCCAAGCCGCCACAGCCCCGCCGTGGTGCCATCGGGCGCCTCCAGTACCAGTTCGGACAGCGCGCGATAGGGCAAGGTCACCAGATCACCGACCTTCAACCCGGCGACCTTCGACAAGGGCAAGACCAGCCGGCCAAGAACCGCATCCAGATCCACATGACTGGCCAGAACCCGCGCTTCCAGCCGCTGGTCCCATCCCGTCACGTCATCAGCCCCATCAAGGCTGCCGGTCGGTGCGGGGGTTTCCCAAGGCACGGCCAGAAACAACTGCCCCGATGCCGCCCCGTCAGCGAAATTCAGCTTTGCGGTGAACCCGCGATAGCGGCCTTCGGTCAGCGCATTGGTCACCATCCGCATCATCCGCAGCGCACGCCCCGGCACAAGCCCCCGCACCAGAGGTTCGGCCGGATGTCCGATCAGGCGCTTGGAAAAACCGGACACGAATTCGGCCAGAAAGCGCCGGCAAAGTTCTGCATCCGTTGCGGTCGGTGCGCGCACTGGCGGCTCGGCCCCCTCAAAACCTGTGGTCAGGGCCTGCACGACACTGGCCAACCCTTCCGAATCAAGCATCACCACGCCCCGCCGGTCCCCCGGCCCATCGAGGACGAAACACAGGGCATTATCTGGCAGCAATGGCGGGATTTGTTCCACCGCCAGTGGCGTCTCGGCCAATTTCGCGGCTGAAACCGTCAGTTTCAGGTTGCGCAAGGCAGCCTGGGTGACCGCCTGACGAAAGGCCCGACCGGGCGTTGGCCGCGCCGGATCATCGGGCCGGTCATGCGCCAGCTTGCGGCGTAGAACTGTGTTTTCCAAATGCGCCATGATCGCCATTCGCCTGCTCTCGGATCCCCCGACTTTGGCTGATCAGGGTTACGAAGTCCTGAACATCATACCAGATCCTGCACCGCGTCTGCCGGCAGGCTGACACGAAAGGCCCCGCCCGACTGGCCAGGCAGATAGCTGACCGTTCCCCCCAGTTTTTCCATGATTTCACGGCAGATTGCCAAGCCCAGCCCGGCCCCCCCAGCCCGGCTGTTCTCATTGAGCCGGGAAAATTTTTCGAAGATCAGGTTATGTTGGCTCAGGGCAATACCACTGCCATTGTCAATGAAATCGACTGTTACGCCCTGCACCCCGGATTCGACCCGGATATCGAGGCGTGGATCGGCGGCGTCACAATACTTGCGCGCGTTGGCGATCAGATTGATGAAAACCTGGCTCAAACGGTCGAAATCGGTCAGGATGGTGATCTCTTCGGAGGGCCTGTCGCGCAGAATCCGCAACCGTGCCGGGCCCGCCTGCGCATAAGAGGCATCAACCGCCCGGTCGATCACCTGGCAAAGTGGCACGCACGCCACCTCGGGGCGGACATGGCCATGTTCGAGAACGCTCAGATCCAGCAAGGCATCCAACAGCCGGGTCAGGCGCAAGGCCTCGTCATGGATGATCCGGGTATAGCGGACCCGGTCCGCAACCGGGACCGGCACCTGCCCCATCAGGATCTCGGAAAAGGCCCGGATCGAGGTCATCGGCGTGCGCAATTCATGACTGATCTGGTTCAGGAACACGTCTTTTTGCACAGACAGCGCCGTCAGTTTTTCATTCGCTTCACGCAGTTGTCGGGCAGTGCGGGCCAGTTCATCGCCTTTCGCCTTGAGTTGACTGGAATATTCCATGATCTGCGCGGTCTCATCGGCAACTGCCAGAAGTTCCTGAACCGTCACCCCGGCCCCGCGCATGATCTGGCCAACCATCGCATGGGCCGCCGCCGCGCCCACCGAGCCGGCCAGGCGTCGTTCCAGATGATCGACAAAGCCGGGGGTCGCATCCGGCAGATACCCGGCAATCCCCTGGGCCTCGGCCTGTTTGCGAAACAGCGCCTGGGCTTCGGCCGGACCAAGGATGCGCTGCGCCATGACCAGCAGATCCTCGGTTTCCGCCGCGCCCCCGCGCCAGTCGCGCCGGCTGGCACTGTAATCGGTGACATTCACGAACTGCGCTCCCTGCAAGCGTTCCAGGGGCGTCGGCAGGCTGAAAATGGACCCGACCACGAAGGCCAGGGTGTTGGTGCTCAGGCTCCACAGAACCGAATGCACCACCGGGTCGATCCCGCTCAACCCGAACAGGGCATGGGGGCGCAACCAGCCCAGCCCCCAGGGGCCTTCGGTCAGGATCTCCCGGGGGATCAGGACATCTGCACCGAAACTGGGCAGGAATAACGTGTACAGCCACAGGCCGAACCCGATCGACAGCCCCAGCCCGGCCCCGACCCGTGTCGCCCCCCGCCAAAAGATCGCCCCCATCAGCGCGGGCAAGGCCTGGGCCACCGCGACGAAGCTGATCGTCCCGATGGCGGACAGCGCGGTCCCTTCGCTGGAAAAGTCATAATAGACATAGCCAAACGCCATGACCGCCGCGATCGACAGGCGGCGCGAAACGATCACCACATGGCGGACATCGCCGGACATGCGGCGGCCCCGGCCCTGTGCCGCCAGCCAAACCGGCATCACGATATGGTTCGACATCATCGTCGACAGGGCAATGGCCGCAACCACCACCATGGAGGTGGCCGAGGAAAACCCGCCCAGAAACACCAGCATGGCCAGCGCATCGCGATCCATGGCCAAAGGCAGGCTCAGCACGAACAGATCCGGGTTGCTGCCCTCGGGCAAAAGATCCAGACCGATGACGGCAATCGGCACGACAAACAGGCTCATCGCGGCAAGGTACAGCGGAAACGCCCAGGAGGCGGTCATCAGATGCCGCTGATCGTCATTCTCGACGACCAGTACCTGAAACATCCGCGGCAGGCACAGAAAGGCCGCCGCCGACACGAAGATCAGCGTCATCCAGCGGCTGCTGTCACTGGGAATTGCGGCAATGGGCGAGGCGTCGATCCGCGCCAGCATGGCCGCCGGCCCCTGGCCCAGCCCCCAGACGACGAAGACACCAACGGCAACAAGCGCAGCCAGCTTGACCAGGGCTTCGATCGCAATGGCAATGACCACCCCATGATGCCGTTCATTGGCATCCAGATTGCGCGTCCCGAACAGGATGCTGAAGATCGCCAGCCCGATCGCAACCCACAACGCCGTATTGCCCGGGATGGTTTCCGGCCCGGGTTCGACCGGCCCATGGGCAAAGGCCCCGAAGGACAGGGTGACGGATTGCAACTGCAGGGCAATATAGGGGGTCATGCCAACCACCGCCATCAGGGTCACCAACCCGCCCAGAACGGCCGATTTCCCATAGCGCGCCGAAATCAGATCGGCGACCGAGGTGATGCGCTGCGCCCGTCCCACATGCACCAGCTTGCGCACGATCCAGATCCAGCCGACCAGGACCAGAACAGGCCCGATATAGATCGTCAGATATTCCAGGCCAGACCGCGCCGCATAGCCAACCGCGCCATAAAAGGTCCAGGCCGTGCAATAGATCGACAGGGACAGGGTGTAGATCCAGGGCGAGCACAGCCAGCCTGCCGCCCCGCGCTGCGCCCGGCGTTCAACCGCAAAGGCGATGCCGAACAACAGCACCGCATAGGCCAGGCACACCACGACAAGCAGGTTGAAGGGCAGCATCAGCCCCTCTCCTTCTCCGCCTCTGGCGGGCGTTCTGCGCCGTTCTCGCCGGCATGGGACAAGCCCCAGGCGATCAGTCCGGCCAGCGCGGCCAGAAACACGATCACGCCGATGGCATAAAGCCATTGCACCGCCAACCCGGGCCCGGCGCCAGACTCGGCCCCCGGGCGATTCCACAGGACGGGCACCAGAAACAGGAACAGGCCAATCGCCGGCAAGGCCCGGGACGCATCTGCCACCCGGCGCTGCCGATAGGGGCGATATGCCAGGAACAGGCGCTCATCCCGGCGCATCACGCGATAACCATTTCATGCAGGATCTCGATCAACTCGCTGTTCGAGAACGGTTTGGTCATGAACCGGCTGACCCCCAGAACCTCGGCCCGTTCCCGGTCCTTGGCCTGCCCCTTCGCCGTCAGCATCAGAACCGGCAGGGCCATCATGTCGATATCCGAACGAATGTCGCGCAGAATGTCAAAGCCGCTGCGATTGGGCAACATCACGTCAAGAACCACGACATCCGGCCGGATCCGCGCAATGGCCCCCAGCGCCGTGGCCCCGTCCACATGGCACGAGACTTGCCAGCCATCCCGCGACAGGATGAAACGCATCGCCTCGACGATATTCGGTTCATCCTCGATCAGCAGGACATGCCGTGTCATGATCCCGTACCTTCCACTTGGCTTCGGCGGCACCGGGCCCACCGCAACCGTTTCGCCCACCGGCCGGTCAGATCCCGTCCGCCAGAACACAATCCTCGCGCCGCGCCGGGCAGGACAGCCGGTGACAGATCCGGCACGAACTGCCCACCAGTTCGGCATCCGCCGGCCACGCCCCGGGCACCATGCCTGCCGGCGCGATCAGCATCATCGACTGCTGAACCGCCGCATCACCGAACCCCCCGATCATCTCCGGCTGGCAGAAGGCGAAGGTGACGAACCCTTCATCCGGGCTCGACACATGTTCGAGGACCGTCCGGATCGGGGTCATCGGATGGCTCAGCGCCTGAAACAACGGCCACAGGGGACAAGACGCCCCAAAGCGTGGCAGCGGAAAGCCCTCGGCCGGTTTGCGAAAGATCAACGCCCCGGCCCCGTCGCAGATCACCAGCCCCAGTTCAACCCCCAACGCCTGACGGGGCAGGCTGGCCAGGCGCCGGAAGACCGCCGGAATGTCCACCGCGAAACGGCGGGCCAAGCGGGCCGGATCAAACCGTTCTTCGGCGGCGGCCGCACCAAATTCTCCCAGCGGCATGGTCCGCGCATCGCAGCGGTACTGATCCAGATACAGGCGCGCACGCCGCCGGGCCTCGTCCGAGCGCAGAAGATCGGCTTGCCCCACAAGATCCTCAGGTGCCGCGCCATCCTCGCATTCCAGCGCCGGGACATGATAAGCCCCGGCCGCCAGATAGGCTTCCAGTTCCTCCTGCGGCGTGGCGATGCCCAGATCCGAGGGATCCTTGGCTTCCAGATAGGCCACCATTGCCGCCGCCCCGTCCGACAGGGCCAGACTGTCCTCGGCCAGGTTCCGCCGGAAACGCCGTTGCCAGACCACATCCAGATCCTCGGTCTCCGCCAGAATCGCCGCAGTCGACCGGATAGAGGCCACCTTGGAGAGCAAATCGTGAAATGTCGCCGACAGGAACGGGTCATGGGTCAGCCTGTCGGTCAGCGCCGCAACCTTTTCCTCCAGCGCCGCAATCTGGCGCTGCTGTCCCATGGCCAGCTGCGCCCACCCCGGAAACCGGCTGACCAACTCGTCGATCCGGTCAAGCTCGGCCCCGGCGGACGGCTGGGCCAGTGCCGCCACGCTCAGCCGGTCCAGCATCTCTGCCTCGGCCCCCTGGGTCAGCGCGGCGACCTCCATCGACAATGCACGCGCGATCCGCACCAGCAACTTGCCGCCAACACGGCGCCGGTTGTGTTCGATCAAATTGAGGTAGGATGGAGAAATCTCAACAGTTCGGGCCAGATCCGCCTGCCGGATTCCCAAAACCCCGCGCCGTTCGCGAATGCGCGCCCCGGTATCTGTGACGCGCGGCATTACCTGCCCGCCCCCCCGGCACGGCACCCGCCCTGATCGCGAAAGAGCGATCTGCGGGTCATCTTTCCAATCCAAACATCTTCCCGGTCTCGCTTCCCATTCGTTAATCGACGGGACTTTGGAAACAATGCCAATGACACGCGGGCGGCGCAAGAAAACAAATTTACAGATTAAAGAAATAAATCGTTGATCCTGTCACAAGCCTCAGTGGAACGGCGAATGTGTTTCTCGCACCCGGGTCTGGTCAGAGGCCGGCGAACACCCGATAGTGCCCCCATCGAAAAACGGAGAACCAGATGAAAACCACGGTATTCGCCCTGTCCGCCACGGTGCTGCTGACAGCCTGCCAGATGGATCCCAACACACGCGAACAGGTGGGCACAGGGGTTGCGGCGGGGGCGATCGGCGCCATCACCGCCCAGATGCTTGGCGCCGATTCGGGCTGGACAGCCGCCGCCGCCCTTGCCGCCGGGGGGGCCGGCGTCCTGGCCCGTCATCACGAACAGACCAACCGCTGCGCCTATTACACTGGCAACGGCGAGGAGGTCGAGATTCGCACCTGCGGCGCAACCGACATTTGAACGGGCCCTACGCGTCCCGAAAAGGACAAACGGACCCATCCGGGTCCGTTCCAAGCCGGCGCCCAGGAGGTCGCCCACAAATCAAGTTCATGGTCAGGCTCGGCCCCGCAAGCGCAACAGCCCCAAACCAGCCAACAGCAGCAAGGCGCTGGCCGGCAACGGCACGGGGGAGATCTTGGGGGCTGGTGGCGGCGCTGCACGATAGTCAAAGGCACCGCCCTCTTCAAAGCCCCCCAGATGACGCACGGTTTTCGCCAGGCTGACAAAGACGTAATCCAGCGCAACACGCGTGCCGCTTTGGCCATCCATCCAGGCGATCAGATCCGCCTCGCGCACACCCGCCCCGGCCGAGCGCGCCGAAAAGCCACTGACCTTGAGGCTAAGCGCATTCAGATCCGGTTCCAGCGGCATCCCGTCCATCATGTGGCTGTCCACGGCCCCGCAATACGGATACGGGCTGCACACCCATTCCGGCGTATTCGGGTCGATGGTAAACGAAATATCCAAGCCGAAAGACACGCCAGGGCGGACATAAGTGACGAATTCGCTGACACGCAGATCGACAAATTTTCCGGTATAGCCATGAACCTCATAACTGCCGGCGATCAGTCTGTCGCCGTCCAGTTCAAACGAGATGCGGGCCCGGCTTGCCAGGGACTCCACCCCAAGCATGATTCGGGGTTGATAAGCCGGCCCCTCGAAACTGAAAATGGTCGAGGCCGAGGCGCCGCCCCCCAGAAAAATCAGTATTGCCGCGCCAAAAAAACTTCTTAGCCCCATAAAATGACATCCTTTTACCGATCAATAGAAAATTTGTGGCAGGCCTGATCATGGGAATCAACCAAATTTCAACGATTTTCATGACGGTGCAGTTGGCGCCGTCAGCATCCGGGGATCCTGCCCCTCAAACGACAGAAGGGCGCGCTGTCTCTGTCTGAACGAACGCCCCGGGGCGCGAAACACAGCCCGGCGGGGCCAGGCCAAATTTAGCCAAGCAGCGCCGAGCCAAAGACACGCCTCAAGGTCAGGCCAGCTTGCGCAGCACGCCCGACAGGGTGTCGAACAAGCGGTCGATCTCGGGTTTGTCGATGATCAATGGCGGGCTGAGCGCGATGATATCCCCCGTTGTCCGGATCAGCAGCCCCGCCTCGAACGCATCGAGAAAGGCCTGGAATGCACGGGCGGTAGGCTTGCCCGGGATCGGCGCCAGTTCAATCGCACCGATCAGGCCCAGATTGCGGATATCGATGACATGGGGCAGATCGCGCAGGCTGTGCAGCGCTTCGGCCCAATAGTCCGACAGATCCGCCGCCCGGGTCAGCAAGCCCTCTTCGCGATAGGTTTCCAGTGTCGCCAGTCCTGTCGCCGAAGCCATCGGATTGCCGGAATAGGTGTAGCCATGGAAAAGTTCGATCATATGCTCCGGACCCTGCATGAAGGCGTCATGGATCTCGGCAGTGGCCAGAACCGCGCCCATGGGGATCACCCCGTTGGTCAGCCCCTTGGCACAGGCGATCAGGTCGGGCATCACCCCGAAATGCTCGGCCGCAAAAGGCGTGCCAACCCGGCCGAACCCGGTGATGACCTCATCAAAGATCAGCACGATCCCATGTTTGCGGGTGATGGCCCGCAGCTTTTCCAGATAGCCCTTGGGCGGGATCAGCACCCCGGTCGATCCGGCCACCGGTTCGACGATCACAGCCGCGATGGTATCGGCCCCATGCAGCGCGACAATGTCTTCCAGCCGGTCAGCCAGATCTGCGCCATGCTCCGGCTGCCCCCGGCTAAAGGCGTTCAGATCGGGCAGATGGGTGTGGGGCAGATGGTCAACCCCGGTCAGAAGCGTGCCGAACTGGCGCCGGTTCGACACGATCCCCCCCACCGAGATCCCGCCGAAATTCACCCCGTGATAGCCCCGTTCGCGCCCGATCAGCCGGGTCCGCGCCCCTTCGCCCCGGGCCCTTTGATAGGCGATGGCAAATTTCAGGGCGGTCTCGACGCTTTCAGATCCGGAATTGGTGAAAAACACATGTTCGAAAGGGTCCGGGGCCAGATCGCGCAACCGGTTGGCCAGTTCAAATGCCTGCGGATGGCCCATCTGGAAAGCCGGCGCATAATCCAGCCCATCGGCCTGGGCCTTGATCGCCGCGCTGATCCGGGGCCGCTTGTGCCCGGCATTGCAACACCAAAGCCCTGCCGTGCCATCCAGAATGCGCCGGCCATCGGCGGCGGTGTAGTACATGCCTTCGGCATCGACCAGCATCCGCGGATTGGCCTTGAACTGGCGATTCGCGGTGAAGGGCATCCAGAAAGCGGATAGGTCATTGGGAATGGCGTGACGATCAAGGGCCATGGCACGGTTTTCCACTGCTGTGAGACCCCTGAACGCTAGCATCCGGACCGGGACAGTCAAGCGCCGGATCCCTTCCCGGGGGTAATCCCGGGCATTGCGCTAAAATTTTACCAAACTTGCATACAGTTGACGTTTTGCCACAATTTAGCCGGATTGTTCCTGCATTCGTCTAAAAATAGAAACGAATGCATGGAGAATTTCAGATGTATGTGACTGGCTCCCTCGCCCCGCTCCACGCTGTCCCCGTCGCGCGCCGCGCACCCGCCATCGCAGCCCCTGCCGCGATCGCCGACCGCCCGCTCCCCGAAGACCACCGCGATGTTCGCCTCGGCACCCGCGACGCCATGATAGCCGCCGCCCTGGCCGCCCGCGCGATCTATGACCCGCGGATGACCGGCCCGACCGAAACCGTGACCTCCTTTGACCGGATGGAACGGGTCATTGAAGGGTTCGAACATCTGCGCGAAATCTTTGCCAACATCGCGGAACAGGCCGCCGAGGATTTCGGCCCCATCGCCAGCAAGGGCACCGAACGCCTGGATCCCATGGCACCGCTGCTGCTGGACCGTCGAGTCTGAGGCCGGCAACCCGTTCCGGCCCCGGCCTTTCACCATTTTTCCACCGGATCAGGCGTCGCGATCCGCTTTTCACCATCGAAGATAGTGTGTAGAGACCTCTCAAGCGGCCCGGCCGCATCAGACTGCGCACCAACGAAGTGAGAGGCCATGAAAGAAACGCCCCATTCCGAAGACGTTGAATTCATCAGGGCCCTGGCCGAGCTTCTGCGGCAGAACGACCTGTCCGAATTGCAGGTCAAACGTGACTATGGCGAAGATTCGACGCTGAATGTCCGGCTCAGCCGCTATGCCCAGCCCAGGCACGTGCCCGACGCCCCTGTCGCCCTGCCCGCCCCCGTGGCGGCCCAGCCCGACAGCATGATCGCCGCCCCCGCGCCAAAGGCAGTGGACGACCCGGCCAGCCATCCCGGCGCCGTCGCCTCACCGATGGTGGGCACCGTCTATCTGCAATCCGAACCCGGCGCCGATCCGTTCATCTCGGTGGGCGCCACGGTCAAGGAGGGGCAAACCCTGCTGATCGTCGAGGCGATGAAAACCATGAACCAGATCCCTTCACCCCGCGCCGGGACGGTGACGCGGATCCTGGTCGATGACGGCACCCCCGTCGAATATGGCGCGCCACTCGTCATCATCGAGTAAACCGGCGATGTTCAAGAAAATCCTCATCGCCAATCGCGGCGAAATCGCCCTTCGCGTCATCCGCGCCTGCCGGGAAATGGGCATCGCCAGCGTGGCCGTCCATTCCACCGCAGATGCCGATGCGATGCATGTACGCATGGCCGACGAAGCGGTGTGCATCGGCCCGCCCGCCGGCGGCCAAAGCTATCTGCATGTGCCCTCGATCATCTCGGCCTGTGAAATCACCGGCGCCGAGGCGATCCACCCGGGCTATGGTTTTCTGTCGGAAAACGCCGCCTTCGTGCAGGTGGTCGAGGATCACGGGCTGACCTTCATCGGCCCGACCGCCGAACACATCCGCATCATGGGCGACAAGATCACCGCCAAGGAAACCATGAAGGCCTTGGGCGTGCCTTGTGTCCCTGGCTCGGATGGGGGCGTTCCCGATTTGGACACCGCCCGCACAGTCGCCGCCGAAATCGGCTTTCCGGTCATCGTCAAGGCCACGGCTGGCGGTGGCGGGCGCGGCATGAAACTGGCCCGGACGGCCGCTGATCTGGAAACCGCCTTCCGCACTGCGCGCAGTGAGGCGAAATCCGCCTTCGGCAATGACGAGGTCTATATCGAGAAATACCTCGGCGCGCCGCGGCATATCGAGATCCAGGTTTTCGGTGACGGCAAGGGCAAAGCCGTGCATCTGGGCGAACGCGACTGTTCGCTTCAGCGCCGCCACCAGAAGGTTCTGGAAGAAGCCCCCGGCCCGGTGATCGATTCTGAAACCCGCGCCCGGATCGGCAAGGTCTGCGCCGATGCCGTGGCTGAAATCGGCTATGCCGGCGCCGGCACCATCGAGTTCCTGTATGAAAACGGCGAGTTCTACTTCATCGAGATGAACACCCGCCTGCAGGTGGAACACCCGGTGACCGAAGAAATCTTCGGCGTCGATCTGGTGCGCGAACAGATCCGGGTGGCCGCCGGCCTGCCCCTGTCTTTTGAACAGGCCGCGCTGATCCCCCAGGGCCATGCCATCGAGGTCCGGGTTAACGCCGAACGTCTGCCCGATTTCATCCCCTGCCCCGGACGGGTCAGCGCCTACCACGCGCCCGGCGGTCTGGGGGTGCGCCTGGATTCCGCGCTTTATGACGGCTATGCGATCCCGCCCTATTACGACAGCCTGATCCTCAAGCTGATCGTCCATGGACGCGATCGCCCCGAGGCCCTGTCCCGTCTGCATCGCGCCCTGGGCGAGTTGATCGTCGACGGGATCGACACCACCGCCCCGCTGTTCGATGCGCTGCTGCAGGAACCGGCCATCCTGCAGGGATCTTATAATATCCACTGGCTCGAAGACTGGCTGGCCCGGCAGGGGGAATGACATCCCCCGCCGGCCACGGATCGCGGCATGGCTGACGATGCGCTGACCCCCGAAATCCTGCTGCGCGCCTATGCGATGGGCGTCTTCCCCATGGCCGAGGGCCGCGACGATCCGGATCTGTTCTGGGTCGATCCGCGCCGCCGCGGCATCTTTCCGCTGGACGGGTTCCACATCTCGCGCAGCCTGCGCCGCAGCATCCGACGTATGGATTACGAGGTGGCGGTGGATGTCGATTTCTCCGCCACCGTCCGCGCCTGCGCCAATCGCGACGAGACCTGGATCAGCGATCGGATCTTTGCGCTTTACATGGATCTTCACGCCGCCGGTTTCGCCCATTCCCTGGAAGTGCGCGATAACAGCGGGCTGATCGGCGGGGTCTATGGCGTCTGCCTGGGGGCTGCATTTTTCGGCGAAAGCATGTTCTCCACCCGCACCGATGCCTCCAAGATCGCCCTCGCCTATCTGGCCGACCGGCTATGTCAGGCAGGCTTTCGGCTGTTTGACACCCAGTTCCTGACCGCGCATCTGGCCAGTCTCGGCGCCATTGAGGTGGACCGCGATCAATACCATGCCCTTCTGCACCAGGCCCTGGGCCAACCGGCGGATTTCACCGCGCCCTCTTTGCCACGCGACGGTCAGGCCCTGTTACAGCGAATGACCCAGACATCGTAACGCATGTGATCCAGCGCATTCAGCGCCGGAGACGAGGCGATCATCCACCCCTCGAACTGCTTGGTGCCCGTGTCCTGGCTGTCGATCAGCATGTAGGCATAGGCATCGCCGGCCGGGTTGTCTGTCGGGTAGCGGCATTCAACCAGACTGATCCGCAACGACCCCAAGGATGCGCTGCTGCCCACCGGCAAATCAATCACGCTCAGCGCACCGGTCAGCCGGTCAAGCCCGCGCAGTTCCGCCCCGGTCCCCAAGGCGACATCGACCGCACTGGCCGAGCCCACGGTCAGGGCCAGAGCCAACCCGGCGACAGCCCCCTTCATTGGGCGGCGGAACCGACGAACTTGGACAGTAACTGGATCAGGCTGACCGCGCCCTGGGTATCGGTCACTTCGGCGCCGTTCTCGAAATTGGTCATTGATCCACCGGGCAGGATCTCAACGAAGTTACCGCCCAACAGCCCTTCCGAGGCGACCACGATCGAACTGTCATCCGGCACCGCGATGCCTTCGTCAATTGCCAGACGGGCATCGGCGCGGAAAGTGTCAGGGTTGAGCTTGAGGTCCCGGACCGACCCGACCTTGACCCCGGCCAGACGAATATCGGTGCCCGCCGTGATCCCCTCAGCCGAACGGAAACTGGCCGTCACCTCATAGCTGGCGCTGTTACTCACCGCTCCGATGGACCCGTTGGCGAACACCAGAAACCCGGCCGCAACCGCCAGTACGGCAGCGCCCACAAGAAGTTCTGTGCGATTTTCAGCCATAGTCGAAACCTTGCCTTATGTCTCTCATGTCCATTGGAAACCCTGGAAAACGGATTTCCGAATTTCTGAGATGTGTCATCATTTCTTCACGCGCCAAATCACGCGCCCCAAGGCCGCACGGGGATCGGGCCCCATCGTCATTCGGGCTGCCAAGCCTCGTAATCGCGGCGCTCTGCCGGATGGGCGCGATACATCGACCCGGCGGGTGCATAGGCCCGCGCACTGCCGGTCAGGTTTTCCTGATGCGGCTTTTCCCAGCTTTTGTGGGGCAGCGGGGCCTCGGTCGGCGGCGTGTCCCAGGTCCGGTGCAACCAGCCATGCCAGTCAGTTGGCACACGGCTTGCCTCGATATCGCCGTTATAGATCACCCAGCGGCGGCTATCGTCCTTGTTCTTGTAATAGACATTGCCCTGATCGTCCTGGCCAACCTTGATGCCATGACGCGCGGTGAAAATCTGCGTACCGATGGTTTCACTGTTCCACCAGGTAAATGCCCGCTTCAGGGTGTAGAGGAATGCCATGCCCGCCTCCGTTTCAGTCCTGTTCCATATGACCCAGACACCCCGCCACGTCCAGTGACACAGCGTCGCTGGGCCACGATCAGGCGCGCATCCGCGCGGTCGCTTCGATCTCGATCTTCATGCGCGGATCAATCAGCCCGGCCACGACCATCGTCGCCGCCGGCGGATGATCCCCGAATGCGGCACTCAGAACCGGCCAGCACGCCTCGAAATCGCCCCCATTGGGCAGATAATACGTCACCCGGACCAGATCCGAGAAATCCAGCCCGACCATGTCCAGCGCTGCGGCCAGCCGGGTCAGGGTCAAGGCGCATTGATCGACCGCAGACTGATCCGCAGGCCCATCGGGATCCAGACCGGTTGTCCCGGCGACATGGGCATAAAGCCCATCATTGACTACACGGGCATAACCGATTTTCGCCTCATAGGGCGATGATGTCGTCAAACGATCCATGAAACGGGTCCTTCGGGCAGGGATCAGCCGGCGGTGGCCGGCTCACCCTTGCGGTCTGCGTAAATCAGCAGCGGGGCCGCAGCCGCGTTCACGGCCTCTTCGTTGACCACCACTTCTTCAACCCCCTGGGCCGTGGGCAGGTCGAACATGGTATCCAGCAGGATATCCTCCATGATCGAGCGCAGCCCGCGCGCCCCGGTCTTGCGGGCAATGGCACGCTTGGCGATCGCCTTGAGCGCATCATCGGTGAAGGTCAGCTTGGTGTCCTCCAACTCGAACAGCCGCTGATATTGCTTGACCAAGGCGTTCTTCGGCTCGGTCAGGATGGTGACCAGCGCGTCCTCGTCCAGATCCTGCAGCGTCGCAATCACCGGCAAGCGACCGACAAATTCCGGGATCAGACCGAATTTCAGCAGATCCTCGGGTTCCAGCTCGTTGAACATCTCGCCAACGCCGCGGGTATCGTTCTCTTTGACATCCGCACCAAACCCAATGGCCGACCCCTTGCCACGCTGCGCGATGATCTTTTCCAACCCGGCAAAGGCCCCGCCACAGATGAACAGGATATTGGTGGTGTCGACCTGAAGGAATTCCTGCTGCGGATGCTTGCGCCCACCCTGGGGCGGCACCGAGGCCACCGTGCCTTCCATGATTTTCAGCAGCGCCTGTTGTACCCCCTCGCCCGAAACATCGCGGGTGATGGACGGGTTGTCGGACTTGCGGGTAATCTTGTCGACCTCGTCGATATAGACAATACCGCGCTGCGCCCGTTCGACATTGTATTCGCTGGCCTGCAACAGCTTGAGGATGATGTTTTCCACATCCTCACCGACATAGCCCGCCTCGGTCAGGGTCGTGGCATCGGCCATTGTGAAGGGCACATCCAGGATCCGCGCCAGCGTCTGGGCCAGCAGGGTCTTGCCACAGCCGGTGGGCCCGATCAGCAGGATGTTCGACTTGGCCAGTTCAACCTCGGTCTTTCCAGCGTGGTTCAAACGCTTGTAGTGGTTGTGCACCGCCACCGACAAGACCCGCTTGGCATGAGCCTGGCCGATCACGTAATCGTCAAGAACGTCGCAGATTTCCTTGGGGGCTGGCACCCCTTCCGAGGCTTTCAACCCGGCGGATTTGGTTTCCTCACGGATGATATCCATGCACAACTCGACGCATTCATCGCAGATGAACACCGTCGGACCGGCAATCAGTTTGCGCACCTCATGCTGGCTTTTGCCGCAAAAGCTGCAATAAAGGGTGTTCTTGCTGTCACCGCCAGTATTATTCGCCATAGGTCACCTCCAAGGCGCGCGGCCTTGATGTCCGCCCGGACCACGATGGCCCCATTGACTGCAAAGACTAGGCCAGCCTCCGGGCATCCACAATGTCAAATTCCGCCGCGCCAGCCATATCGCGCGGCCCATATCAGCTGTCGCCGCTTTTTGCAGCATCCCGGTTTTCGACAATCTCATCAATCAGGCCCCATGCCTTGGCCTGTTCCGCATCCATGAAATTGTCGCGTTCCAGCGCCTGAACGACAGTCTCGAAATCCTGACCGGTGTGTTTCACGTAGATCTGATTCAGCCGGTCCTTCAATTTCTGGGTTTCCTGGGCATGGATCATGATATCGGTCGCCTGGCCCTGATAGCCGCCCGAGGGCTGGTGGACCATGATCCGGCTGTTGGGCAGGGAAAAGCGCATGCCCTTTTCCCCGGCGGTCAGCAGCAGCGACCCCATCGAGGCCGCCTGCCCAACCACCAGCGTCGAGACCGCCGGTTTGATGTATTGCATCGTGTCATAAATCGACAGACCCGAGGTGACGACACCGCCGGGGCTGTTGATATACATGGAAATTTCCTTGGCCGGGTTTTCGGCTTCCAGGTGAAGAAGCTGGGCGACGATCAGCTGCGACATGCCGTCATGCACCGGACCAGAGACGAAAATGATCCGCTCCTTCAACAGGCGCGAAAAGATATCATAGGCCCGTTCCCCGCGCGAGGTCTGCTCGACCACCATGGGAACAAGGGTATTCATGTAAAATTCGCGCGGATCGTTCATTGTGCTCTGCCTCTGCCCGGACTGCCCGTTCGCCAAGGTTCTAGTCGCCGCGGGGGGGGGCTGCAAGGGCAGGCCGTCCAACGATCCGTTGAATTTTCGCGGATCATGCCGGCAATGGGACCAGTGCCGCCGCGAACTACCCCACCCCGCGCCGGATATCCCCGCCAGCCCGGCACTGTCCCGGTTCTCATCTGCCCTGTCACCCCCTGCCCCCCGCTGGGCGGGTAAAGATCACCCCCATGCTGTCACGCAGGACAATCGGGCCGCCCAGATAGTCATCGCCAATGCCCGGCGTTTTCAGCGCCAGCCGCCAGCCCTCGCCGTCCAACCCGTCGATTGGCAGGCGCAGTGGGTCGATCTCGGCGGTCTGCCCGCCCTCCATATGGATCAGGGTGAACACCTGCTCGCCTGCCGGTCCGTGGCGCAACGAGGCGAAGACCACCCGCCTCTCGATCGGACGTAGATAATCGAAACGGTCCCTTGGCCCCAGATCATGCCGCAACCAGACGTTTTTTCCGCCGGAACCGGCGCAGCGCGAACATGAAGCTGGTCTGCTGCGGATCCAACCCGGTCAGTGAATTGGCGACATTGCAATAATCATGCATGTCATCCATCCAGGCCCGGGCAATCGCCTTGAGATTGGCCTCGGTGAAGGCGCCCGGCCCGGCCAGCGCCGGTTCGGCCGCATTCAGCAACCGCGCGATTTCCCCCAGATCATAGCCCGTCACATCGACCAGCGCGGGCAGAAATTCGAAGAACCGCGCCAATTCGGGCCGTGTGCCAAAGCCCAGATCCTTCATCCGGCGAAAATTGCGATGCACCGAATAGCTGTATTCATCCACCTGCCATTTCAGGCTGATCGCCTCTTCCGCCACGACCTTGACCCCATACCGGTCATCCTGATTGCGAATGAACCCCCACGAGGCCCGCGCCGTGGCGTTCAGGAAATCCATCGGCACCCCGGGCAGGGCCCCATAGGTCAGCATCGCCACGGCCGGGTTGTCATAGGTCTTGTCGAGGATCTCCATATGGGTATCGCCGAGGCGCGTGTTGATGTTCAGTTCCGGGTTCACCTGGGTGCCCCGGTGCAGGGTATCATGGTTGGCCGTGCCGGAGATCCAGTTCGCACCCCAATCCAGAATCTCCTGGATGCGCCAGAATTTTGACAGCCAAAGTGTGTATAAAAACGGTGTGTTATGGGCGAAAGTTAAAGGTCCCCACTGAAACACATCATCGTCGCGCTGCCCATCGATCACCGCGCGATAGGTGGAACTGAGTTCCCAGTCCTCCTGTGGCCAGGACCGGCCATCCTCGAACACGAACCAGGGGCGGTATCGCGTGCCGGCCACCTCTTGCCCGATATCGGCCATGGCCTGCAGGTAATCATCATCATGCAACAGCACCTGATCGCGCATGTCCCAGAACTTGAAATCCTGCGCCCCGTCGACCCGCACCCCGTCCGCGCCGAAATTGACCTTGCGACGTTGCATTTCCAGCAAGATCGCCCGCACGGCCGGATCCCGGTAATCGAGATTCTGGCCATACATGTTCGGACCGGCAAAGAAATGATGGTTGAGCGCGCCCAATCCCTGATTGTCGGAATGGCCAAACACCACATCAAGGACCAACATCTTGGGCTTGACCGGAAAGTTATGCAAAACTGCGGCCAGATCGACCAATTCATCCGGGCGCCCGCTTTCCAGAAGCACCGGGTTGACCGTCGCCATCCCCGAGATCACCACGTCATAGCCCCAGTTGGTGGTGTCGGGCCGGGTCAAGTGCACCGTCACGCCATCCCCGTCATGGGCGGTTTCAGCCCAGAAGGGATGGCCCGTTTCATAGACGGTTGCCGGCTCTACCGGTAACAGCTGAACCGCGTCATAGCCCAGAAACAGTTCATCCACCGGTTCCAGTTGCAACCCCTGCCGCACCCGTTCCCCCAACCGCTCATAAAGCCGGGTTAGACTGGCCAGGGTGCCCCCGGCGGTGGCGGTCGGCACATGGATTTGCAGGATATTTGCGGGCGGGCCAAATTTATGCGGCGCCGCACCTTTCAGCGCCGCATAATAGGCGGCATCCGCACGCCCCTGCTGCATCGCACCGGTGTCGTAAAACTCGGCCGGAGCGAAGGCACCAAAGGGCAGCGACGCCGCCATCGGATCCAGGATGCGGTGCCACACATCCTCGGCATCGCGCCAGACCAGCGCGTAGAAATCGCCTACCCGACACGGCGCCCCGCCCGGAGACCGCTGACCGCGGCAAAGCTGTGGGCATCGCAGCGCACCACCGGCAGACAGACCCGAGAAAAGCGAATCTCCTGATGGGCAACGGTCAGGTCCGGCATGTCTTCGGGGCGGAGGATTTCAAGAAAGACATCGCCATCAGGCACGCGATGATCCAGAAGTTCCGGCGTCCAGAACCCGAACAACGCCACCCCATCCTTCAGATGCGCGCCAAGCCGCCGGGCAATCGCCTGATGCGCCTCAAACGCCGTTTCACGGGTGGTCAGCAGGGCCCGGCACCAATCGGCCAGCCCCTCTGCCTTGTCCATCTCGGCCCTGATCGTCCCCGTGTCCGACGTCATGCAAGTCTTCTCTTCAATCTCAGGTGCGCACGTCGGGCGCCTGTCGTCCCGTCCGCTCCGCGATCCCGGCAATGGCATCGGCGGCAGCGATCACCGGCGCCAGCGCCGCCTGCGGATCCCTGGCCTGGGCGGCTGGATCGGTTTCCAGGCTTTCCAGATAAACACGCAAGGTCGCACCCTCGGTCCCGGTGCCGGACAGCCGGAACACGGCCCGCGCCCCCCCGGCAAAGCCGATGCGAATGCCCTGCCCCTCGGCCCGGCTGCCATCGACCGGATCGTCATAGGCGAACTCATCAGCCGTTTCGACCGTCAACCCGGCAACCGCCTGCCCAGGCAGATCGCCCAGCCGCGCCCGCAGCCCGTCCATCAGCCCATTAGCCGCTGCACTGTCCACCGCCTCGTAATCATGGCGGGAATAGTAGTTGCGCCCGAATTCGGCCCAGTGATCGGCCAGGATCGCGCCCACGGACTTGCCCGTTCCAGCCAGAACCGACAACCACAGCAGCACGGCCCAGACCCCATCCTTTTCGCGCACATGATCCGATCCGGTCCCCGCGCTTTCCTCACCGCACAGCGTGATGCGCCCGTCATCCAGCAGGTTGCCGAAGAATTTCCAGCCCGTCGGCGTCTCATAACAGGCCAGCCCCCGGGCTGCGGCCACCCGGTCCAGCGCCTTTGATGTCGGCATGGAACGCGCCACCCCCTTCAACCCACCGGCATAGGCCGGGGCGTGATGGGCGTTGGCCGCCAGCACTGCCAGACTGTCCGACGGGGTCACATAGGCCGCCCGGCCGACGATCATGTTACGGTCCCCATCTCCGTCCGAGGCGGCGCCGAAATCCGGCGCCTCGGGCCCCATCATCAGATCCACCAGATCCCTGGCCCAGATCGGGTTCGGGTCGGGGTGCCCGCCGCCGAAATCCGGGCTGGGCGTTGCATTGATCACACTGCCCGGCGCCGCCCCCAGGGCATCTTCGAAAATCGCCGCCGCATAGGGGCCGGTGATTGCGTGCATGGCATCGAATTTCATGGTAAACCCGTTGGCGAAAAGGGCTCGCAACGCCTTGAAATCGAATATCTCTTCCATCAGCGCAACGTAATCCACAACCGGATCGACCACCTCGATTTCCATCCCGGCCAGAACCGTCTTTCCAGGGGCGGAGAGATCCACATCCTGTGCTTCGATGATGTCATAGGAGGTCAGGCTGGTGGTGGCAGCAAAGATCCGGTCGGTCACCTCGGCAGGGGCCGGACCGCCATTGGGCATGTTGAACTTGATGCCAAAATCCTCATCCATGCCGCCAGGATTGTGGCTGGCCGACAGGATGATACCGCCATCGGTGGCGCGCTTGCGGATCAGGTTGGAGGCTGCCGGGGTCGACAACAGGGCATCGCGCCCGACGATGATCTTCTTCGCCCCCGAGGCCGCCGCCATGCGCAGGATCAACTGCGCCGCCCGATCGTTGAAATACCGCCCGTCGCCCCCCAAAACCAGGGTCTTGCCGGCAATGCCACCAATCCCCTGCCAGATCGCCTGAATAAAGTTTTCCAGGTAATGGGGGCCCATGAACACACGGGTCTTTTTGCGCAACCCCGAGGTTCCGGGTTTCTGCCCGTCGATCGGGTGCGTGGCTATGGTCAAACGCTGCATTCTTTCAGGTCCTCCGCCCGTTTCGGGCCATGATGTCCGCCGCCCGCAGAAGGCGGGGATCTTGTACAAATTCGGCCGGACCCAGGGGCAGCCGGCGACGCCAGTTGGGGTATTCATCCACCGTTCCCGGCAGGTTAGGCTGATCCGCAAGCCCCAGGATATCCTCGATTTGTAACGCAACCAGCCGTGATCCGGTCCGGGCGAGAAAACTGTTCAGCGCATCATCGCCGTCCGTGCCCGTGCCTGCAACCCGATCAAAGGCCGCAACGTCCCGCATCCGCGCCGCTGTTGCGATCTCGGCCTGTTCGGCGCCGATCCGCCCAAGATCACGGCCCACACCGATATCCCGCCCCGCGCGCCAGCCTGCCCAGGTCGGCAAATCATGGGTCCCGAAAGAGGCCAGCGTATCGGCGGGATAATCGGCGGCGGCGCGAAAACGACCATCCTCTTGCCAGTGACGTTCGAACTGGGCCACACGGCAGCCCAGGATCCCACTGTTGGCCAGAGCCTCTTGCAGGCCCTCGGGGATATTACCCAGATCCTCACCGATCAGCGTGGCGCCGGCGCGGGTGGCCTCAATCCGGGCGACGGCCAGCATCGCGGCGCGCGGCATGGTGACATAGGTCCCCGGCAGCCCCCCGCCTTCAGGCACCCAGAAGGCCCGCTCAAAGCCCAGCACATGGTCGATCCGCAGCAAACGGGCAAAGCGCAACTGGCAGCGCAGGGTTTCGGCCAGAGGCGCGAAGCCCTGCGCTGCCAGCGTCAGCGGGTTGAACGGGGCCAACCCCCAGGTCTGGCCCTCGGGGGCGAACCCGTCCGGCGGCGCCCCCAGTGACACCCCCCGAACGAACTGCGCCGGTGCCGCCCAGGTTTCCGCACCATACGGATGGGTGCCAACGGCCAGGTCCAGATACAGCCCGCAGGACAGGGCCCGCGCCTGTTCGGCCAACAGGCCCAGCTGGCCCTCGGCTTGCCATTGCAGCCAGGCGTGGAAGCCGATGTCTTCGCCATGTGTT
The DNA here is from genome assembly GCA_047971485.1 of Qingshengfaniella sp. Classification (GTDB taxonomy): domain Bacteria; phylum Pseudomonadota; class Alphaproteobacteria; order Rhodobacterales; family Rhodobacteraceae; genus JBKDZR01. The sequence goes on along the minus strand of JBKDZR010000043.1, from coordinate 32,213 downwards.
CCGGCAAAAGCCGCCACTTCGGCGGCGTCAGGATCCTGCAACGCCGCAGGCCAGCGGTGCCAGAGCGGCCCATGGACCCCGCTGATCGCCTGATGTGTGGCAAAACGCTGCAGATCGGGGCCTTCCTGAGCGCGCCAAGCCTGGAAGGCCGGATCCAGCGCAGCCCCTTGAAACGCCGCACGAAAGCTGGCCAGCCGCGTCCCCGTGCTGGCCGGATAATCGACCAGATCGCTCCCCCGGCCCTGATCATCGGCCCCACATCTCAGATGCAGCGGGTTCAGCCGCCGTCGGCTTGATGGGGCATAGGGGCTGAACATCTCCGGTGCGGTGGGAAAGCCGGCATGGATTGGATTGATCCCGACAAAGCCTGCGCCGACAGCCGCAAGCCCCGCCATGACAAGCCCAAGATCGCCGAAATCGCCCAGCCCCCCCATGGCCGGCGCGCGCAGTCCGTAAAGCGGCACGGTCAGCCCCCATCCCCGGCCCAGATCCGACAAGGCGGGGGGCGCGACCAACACCCAGCAGGTCTCGGCACCGCAGGTCAAGTTGTGACGCCCCAGGGGCAGTGGCGGCACTGTCGGACCACGGCCCTCGGTTTGGGTCCCGTCCTCCAGACACAGCGCCCAGACCGCATCCTCTGGCAATGACAGGTCAGGCGCGCGGCCAAGCCCGGCAACATGCCAATGCGGCAGCAGCCGATGGCTTGTGCCGGTCTCGGACAGAAAGGCCGCCGCACCGGCCCCATCCGCCGGAAGCCCCATGGCCGACAGCACCGCCACGATTGTCTCGGGCGGAACGTCAACCCAACGCTGATCGGTTCCGCGATAACGTGACAGGATACCGGCCCGACGCGCCAGTTCCGCGACAGGCCCAGTCACGGCGCGGGGTCCAGTGACAGGGCAACCACCGATTGGGCCGCAACCTCGATCGTGTCGGCAACGGCGGTGGCCGGCGCGGCCGGATCGGCACTGTCGATCCGACGCATCCAGACCATCCCCTCCGGACAGGCAGGCACCTTGACCGCAACCGCCTCGCCGGCATTGAACACCGCGAAAACCGCCGCATTCAGCGCCGCATAGGCCGGCGTCCCCGAGGCCGTGCGCATTTCCGCACATACCAGCGTCCCTTCCGGATCGTGCCAGTCATCGGCCTGCATCTCGGTGCCATCGGCGCGCCACCAGAACAGATCCTCGATCCCGTCGAGCATCCGCTCGCGGGCATGCATGAAACGTTTCTGGCGCAGGATCGGATGCGCCTTGCGGAAGGCGATCAGCCGCGCGGCAAACGCCAGAAAGGCCTCATCGGCCTGCGCCCAGTCGATCCAGCTGATGGCATTATCCTGACAATAGGCGTTGTTGTTGCCCTGCTGGCTGTTGCCGATCTCATCGCCCGCCAAGATCATCGGCGTCCCTTGCGACATCAGCAACGTCGCCATCATCGCGCGCCGCCGCCCGGCCCGCGCCGCCGCGATATCCGGATCCTCGGCCGCCCCCTCCACGCCCATATTGTCGGAAAAGTTCTCGCCATGGCCATCGCGGTTGTCTTCGCCATTGGCCGCGTTGTGCTTATGATTGTAGGTGACCACATCGGTCAGGGTGAACCCGTCATGGGCAGTCAGGAAATTGACCGAGGCCGTCGCCGGGCGCCCGGAGTGATCGAATTGCATCGCCGATCCAGTCAGCCGGTCGGCCAGATCCGGTGCACGCCCCGGATCGCCGCGCCAGAACCGCCGCACACCATCACGGAACCTGTCATTCCATTCCAGAAACGGTGCCGGATAGCCGCCCAACTGATAGCCCCCCGGGCCGATATCCCAAGGCTCGGCAATCAGCATGAACTGCGTCAACACCGGATCCTGGCGGATCGCATCGAAAAAGGCCGCGCCCGGCTCAAAGCCCCGCGCCGTCCGCCCCAGGGTGGAACACAGATCGAAACGAAACCCGTCGACATGCATCACCTCGACCCAGTAGCGCAGGGAATCCATGACCATGCGCAGCACCATCGGATGCTGGATATTAATCGTGTTCCCGGTGCCCGTGTCATTGATGTAAAAGCGCGGATCCTCGGCCAGCCGGTAATAGCTGCGATTGTCCAGCCCGCGAAAGGCCAGTGTCGGGCCCATTTCGTTGCCTTCGCAGGTATGGTTGTAGACCACATCCAGGATCACCTCGATCCCGGCGCTGTGCAGCCGGGCCACCATCTGCTGGAATTCCTCAATCCCGCCGCGCTCCAGATAGCGCGGATCAGGGGCGAAATAGCCCAGGGTCTGATAGCCCCAGTAATTGGTCAGGCTTTTCTCGACGAGAAACCGGTCATTCAGAAAGGCCTGAACCGGCAGCAATTCGATCGCCGTGATCCCCAGGCGCGTCAGGTGCTCAAGCATTGGATCCGAGGCCAGCCCCAGAAAACGTCCTTGGGGGGCCGCCGTTGGATGCAGTTGGGTCAGGCCCTTCACATGGGCCTCGTAGATCACCGTTTCCGCGATCGGATGGCGGGGGGGATGATCCTCACCCCAGCAAAAGCTGGGATCGACCACCACGCTTTTCGCCATATAGGGCGCACTGTCGCGGGGATCAAAGCTCAGGTCCAGCCGCGCCGCGCCGGGAGTATAGCCCATCAACGCATCATGCCAGCGCAGATGGCCGGTCAGCCGTTTGGCATAGGGATCGACCAACAGCTTGTTGGGATTGAAGCGGTGCCCTTGATCCGGTCGATAGGGGCCGTGGGCGCGATAGCCATAGCGCTGGCCAGGACGGATACCTGTCAGATACCCATGCCAGACGTCGCCGTCACGTTCCGGCAAATCGACCTGACATTCCCGGTCGTCCTCATCGGAAAAGAGACACAGCGTCAGCCGCGTGGCATGCTGCGAAAAGATGGCAAAATTCACTCCTTCGCCATCGAATGTCGCGCCCAGCGGATAGGCGCGCCCCGCAGTCATTTTCAGATCGTCACCCATGGTCAGGCAGGCACTCTGCATAAAGTTCAGCATAGTCCCGCGCAGAAGCCTGCCAGCCGACCTCCTGGCGCATGGCATTGCGCTGCAACACCGGCCAATGATCCGAAGCATAGAGATCGCACAGCCGGTCGAAAGCATCGGCCAGCGCCCCCACCGTCAACGGATGAACCTGCACCCCCGTTGCCACCCCGGCCCGCAGCGCCGCCGGGTTGGCATCGATCACCGTATCGGCCAGCCCACCGGTCAGCGCCACCAGCGGCAGCGCCCCGTAACGCAGGCCGAACATCTGGGTCAGGCCACAGGGTTCAAAGCGTGACGGCACCAGAATGGCATCTGCGCCGGCGACCATCCGATGCGACAGCGCCTCGTCATAGCCGATCCGCGCAGCGAACCCGGGCATCACTGCGGCCGCGTCGCGGACCACCGTTTCGATCTCGGCACCGCCACTGCCCAACAGCGCCAGCTGTCCCCCCCGCGCCAGCAGCCGGGGCACGGCCTGCAACAGCAGGTCGATCCCCTTCTGTTCCGTCAGACGCGAAATCAGCACACAAAGGGGTCCGCTGGCGGCGGGCAGGGCGAACTCGGCCCGGAGCGCAGCCTTGTTGCGCCCCTTGCCACGCGGCGTCTTGTAAGGCGCAACCAGGGCCGGATCAGTGGCCGGATTCCAACTGCCCGTGTCAATCCCATTGAGGATCCCGCGCAATTTCTGGGCCCGCGACCGCAACACGCCATCCAGCCCCATCCCGAATTCCGGTGTGGTCAATTCGCGCGCATAGGTCGGGCTGACCGTGGTCAAGCGGTCGGCATAGACGATCCCGGCCTTCAGCGCACTGATCTGGCCGAAATATTCATACCCCTCAACATCGAACCCCGCCTCCGGCAATCCCAGATCGGCACGCAATGCGGCCGGGGCAAGCCCCTGAAAGGCGATATTGTGGATGGTCAGAACGGTCCCAACCGATGCACGCGCCGATCGCGCCCCCAGATACAGAGGCGTCAGACCGGCCTGCCAGTCATGCAGATGCAGGATATGTGGCATCCATCCTCCAGCGCCTTCGGCCCCGATACGGGCAGCCACCCGGCACAGGGCAGCGAAACGCATCGGGTTATCCGGCCAGTCGCGCCCATCCGGACCCAGATAGATATTGCCCGGCCGATCGAACAGATGGGGCGCATCCAGCACCAACAGATCCAGCCCGGCCGCCCGACAGCGCAACACCCGGGCCGGACCGCCCCAAAGATCGTCCTCTTCCAGAACACCGGTGCCTGTCCCCTCGCAGGCCGCCAGCACCTGGGGATACCCCGGCAGAAGTGTGACCATCTCAACCCCGATGGCGCCAAGCGCAGCAGGCAAGGCCCCTGCCACATCGGCCAGCCCCCCGGTCTTGACCAAGGGCGCACATTCCGAAGCAATCGACAAAACCCTGATCACTGATGCGCTGCCCTTCTGTCCAACATGTCCTGGGTGATCAAGGTCACACCGCCGTCGGAAACCCGGAACCAAGCCGCGTCCTCAGACGGGTCCTCGCCCACAACCAGCCCGGCCGGGATCCGCACACCGCGGTCGATCACCACCCGCGACAGCCGCGCCGAACGCTCGACAACAACATTGGGCATCACCACCGCCTGGTCGAGCACGGCATAACTGTTGGTGTGCACATTGGTGAACAACAGCGATTTTCGAATCGTCGTCCCCGAGACGATACAGCCCCCGGCCACCAGCGAGGACACGGCCGACCCGCGCCGATCCGGCGCATCGTGGATGAATTTTGCCGGCGGCGTCTGTTCCGAATAGGTCCAGATCGGCCAATCCCTGTCCCACAGGTCCAGTTCCGGTTCAAAATCCGTCAGGTCGATATTCGCCTTCCAGAACGCATCCAATGTGCCCACATCACGCCAATAGGCCGGGGCGCTGGCATCGCGCTTGACACAGCTGTCGGAAAAGCGATGGGCCTGGGCCTTCCCCCCGGCCACGATCTTGGGGATCAGATCCGTACCGAAATCATGACTCGATCCCGGATCGTCGGCATCCTCCAGCAAAAGCGCGCGCAGAAATGGCCATGAAAACACATAGATCCCCATGGATGCCAGCGAAACCGAAGGATCCGTCGCCGTTCCGGGGGGATCGGCAGGCTTTTCCAAAAAACTGACGATCCGATCGGTTTCATCAACGGCCATCACACCGAAGGCGCTGGCCTCATGACGCGGCACGGTCAGACAGCCGATGGTCACATCCGCCCCACTGTCCACATGCTGGCGCAGCATCGGTTCATAATCCATCTTGTAGATATGATCGCCGGCCAGGATGACGATATAATCCACATCGTAACTGTCGACGATATCGATATTCTGGGTCACCGCATCGGTCGTGCCGCGATACCAACGATCCTCGCCCGCGCGCTGGCTGGCCGGCAGAATATCGAGATATTCGTTGCGCTCGGCCCGGAAGAAATTCCATCCGCGCTGGCAATGCCGGATCAGGCTGTGGGCCTTGTACTGGGTCGCGATTGCCATCTTGCGGATCCCTGAATTCATGGTGTTCGACAGGGCGAAATCAATGATCCGCGCCTTGCCGCCGAAATAGACCGCCGGCTTGGCCCGGCGATCGGTCAATTCCCGCAGGCGCGCCCCCCGCCCCCCGGCCAGAACAAAGGCCATGCTTCGTCCGGTCAGCCGTGTTCTAGGTCGTGGCATGGTTCCTCCCCCCGTGGTGTGTCCGTCCTATCCCGTCTTCGTTAGCAAGCCGTATCCGCCGGCGTCAGCATGATGCAGGACAGCGGCGGCAAATACAGCGTGGCACTGGCCGGCTGACCGTGGCTGGGCTGATCCTGCGCCAGAATCTGGCCCATATTACCGCGCCCTTCACCGCCATAAGTCCTGGCATCGGTGTTGAGGATCTCACGCCAGGCCCCCGCCGCCGGCAACCCGATCCGCAGCCCGGGCCGCTCGATCGGGGTAAAGTTGCACAGTACGACAACCGGCACCTCACCCGCCTCGGCCCAACGGATCCAGGCAAAGATCGAACGCTCGGCGTCGCTGGCCTCGATCCACTGGAAACCGGCGGGATCGCAATCGTGATGGTGCAGGGCCGGGCAGGCCGCATACAGCCGGTTAAGATCTCGAACAAGCGCCTGCACCCCGGCATGGGGCGCCCTATCGGCCGCTGCCCAATCCAGGGATCCATCAAAATCCCATTCCGCCGCCTGGGCGAATTCCTGCCCCATGAACAACAACTTCTTGCCCGGATGGCCCCACATGAACCCGTAATAGGCCCGCAGGTTGGCGAAGCGTTCAGCCCCCTGCCCCGGCATGCGCGCCAGCATGGATCCCTTGCCGTGAACCACCTCGTCATGGCTGATCGGCAGGATGAAATTTTCACTGAAGGCATAATGCAAACCAAAGGTCATCTGGTGGTGATGATGGCGTCGGTACAATGGATCACGCCCGATATAGGCCAGCGTGTCATGCATCCAGCCCATGTTCCACTTAAAGCCGAACCCCAGGCCATCGTTTTCCACCGGCCGCGACACACCGGGAAAGGCGGTCGATTCCTCGGCAACTGTCAGGATCCCCGGCTGTTGCCCATAGACAAGCGTATTCATCCGCCTCAACAGATCAATAGCTTCGTAATTTTCGCGCTCGCCATCGATATTGGGCACCCATTCGCCGGGCCCGCGCGAATAATCGCGATACAGCATCGAGGCCACCGCATCTACCCGCAGCCCATCGGCATGATATTCCTCCAGCCAGTACAGAGCATTCGAGACCAGGAAATTCCGCACCTCGGTCCGGCCGAAATTATAGATCAGCGTGTTCCAGTCCTGATGAAACCCCTCGCGCGGATCGGCATGTTCATAAAGCGCCGTGCCATCGAACCGCCCCAGACCATGGGCATCGGTTGGAAAGTGCCCGGGCACCCAATCCAGGATCAGGCCGATCCCGGCACGATGGGCCGCATCGACAAGATCGCGGAATTCATGGGGGGGGCCGTGGCGGATGGTCGGCGCGAACAGACCAACCGGCTGATAGCCCCAGGACCCGTCGAACGGATATTCGCTGATCGGCAGCAGCTCGATATGGGTAAAGCCCATGTCGCGGACATAAGTCACCAGTTCATCGGCCGCCTCGCGATAGGAAATCGGGCGGTTGCCCTCGGCCACACGGCGTTTCCAGGATGGCAAATGGACCTCGTAGATCGAGATCGGGGCCTGGCGCCCGTTGCGCGCGGCCCGTGCCGTCCGCCAGTCCGCATCCGACCAGCCATACCCTGAAATATCGCGCACCACGCTGGCATTGGCCGGCGGATGTTCAGACCCGAAGCCGACCGGATCAGCCTTGAGCGGCAAAAGCCCCCCGTCCCGGTCCCGCAACTCGTACTTATAGACCGTCCCCTCGCCCAGACCCGGCAGAAAGATCTCCCAGATCCCGACGCTACCACGGCGGCGCATCGGGGTACGGCGACCGTCCCACCCGTTGAAATCCCCAACCACCGAAACCCTGCTGGCATTCGGGGCCCACACCGCGAAAGACGTGCCCTGCACACCCTGATGGACCCGCGGATGGGCGCCCAGAACCTGCCAGAGGCGCTGATGGCTGCCCTCGGCCAACAGATATTCATCCATCTCGCCCAGAACCGGGGCAAAGCGATAGGGATCGTCCCACTCCCAGACCGTACCATCGGCCCCTTCCGCGCGCAGCCGATAGGACGCGGCCGCCGGGATCGGCCCACAGAACATCCCCGCCACGTCGTCCAGGCACCCCAACGGATGGGTCCCCCCAGCGATCAGCGCCGCAACACGGATCGCATCGGGCTGAAAAACGCGCAACAGGATCGCCCCCGCAACCTCATGCGGCCCAAGCCAGGCAAAGGGATCGCCGCACCGGCCCTCGGCAATCCGCCGTGCCACCGCGCCATCGGTCGGCCCCGTCTCGGTGGTCCCAGAGGATGCTGGCGGTCGCGTCATGTCGGTCCCTTGTCTACCCGCGTCGTTTATCCCGCGTGTCTTTCGCTATCCTTTCTGCCCGCTGCCCCCGCATCGGCACTAAGCAGCGCCGGGGTAACATCCCAGATATCTGTCATATAGCCACGAATAGTCCGGTCCGACGACAGCCACCCGGAGCGCGCGGTATTCAGCGCTGCCCGTCGCATCCATTCCGCCTGATCGACAAAGGCGCTGTCAACCGCACGTTGGGCCCGCCAATAGTCAGCGAAATCGGAACAGACGCAGAAATAATCGGCATGGGTCAGATTATCGGCAATGCCGCGATGGCGATCAGGATCACCGTCGGCAAAAATCCCGCTGCGCAGCGCTTCAAGCGCCCGCGCCAGACGCGGGTCGCGCTGGACCGCCTCTGCGGCATGATGCGGGCGTTCGCGACAGGCCACGACCTGATCGGCGGTCATGCCAAACAGGAAAAAGTTCTCCGCCCCGACCAGATCCCTGATCTCGACATTGGCGCCATCCAGCGTTCCCACGGTCAGCGCCCCGTTCAGGGCAAACTTCATGTTGCCCGTGCCCGACGCCTCCTTGCCAGCGGTCGAGATCTGTTCGGACAAATCGGCAGCCGGGATCAGACGTTCAGCAAGGGTGACGTTGTAATTGGGCGGATAGACCAGCTTCAAATAAGGGCTGGTTACCGGATCTGAATTAAGAACGGCACCCACATCATTGATAAGGCGAATGATATCTTTGGCGAAATAGTATCCCGGCGCGGCCTTGCCACCGAAGATTTTCAACCGGGGCGTCCAGTCGGCAGTGGGATTGTCATGGATCTCCTGCCACAATGCGATGGTTTCCAGGATGTTCATGTGCTGGCGTTTGTATTCATGGATACGCTTGATCTGCACATCGAACATCATGTCCGGATCGACCGGAATTTCCATCGTCTCGCGCAACCAGTTGGACAGGGCCACCTTGTTGGCCCGCTTGGCACCGGCAAAGGCATCGCGGAACCCCGCATCTTCAACATGGCCCTCCAGACCCTTCAGATGCTCCAGATCACCAACCCAACTGTCCCCGATCGCGTCGGTGATCAGGCCCGACAGCGCCGGGTTGGCCGACAGCAGCCAGCGGCGCGGCGTGACCCCGTTGGTTTGATTGACGATCCGTTGGGGATGCAGGCGGTTCAGCTCGGCAAACACCGTGGTTTTCATCAGATCGGTATGCAGGGCCGAAACGCCATTGACCCGGTTCGCCATGATGAAGGACAGGGCCCCCATCCGCACCTCGCCCTCGCCAAGGATCGACAGCTTGCGCGATGGGTTGCGCGCCGCGTGGCGATCGTCGATGCGGGCGATAATCTGCATGTGACGCGGCAAAATCCGGCCCATCAACCCCTCGGACCAGCGCTCCAGCGCTTCGGGCAACAACGTGTGGTTGGTGTAGTTCAGACAGGCCCGTGCGGTATCCATGGCGTCATCAAAGCCCATGCCCTGTTCGTCATGCAACAGCCGCACCAGTTCCGGACCGGCGATGGCAGGATGAGTATCGTTCAGCTGAATGGCAACCTTGGCGGGCAGCTTCGACAGGTCATCATATTCCGAGCGGAACCGGCGCAGGATGTCATGCAACGAGGCGGCGGTGAAGAAGTATTCCTGCTTCAGCCGCAACTCCTTGCCCGGTTCGGTCGTGTCATCGGGGTAGAGCACCCGGCTGATCGTGCGGGCCGCCGCCTCGGCCTCGGCCGCGCCGGCATATTCGCCGCGATTGAACCGATCCAGATCGAAGACATGGACAGGACGGGCCGACCACAGGCGAAGCGTGTTGGCCCAGGTTCCTTTCCAGCCCACCATGGGGGTATCGAAGGCCTCGGCCACCACGGTTTCTGCCGGCATCCACAGGCCGCCATCCCGCACATCACCGCCAAATCCGACACCATAGGCAGCCTCGGCCCGCTCAAATGCCCAGGCATCCGGCTGGCTCAGCCAGTCCTCGGGGTCCTCGATCTGGCGACCATCCTCAAACCGCTGGCGGAACAGGCCATGTTCATAGCGGATCCCATAGCCGAAGGCCGGTACGCCCAGGGTTGACAGGCTTTCCAGAAAACAGGCCGCCAACCGCCCCAACCCGCCATTGCCAAGCGCGGCATCGGGTTCGTCCATCCACACCTCATGCAGCGACAGACCCAGATCCGTCAGCGCAGCCTTGGCCTGATCCTCCAGCCGCAGGTTGACGATGGCATCCTCCAGCAGGCGGCCGATCAGGAATTCCATCGACAGGTAATAGACGCGCTTGTGCTGACTGCGATAGGTCTGGCGGGTCGCATCGAACCAGCGGTCGGTGATCCGGTCGCGAACCACATGGGACAAGGCCAGACGCCAGTCGCGCAGCTGGGCCGTATCCGGGTCCTTGCCCAAACGGTATTTCAAGTTGTGAACAAGCGCTTCCTTGAACCCATCTACGGACATGGCCCGAACCTCACGAAACAGTGCTAACGCCAACACGTGGACCGGCTGGTGATAGCCGCCGATCCCCGGGCTGGCAATCTTGCGCACCATTCAGGGTTGAGGCGCCGGTAACCCGTGCTCATCCGAACACGGTCCTTAATGAGATGTTATCCGCGCCACCGATGCAGGGCCCAACGGCCCCGCATCAGCACGACAGGTCAGAAGAAGAGGTTGATCATCAGCAGGGACACGACCAGGAAGATCAGCGTCATCGGCCCCCCGGCCCGGACGAAATGGGTGACCTTGTAGCCCGCCGGCCCCATGATCAGGGCGTTCACCTGATGGGTGGGAATGATGAAGGAATTCGAGGTCGAGATCGCCACGGTCAGCGCAAAGACCGCCGGGTTGGCCCCCGCCGCCACCGCGATCGACACCGCCAGCGGCACCAGCAGAACGGTCGCCCCCACATTCGACATCATCAGCGAAAAGGCAGTGGCCAGCACCGCAACACCGGCCTGCAGGGTCCAGACCGGCCAGCCCTCCAACGCCTGGGTGATCTGTAACGCGATCCATTCCGCCGTCCCGGTGGATTGCACCGCCTGCCCCAAGGGGATCAGACTGGCCAGAAGGAAAACCGTATTCCAGCCGACGGCGTTATAGGCCTCGTCGATGGTCAACACCCGGGTCAGCATCATGCCCACCGCCCCGGTCAGCAAACACAGGGAGAGGCGCACATCGGTAAACAAGATCATCGACAGCGCGATGAGGAAAAAGATCAGCGCCGGCACCACCTTTTGCGGGCGCATTTCCTCTTGCGGGAAATCGGATGTGACGATCACCATATCGCGTTCACCCTTCAGCCGGGTCAGGTTCTCCCAGCGGGTATGGGCAACCAGCATGTCCCCGGCCGTGAACTGCACCTCGCCGATCCGGGTGGCGGGGTGATCCTCGCTTTCCACCAGGCTCATGGTTTCATCACCGCGGCGAATGGCCAGCAGGCTCAGCCCATAGGTCTTGCGCATCAGGATATCGCGCGAGGATTTTCCGATCATGTCGGAATCCGGCGGCACGACAATCTCGGCGATGCCGGCATTGGTAGGCGCGAATTCCTCAGCGAAGATCTCCAGCGCCGGCAGGATCCGCAGCCCATAGCGCTCAGCGAACAGTTCCACCGCCGAAGCATCACCAATCACCGCCAACCGGCAGGGGGCGGCCAGTTCGGCCAGCAACACCTGCATCATCGACGCCTTGCCCTTGTAAAAGGTCGATACGATGGTCAGGTGGTTCTCATTGTTGATTTCGGCCAGGGTCTTGCCAACCAGGTCGCAGCCTTCCGGAATCATGATCTCGAAGACATCGGTCTTCAGACCATAGACCCGCGACAGATAGGCCGAGGTCCCCTGCCCCTTGCCCGAAGCACTGTCATCGCCGCTGATCTCAGGCAGAACCCAGCGACCGGCGATCAGGAAATAGCCGATCCCCGACAGCACCAGCGCCAGGCCGATGGGCGTGACCGAAAACAGGCTGAAGGCGGGGATCCGGGCCTCGGCCGGCAGCCCCACATTCACCGTCTCGATCAGATCGTTCAGCAGGATCAGCGGCGACGAGCCGACCATGGTCATCGTGCCGCCCAGGATGGCACAGAACCCCATGGGCATCAGCAACCGGCTGAGCGGAATATGCGCGCGCGCCGAAATGCGGCTGACAACCGGCAGGAACAACGCGGCGGCCCCGACATTCTGCAGAAAACTGGAAATGAACGCGACCGTGCCCGAAACGATGGGGATGATCCGCGCCTCGGTCGATCCGCCCTTTTTCAGGATGACGGCGGCGACCTTGTTCATCAGTCCGGTCTTGTCCAGCCCGGCCCCCACGATCATGACCGCGATGATGGAAATCACCGCATTCGAGGAAAACCCGGTAAAGAGGTTGCTGACATCGGCCAGGTTCTCAAGCCCGGGCACATAGCTGAGGATCCCGATAATAACCAACACGAGGATCGCGGCCAAATCAACACGCACGATTTCCGAGACGAAGAGAAAGACGGTAAAGCCCAAAAGGCCCAGCACCACGCCCATTTCGGTTGTAAATTGCACTGCGTCCATAATGCGTGCTGTCCTCCCCCCAACGGTTGTTTTTTAGTAAAGCATTCGTGAAGATGCTCGAAAAACTGGCCGTGAAGCAACCCTTAATGGTCGGTTTTTCGTCATATCCGACATGTCCACCCCCTGATCTGCGGATTGCCCCGTTCCCAGCGCCGCAGCCACACCCCCGACACGAAAAAGGCGCCGCATCCGCTGCGGCGCCTTTCGTTCCATAGGGGCAGAGCAAACGCTCTGCAATCCGTGCCCTCAGGCGGCGCGCTTGGCGCGGCGGCGCAGCCCCGCAACCCCAACCAGGGCCGAGCCCAGCAGCCAGACACCAGCCGGAACCGGAACCGGCGCGACCGAGGCATTCAGACCGGCAGCCGCAGCCATGAAAGCCGGGATCGACTGGTTCTCGAAGTAATCCCCACCGTTGAAGCCCAGGATCGAGGTCAGGTAGGGATCGTTGCCGACAACATAGTTGGCGATCAGATCCGAACCGGCACCCCGGGTCCACATCAGGGTGTTCTCGGTGGTGTGGCTGTCAAAATGCCAGCGCACCTGCGGCACCACACCGGCGCCCTCATTCGGGATCGGGTCAAACGCGTTGATATCCGACGCCATGCCCATAGGCATCGAGTTGCCGTGATCCGTCAGAACGATCATCAGCGTTTCGTCCCAGGACGAATTCGCCTCAACCCAGTCCATCGCCGCAGTGATCGAATGGTTGAAGTCCACCATTTCCTCGATGATGCGATCGGTCTGGTTGGCATGGGCCGCCCAGTCGACAGCGCCGCCTTCGACCATCATGAACAGGCCATCATCATCCCCCGCCAGCAGGTTCAGCGCGGCCTTGGTCATGGTTTCCAGGGTCGGCACGTTGTCATTATAGGCCAGACCGGTAGGCGTGGCACCATCGGCGGCCTTGACGTCCCCCGAACGCGCCTGCTGGAGGGTCGAGTTGATCTGCGGCAACCCCAGAACACGGCCCTCGATATCCAGAGTGCCATCGGCGATCGCTTCGAAATCGGCCTTGGTCTGGATCAGGGTCATCGGCGACGCGGCACTGTTGACCAGGTTCCACTCGGTTTCACCCATGAAGTAATAGGCCGGGTTGTCCATCGGGCGGATATTGCCGTTGTCGTCGTACATCGGGTTACCGGCCCCGAACGCCACATCAACGGTGTCCTCGGCGATGATCTGGGCCGCGATCTCATGATAGTTGTTGCGGCTGATGTTCTGGGCAGAGAACCCCGCCGGCGTCGCGTGGCTGAACGGAACGCTGGACACGACGCCAACGGCCTTGCCGGCATCTTTCATGTCCTGGCTGATAAAGCCCATGGGGTTGCCGTCAACGTCATAGTTGACGCGACCATTAATGGTCTTTTCCCCGGCGGACAGGGCAGTCGCGGCGGCGGCACTGTCGGTATAGCCCTGACGGTTATAATGGTAACCGGCAAAATAGTTGGGATAGTCGCTGCCGTAGATGCCCGTATCCGAACCGGTCATCGGCGTGTCGTCCCAGGCGGGATCGGCACCATAGGTTTTGCCATAGTTCACATCGCTGTTCGCATAGGCCGGCAGGGTCGTCATACCCATCTTGACCGACCAATCGGCATAAGGCTGGCTATCCTTGGCACCGTATTCGTAATAGCTGGCCAGATCCCACGTCCCCCAGGAGGAGCCGTCGGCAATGAACAGCATGACGTTCTTGGCGGTGTCAGCCTGACCGGCGACGGGCGCCAGACACAGCAGAGAAGCAGTCGCGGCATACACAGCGCGACGCGAGATCGAGAAGGACATTAGGGCCTCGTTCCTGAGAAACATTTGTGTTTGGTGTTTCCGTCATGCCCCACGGGTGGGACTGGACGAGGCCCGGGCTACGAGATTCATGAGACAAAAATTAAACTTTTATGTGACGTTTTGGTGAAACGTCCCGAACCGCGGACAATCACGGCACCGCTATCAACAGTGAGCTACATTCATAAAAACTGCTCTTAATTTGAAAACAGAAGACCGCTCAGGTCAAATAATGGTGGGTTCGTTCCCAGCGCGCATAGCTGTAGATCAGGAACGTGATCGCCGTGGTCCCCGCCAAGATATACAGGCCGCTGAAGCCCAGCACGGCGATCAATCCCGGACGGGAAAAGATCGACAGCCATAAGATCAGAAAGAGGATCGCGGCGACGGGCAGGAACAGGAACAGGACCGCGGACCGATGGCGCCCCCGTAACAGCCAGCTGCCAAACAGACCACCCAGCGTCGCCACTGCCCAGACCGCCAGAATCCAGCCCGGCAGACCAGTGACAAACGCGCGCTGCGAAGCACTGAACCAATCCAGATAGACCCCGAGACCGCTTGCGCCGACCACGAAGTCCACAGATCCGATCAGGTAGAAAAGCAGGCTCAGGCCAACAACAATGCCGTGATGCCAGGGCGCAGGATTGTGATCGGCCATTGTCTTCTCCGCTCAGTGACACGCCGAGCCTTGCCGCTCAGGCCCTGTTTGTCCAGAGGTTTAGCCACAAGAGGGCGCCGATCGCGCCCTCTTGCGCCCCGACCCGATCGGTCCGCGCAAGGTCACACCCGTCAGTCGCAGCCGCGCCCAACGTCTCAACCCATCGATGTCGGATACTTGTGAAGATGCACGGAACCGGTGAACATGACCGGCGCGCGCGGGATGCGTCAGATGCGGCGCATCCGGTACAGGCCCAGACCACCCAGGGCGGTCACAAGCAGCAGTCCACCGACAGGAACCGGCACACCAGAGATCGCCGATAGCGAAAAGTCCAGCGACTGACCACCGGTCCCCAGGCTAAAGATCATCCTGTCGATCGCCGTCATATCAGCCCCGCCGATGAAATCCGCAATCGGCAACCTGCGCAGCGAATTCGTCAGTGGCCCGACAAGGGTGCCGGCGATCATCCTTGATCCGGCCATGGTATCTTCAAGGGTGACCGTATAATCAAAGCTGTGATCGGCAGTCAGATCCACGAACCGGAAGGCATCCAGCCAGGACAGGTCGACCCCTCCGGGCAGATCATAGGTGATCGTCCCGACACCGGCGACACCGACACCACTGGCGAACTCGAACACGCCGCTGTCGATCTCGACCCGGGTGCTCTGGGATGTCGGCGAACCCGTGCCATCCCCGCGCACCGAAACGGTCCGGGTTGCCCCGGCCCCGCCATAGAACGACCCATCATTGGCGATCGTGTGGGACACCAGAACATTGCCGGTGGATACCAACGGTCCCTGGCTCAGGCTGAAGTCGTCGATGCTGGTCGCCTGAGCAACGGGAACAAATGCTGCAAACGCCAGCGCGGCGCAAAGCGCGCCAAGGTACTTTTGAGACATGGAAGTACTCCTCCTTTCAGAACAAATTTTGGGGAAAGTGTTCACATAATTGTCAGTGTTTACGATAAAAATCAACAAATCTTATCATTTTTTAGATATTACCGTACGTAAATTATATAATTGTTTACAATTTTGAATAAGCGGTCTGGCGGCGACACATCTGCGTCATGCGCGCCCAGCCCCTGATCCGAGGCCCTCCGACATGTCTGTGATACCCGCGTTCTTCGATTTGGGCGGCGCAGGTTTTTCCCGCAACCCACAAGGAAAAACAACATCATAACGCGCAAACTTGACGTAGCCGTCGTACAAACGGAACTTGTGACACGCAAAAACCGGTCAAGATACAGGCTTTTGCTGTGAACGATCTAACGGCTGAAGCGTCCCCCGGACCCGAATCGAACGGGTACTCCCTTTCGGGAAGCAGATTTTGAATCTGCCGCGTCTACCAATTCCGCCACCGGGGGCGACGCTCAGCTGTTCCGAACCGATGACCGATAAGGTGCAGGTCGGAAAGATCCTGGCCGGATGCGTGGAAAATCAATGAAATCGCAATGATTTCCCGGAGTGATCCGGGCATCTATCCTGCAACCCCATGGCCAATCCGCCACGCGGGCCACAGGTCAGTGCTTTAGCGAGTCGGATCGCCGCCGCCAAGCCCGAATTTCATCCGTTGCGGCCTTGACCTCCCGCGGTTCTGCCCGCCTTTATGCCGCAACCGCAAAGGAAGCCCTCAAAATGCTGCGCCGCCTCTACGACTGGACCCTCGCGCTGGCCGAAACACGTCATGCCCTGGTCGCCCTCGCCCTGGTGGCCTTCATCGAAAGCTCGGTCTTTCCAATCCCGCCGGACATCCTGATGATCCCGATGATCCTGGCCGCCCCCTCGCGGGCCTGGCTGATCGCCCTGGTGGCAACGGTGTCATCGGTTCTGGGCGGGCTGGCCGGCTATTACATCGGATATGAGCTGTTCGATTCGGTCGGCAGGCCGGTTTTGGAATTTTATGGCAAGGACAAGTATTTTGCCGATTTCGCCGCCCGCTACAACGCCTGGGGCGCCTGGGCCGTCCTGATTGCCGGGATCACCCCGTTCCCCTACAAGGTGATCACCATCCTGTCGGGATCCACCGCGCTGTCCCTGCCGGTTTTCATCATCGCCTCGATCATTGCCCGGGGCCTGCGCTTTTTCATCGTCGCGGCCCTTTTGTGGCGCTTCGGCGCCCCGATCCGTGACTTTATCGAACGCCGTCTCGGGCTGGTCTTCACCGTTTTCGTCCTGCTGCTGCTGGGCGGCTTCGCCGTGGTGAAGTTCCTGTGAGCGGCCGGGTCCTCAGCCTGCTGGCCACTGCCGGATCCCTGACGCTGTTGCTGGGGGCGCTAGCCTTTCAGTATATCGGTGGCCTGCCCCCCTGCGATCTGTGCATCGACCAGCGTTGGCCCCATCTGGCCGCCGTGGTCTTCGGGCTGATCGGCCGGGTCCTCCGACCCGCCGCGATGGCCGCGCTTGGCGCCCTGGCCACGCTGAGCACGGCCGGGATCGGCGCCTACCACGCGGGGGTCGAATATGGCTGGTGGCCCGGGCCCGACAGTTGCACCGGATCCCCCGGCGGGTTGGGCGGACTAAGCGGCGCAGACCTGCTGAGCACGGACACTGTGGCCCCGATCGTGATGTGCGATCAGGTGGCCTGGTCACTGATGGGTCTGT
The DNA here is from genome assembly GCA_047971485.1 of Qingshengfaniella sp. Taxonomy (GTDB): domain Bacteria; phylum Pseudomonadota; class Alphaproteobacteria; order Rhodobacterales; family Rhodobacteraceae; genus JBKDZR01. The sequence continues at coordinate 14,725 of JBKDZR010000043.1, read as the reverse complement.
CGATGGCCGGGTGGAACGCGGTTCTGTCCTTCGCCCTGACCGGCCTGTGGATCATGGCCTACCGGCGTCTTAATGAACGGTGAATTCACCGATCACATTGCGCCATTGCCCCGGGGCGATCAGCTTGCGATGGGTGAAGCGGACCGAATGCAGCGGCCCGTCGATTTCCTTTTGCCAGAATTCGATAAAGCCGAACATGCGGGGGTGATCCGGCGCCAGATCGTAGTCCTGCCAGATAAAGGTGTTCAGCACATGCTGATAATCGGGCATCCGGTAGAAAAACTCGGCCGTGGTCAGGCCATATCCTTTCAGCATCATTTCCGTTTCGGTCATCGCAAACACAACCTCCAACATGACAACCCTGAAACAACGATGCCGAGAAAAAATTAATGCACAATGAAAACAGTGTGTTATCACTCTATCTCGCTGGCTGCTGACGGTTTTGGAATAGCTGCGTTGCACCCCGGCAAGCGGGTCTGATATACCCGGTGCACGCTGGAATGACGCCCGAGCAGCAAAGGCGATCGACGTGAACGACACCCCGGAAGATACTGAAAACACTCAGGACCCCACGCCCCCCGCCTCGGCGAGCGGCATTTCGACGATTTCGATCGCCGATGAGATGCGCACCAGCTATCTCGACTACGCCATGAGCGTGATCGTCAGCCGTGCGATCCCGGATTTGCGTGATGGCCTAAAACCTGTGCACCGCAGAATCCTCTATGCGATGCATGAGACGGGCAACACCCATGACAAGCCCTATCGCAAATCGGCCCGCCCGGTGGGTGATACGATGGGGAAATACCACCCCCATGGGGACGCGGCGATCTATGACGCATTGGTGCGCATGGCCCAGCCGTTTTCCATGTCGCTGCCGTTGCTGGACGGTCAGGGCAACTTTGGGTCCATGGATGGCGACAGTGCGGCCGCCATGCGCTACACCGAGGTGCGCATGGCCAAGCCCGCGCAATCCCTGCTGGCTGATATCGACAAGGAAACCGTCGATTTTCAGGACAACTATGACGGCAAGGATCTGGAGCCCGCGGTTCTGCCGGCGCGCTTTCCGAACATGCTGGTCAATGGCGCGGGCGGGATCGCCGTCGGCATGGCTACCAACATCCCGCCCCACAATCTGGGCGAGGTCGTGGATGCGACCCTGGCGCTGATCGAGGATCCCGATCTCGACAGCCTGCAACTGATGGATTACATCCCCGGCCCCGATTTCCCCACCGGCGGCGTGATGCTGGGCCGGTCCGGGGCGCGCAAGGCCTATCTGGAAGGGCGCGGCAGCGTCATCCTGCGGGCCAAGACCCGGGTCGAGGAAATCCGCAAGGACCGTTACGCGATCATCATCGATGAGGTTCCCTATCAGGTGAACAAGGCCTCGATGGTTGAAAAAATCGCCGATCTGGTGCGCGAAAAGCGGATCGAAGGCATTGCCCATGTGCAGGACGAATCCGATCGGATCGGTGTGCGCGTGGTGATTGAGCTCAAGCGCGATGCCACACCCGACGTGGTGCTGAACCAGCTGTGGCGTTTTACCCCCATGCAAACCTCGTTCGGCTGCAACATGCTGGCGCTGAATGGCGGCCGGCCCGAACAGCTGACCCTGCGCAAGTTCCTGACCGCTTTCATTGATTTCCGCGAAGAGGTGGTTGCCCGCCGCACCGCCTATGATCTGCGCAAAGCGCGCGAGCGCAGCCATATCCTGTGCGGTCTGGCCGTCGCGGTCAGCAATGTCGATGAGGTGGTCGCCACGATCCGATCCTCGGCCGATGCGGCCGAGGCGCGCAGCCGCCTGATGTCGCGGCGCTGGCCGGCGGCCGATATCGCCAGCTACATCCGGCTGATCGACGACCCGGCCCATCCGATGAACGACGATGGCACCTACAACCTGTCGGAAACCCAGGCCCGCGCCATTCTGGACCTGCGCCTGCAACGCCTGACCCAGCTGGGCGTCAAGGAGGTGACCGACGAGTTGGAGGATCTGGCCGGCAAGATCCGCGACTATCTGGATATCCTCGGGTCGCGCGACCGGATCATGGACATCATCGGCAACGAGCTGCGCGACGTGCGCGACATGTTCGCCGTGCCGCGCCGTACCGAGATTTCCGAATGGTCCGGCGATATGGAAGACGAGGACCTGATCGAGCGTGAGGACATGGTCGTCACGGTCACCCAGTCCGGCTATATCAAGCGCACGCCCCTGGCCGAGTTCCGCTCCCAGAAGCGCGGCGGCAAGGGGCTGTCGGGGGGCGGGTTGAAGGATGACGATGTGGTCACCACGCTGTTCGTCGCCAACACCCACACGCCGCTTTTGTTCTTCACCACTGACGGGATGGTCTACAAGCTGAAGACATGGCGCCTGCCCCAGGGCGGGCGATCCTCGCGCGGCAAGGCCATCGTCAACATCCTGCCGATCAATCCCGGCGTTTCCATCGCCGCGATCATGCCCGTGGATCGGGATGAGGCGGACTGGGGCGACCTGCAGATCATCTTTGCCACCACGGCCGGTGATGTGCGGCGCAATGCGCTGTCGGATTTCACCAACGTGATGCGCAACGGCAAGATCGCCATGGACCTGCCCGAGGGCGTGGCCATGGTGAATGCCCGGATCTGTTCCGAAGACGACGATGTGATGCTGGTCACCGCCCTTGGCCGGGCGATCCGGTTCCGCAGCACCGATGTGCGTGTCTTCAAGGGCCGCAAATCCACCGGCGTGCGCGGCGTGCGGCTGGGCAATGGCGATCAGGTGGTGGCCATGGCGGTGATCCGCCATTTCGAGGCCAGCCCCGAGGAACGCGCCGCCTATCTGCGCATGCGCCGGGCCATTGAGGGCATGGTGGATGAGGTCGAAAGCGATGATGAAGAAACCGTCGCCGATGTCGCCCTGCCCCAGGAACGGTATGCCGAGATGTCAGCGGCAGAGGATCTGATGCTGACCATCACCCAGAACGGCGCCGGCAAGCTGTCATCCAGCCATGACTATCCGGTCCGCGGCCGGGGCGGTCAGGGCGTGCGCGCCATGGATGCCGCCATGCGCGGTGGGCCCCTGGTTGCCTGCTTCCCCGTGGAGCTGGACGATCAGGTGATGCTGGCCACCTCCAGCGGTCAGTCGATCCGCTGCCCGATCAACGGCATTTCCTTCCGCTCACGCGGGGCTGGCGGCGTGAAGGTGTTCAACACTGCGCCGGGGGAAGATGTGGTTTCCGTCGCCTATATCGCCGATCAGGGCGAAGATGAGGGCGATCAGACCGACAGCGAATGATCATCGGGGGCGGCCCCGACCGGTGCCGCCCTTGAAAACCGCGCCCCCGATACGCGCCCCCGTTCCTTGGGGCGCGGCGTGCCACGCCAGCAGATCACCCCCCTTTCCCCTGCCCTTGACCTGCGCCGTTCAAAGCCGCGCGTCGGGGCCCGCATTCGATGTTGACCAGGTCTTTTCGCGGGCATAAGGTCCGGTCCCACGCGAGGGGGATTTCCTGAGATGAACGATCTAGTCGTAGGTGTAGGATTTTGGCGCATGGGCCGGTAACGGTTGCCATAATCTCCCCATGCGCCCCCGAGTAATTCCGGGGGCTTTTTGTTTGGAACAGACCGGGCCGCACAGGCACAGCGCCGCAAGGCACATGACGGAGCGAACGCAATGACCCAGATGACTGGTGCGAAGATGGTGATTCAGGCCCTGAAGGATCAGGGTGTCGATGTAGTCTTCGGGTATCCGGGCGGTGCGGTACTGCCGATCTATGACGAGATCTTCCAGCAAAACGACATCCGCCACATTCTGGTCCGCCATGAACAGGGCGCCGTTCACGCCGCCGAGGGCTATGCCCGGTCCACCGGCAAGCCCGGCGTCTGTCTGGTGACCTCGGGGCCCGGGGCAACCAATGCCGTGACCGGGTTGACCGACGCGCTGATGGATTCGATCCCCGTTGTCGTTCTGTGCGGCCAGGTTCCGACCTTCATGATCGGCAATGACGCTTTTCAAGAGGCTGACACCGTGGGCATCACCCGCCCCTGCACCAAGCACAACTGGCTGGTGAAGGACACGGGCGAGCTGTCCGATGTCATCCATCAGGCCTTTCATGTCGCCACCAAGGGCCGCCCGGGCCCGGTTCTGGTCGACATTCCCAAGGATGTGCAGTTTGCCAGCGCGCCCTACACGCCCCGGCAAAAGGCCTCAACCAAGCATTACCAGCCGCGCACCAAGGGCGATCCCGAACAGATCCTGCGCATGGTCGAACTGATCGAAACCGCCGAGCGGCCGATCTTTTATACCGGCGGCGGGGTGATCAACTCGGGCGTTGAGGCCAGCCGGATTTTGCGTGAATTCGTCGCCGCCACCGGCTTTCCCATCACCTCGACCCTGATGGGCCTGGGCGCCTATCCGGCCTCGGGCGAGGCCTGGCTGGGGATGCTGGGGATGCACGGCCTGTATGAGGCCAACCTCGCCATGCATGGCTGTGATGTGATGATCAATGTCGGCGCCCGGTTCGACGACCGGATTACGGGCCGCGTTCAGGATTTCAGTCCTAAATCGAAGAAGGTCCATATCGACATCGACCCCTCGTCCATCAACAAGGTGATCCACGCCGATGTGCCGATCATCGGCGATGTCACCAGCGTTCTGGCCGATGCCCTGGCCCTGTGGAAAGAACGCGGCAGCAAGACCAACGCGGCCGCCCTGCCGAAATGGTGGAGCCAGATCCAGAAATGGCGCGATATCCGCTGCCTGCGCTACACGGACTCGAAAAAGACCATCAAGCCGCAATACGCGCTGGAACGGCTGGAGGCCCTGACCAAGGGCCATGACCGCTACATCACCACCGAAGTGGGCCAGCACCAGATGTGGGCCGCCCAGTATCTGGGCTTTGAGGATCCGCACCGCTGGATGACCTCGGGCGGTCTGGGCACCATGGGCTACGGCATGCCGGCCTCTGTCGGCGTGCAGATCGCCCACCCTGAAGCGCTGGTGATCAACATCGCCGGCGAGGCCTCCTGGCTGATGAACATGCAGGAGATGGGCACCGCCGTGCAGTATCGCCTGCCGGTCAAGCAGTTCATCCTGAACAACGAACGGCTGGGCATGGTCCGTCAGTGGCAGCAATTGCTGCATGGCGAACGCTACAGCCAGTCTTGGTCCGAGGCGTTGCCCGATTTCGTCAAACTGGCCGAGGCCTTCGGCGCCAAGGGCATCCTGTGCAAGGATCCGGCCGATCTGGATGACGCGATCATGGAAATGCTGAACTATGACGGGCCGGTGATCTTCGATTGTCTGGTCGAGAAGCATGAAAACTGCTTCCCGATGATCCCCTCGGGAGAACCCCATAACAAGATGCTGCTGGGCGATGCCTCGACCAAGGATGCCATCGGATCAAGCGGCGCGGTTCTGGTCTGAGGCCAGCCCCCCGGGGAACCGACAGCCGGTTTCGAGAAAAAAGCGCAGGGGCAGATCGTGGTCCATCCCCCGCCAGGACCGATCTGCCCGGCCCTCTGCCAGCCGTACCCGGCTGAGCAGACTTGGCCAGACTGGGGGGCGGTTTCCCCTCTGAATCCTTACATGTTAGCATGACACGAATCGCGGCCGTGCCCATAACGCAACCGCGACAAATCGCATGGCGCACAAAACCGGCCATGCACCCCGCGCACGGTGGACGATCCGCCGCGAACCGCCAAAGCCGGCTGCATCGCCGGACGTAACGAACGGGACAAGACGTGTCAGATGAAAACGATCTGGGTATTCCGGAACCGGAAGGCCCACTGAAATCATTGAAACCGACTATGAACTGGGACAGAGCAATATCGAAGGGCAAGTGGCCCAAATCGATTATGACGTCCACAATCCGGTTTTCGGGATCTCCGCCGCCCTGATCATCGGATTTGTACTGTACGCGCTGCTTCTGCCCGAACAATCCACCGCCGTCTTCGGCTGGCTGCGTCCAGCGCGGACCAATACATTCGACTGGTTCTTTTTCCGCGCGGCCGATTTCTTCGTTCTGTTCTGCCTGTTCCTGATCGTTTCCCCTTTGGGCAGGGTCCGTCTGGGCGGATGTGATGCGACACCGGACTATTCCTATCTGGGCTGGTTCGCCATGCTCTTCGCCGCGGGCATGGGCATCGGGCTGATGTTCTACGGCGTCGCCGAGCCCCTGAGCCACTTCTCAACCGCCTATGACGGGGTTGTGCGCCCCGAAGGCGGCGGCGCGCGTACCGACTGGGCGCCCCTGGGCGGGGCCGAAGGCGATACCCATGCCGCAGCCCGGCTGGGAATGGCCGCCACGATCTTTCACTGGGGTCTGCATCCGTGGGCGATCTACGCCATTGTCGGGCTGGCGCTGGCGCTGTTTTCCTTCAACAAGGGCCTGCCCCTGACCATCCGCTCGGCCTTTTATCCCATCTTCGGTGAACGTGTCTGGGGCTGGACCGGCCATGTGACCGACATCGTGGCCGTGTCTCCACCCTGTTCGGGCTGGCCACATCGCTGGGCTTTGGCGCGACCCAGGCCAATGCCGGATTGAACGAACTGTTCGGCATTCCGGTCAGCGCCACCACCGAGGTCGTCCTGATCACCCTGATCACATCGGTGGCATTGATTTCCGTGCTGCGCGGACTGGATGGCGGCGTCAAGGTGCTGTCCGAGCTCAACATGGGGCTGGCCTTCCTGCTGCTGCTTTTCGTGCTGATCGTCGGCCCGACCACCGTCCTGCTGCTGATGACCTATGCCATCTGGCAGGGCCTGCGCTCGGAACCGAACCTGTGATTTCCCGCTGACCCCGGTCGGCGCGACAGAAACCACTTCAATCCCGCCCGGCTCCACGGTAAAGCCGGGCGATCGGCACGTGACAGGTGGGGAGCGATGAACATGTCTGCACTGAAAATCCGCAAGGGCGCCTCGAAACATTCGGCCTATGATCTGCGGTCGCATATGAGCGAAGTGTTGGAACGCCACACCATCGCCGTGCTGGTGGATAACGAAAGCGGCGTTCTGGCCCGGGTGATCGGCCTGTTCTCCGGGCGCGGCTACAATATCGACAGCTTGACCGTGGCCGAGACCGACCATGCCGGGCATCTGTCGCGGATCACCATCGTCACTACCGGGACCCCCCAGGTGATCCAGCAGATCAAGGCCCAGCTGGAACGCATGGTCCCCGTCCACGAGGTTCATGACCTGACGGTCGAGGGCAGTTCCGTGGAACGCGAACTGGCGTTGATCAAGGTCGCCGGCGAAGGCGATCACCGGGTTGAGGCCCTGCGCATCGCCGATATCTTTCGTGCAAAGGTGGTCGATACCTCACTGGAAAGCTTTGTCTTTGAAATCACCGGCACGCCGGACAAGGTTGATGCCTTTACCGACCTGATGCGCCCCCTCGGCCTGGTCGAGGTTGCCCGCACCGGTGTTGCCGCCCTAGCCCGCGGCAAGGACTGATCCACCCCATCCGCCCTGCCCTTTGTCAGGACGGGGACGGTTTGGGCCTGCCCGGTCCCCCGAAAAGGCCGTATTCCCCTTTTGCCGAACCCGTTTGCGGGATCAAGGCATGTGCCAAAATACAGAAATAATCATAAAGTTTTATCATCACCCCGTGGATTGCGGTTGATAAGGCCTGTATTTTAAGCCAACCTTCAGACACTGCAGATAAGTGTTAAGAGCACCGCAAAACGGCAGAAAACACTGAAAGATAAATATAAAATGATCCCAATTTTTAGGCCTGCTTTCGGTGATGAGGAAGTTGACGCTGTCGCCGAAGTTCTTCGCAGCGGTTGGATTGGGCTGGGGCCGAAAACCAAGCAGTTTGAAGAGGAATTCGCAAAATTCGCGGCGGTTCCCCATGCCATTGGCATGAATTCCTGTACCGCTGCTCTGGATATCGCGGTGCGCCTGCTGGATATCGGTCTGGGTGACGAAGTCATCGTGCCCACAATGACCTTCGTGTCGACCGCGCATGTCGTGGCCTACAATCTGGGAACGCCGGTCTTCGCGGATGTGGACCCGATCACTTTGAACATCGACCCCGAAGATGTCGCCCGCAAGATCACGCGGCGTACCAAGGCCATCGTGGTGGTTCATCACAGCGGCCGCCCCGTGGATCTGGATGGCATTCGCGCGGTCGCCAAAGATATCCCGGTGATTGAGGATTGCGCCCATGCCGCCGGATCCCACTATCGCGGGCAGCCCGTGGGGGGATTGGGCGATATCGGCTGCTTCTCGTTTCAGGCAGTCAAGAACCTGGCCACGGGCGATGGCGGGATGGTGACCACAAAAAACGATCAATGGGCCAAGCGCGCCATGTCCCTGCGCTGGCTAGGGATCGACCGGTCAACATGGGATCGCACGGACCTGGATCGCAGCTACCGCTGGAACTACAACCTTGAGGAAATCGGCCTCAAGTGTCACATGAACGACATCGCCGCAGCCTTGGGCCTGGTCCAGTTGCGCCGACTGAAGGACATGAATGACAAGCGGCATGATATCGTGCGCCGCTATCAGGCCGGACTGGCCAATATCGACCAGATTGATCTGCCTGCGGACGACGATGAAACATTCCGGTCCAGTTGGCACATGTTCTGTATTCGCTGTGATCGGCGCGATGACCTGAGCAGCGAACTGGAAAGCCACGGGATTGCTTCGGGGGTGCATTACACGCCGATTCATCTTTATGACTGCTACGGAAATCGTCCGGTCCTGCCCGTCGCCGAGGCCCAGTACCCCCGCCTGCTGACCCTGCCGCTCTATCCAACCCTGGAAGATGCAGATGTCGACAGGATCATTCAGGTGATCCGGGATTTCCACAAAGCCGGCTGATTTCTTCCTGCCCTTGTTTCGGCACCTTAGAGCATGTTGCCCAAAAATGGATGCCGGCTTTCTGCTCATCGAACATGCGTTGTCAAAGACTTAGCGCGCATCGTGTGAATACGAATGAACGTGGCACGACCTGGTCGAAGGAAGGGCTGCACCCCCCCTATCAGGACACAGCGCTTTCAAACTGTTGCGCCAATCCATGCCGAGAGAATGGCCATACAAACAGGGTGTAGAGGTTAGTGTTTCCAGATCATTCCAAATCTCTGCAAACACCATAGCGCATTGATTGAACACGCTTGTTAATTGAAAAATCCCTATCAGCCTTGTCGCGACATGATTTCAACATGCAATGCAACGCGCCTCACCCCGGCAAGCCCAGAATGACCTTCACGTAATTCTTGGTCTCGCGATAGGGGGGCACTCCCTTGTGCTTTTCCACCGCACCCGGCCCGGCATTATAGGCGGCCAGCGCCAGCATCCAGCTTCCGAAGGCTTCGTACTGGCGCCGCAAATACCGCGCCCCGCCCTCCAGGTTCTGTTTCGGATCCTGCGGATCGACCCCCAGATGACGGGCGGTCTGGGGCATCAGCTGAGCCAGCCCGATCGCCCCCTTGTGGCTCACGGCACGCGGATTCCACGCGCTTTCCTGCTGAACCAGCCGTACGAAAATCCGTTCCGGCACCCCATGCTTGCGCGCCGCCGCCTCGGCCATCGGCTGATACAGCTTGCGCATCTTCGCGTTACCACGGGTGATGGCCAGATCTGGCACGTTCGGAAAGCTGTCAAAACTGTTCTGTGGCCTCAGACGATCCGAGTTCTCGTATTGAACCGCTGCCCGCCCATCCAGAAAGGCGGTTTGCTTGCTGAAGATCGCCCCCCGGCTGCGACTGGTCGCACTGTCCGCAGCGCCCGCATACGCCGGGATCGACGCAATGACCACAGCCATCACGGCTGCGATGTCTGCCCGTTTCACACTGCCTCTCCGTCGCATGTCAACCTGCGGCGACCTTATCGTCAGCCCCGGCTGAAATCCAGCCTTTCAACAGCCCCGGGTCCGCAGCACGTTGCAGCCGCGCACCGTTTCGGTAAAAGGGGGACAGAGACTCTCGAAAGGACGCGAACATGGCGGGATCGGTGAACAAGGTCATTCTGGTGGGCAATCTCGGGCGCGACCCCGAGGTGCGCACCTTCCAGAACGGCGGCAAGGTGGTGAACCTGCGGATCGCAACCTCGGAACGCTGGCGCGATCGCAATACCGGCGAGAACCGTGAACGCACCGAATGGCACAGCGTGGCGATCTTTTCCGAACCCCTCGCCCGGGTCGCCGAGCAATACCTGCGCAAGGGATCCACAGTCTATATCGAGGGCCAGCTGGAAACCCGCAAATGGCAGGATCAATCCGGTCAGGATCGCTATTCGACCGAGGTTGTCCTGCGCCCTTATCGCGGCGAACTGACCATGCTGGGCGGCCGCGGCGAAGGCGGCGGCGGCATGGGCGGCGGGGACAGTTCCGGCGGATACGGCGATGATCGCGGCGGCTATGGCGGGGGCGGCGGGGGGTATTCCTCGGGTGGCGGGCGCAGCGGCGGCGGCGGTCAGCCGGCCCCGTCTTCGGGCATCGAAGACGACGACATTCCGTTCTGAGTCCGTGGTCGCGCCCGGTCTTCAGGCCCGGGCGCGGATCGCCAGCGCATCCTCCAGAACGCGATGCAGCAGGTCGGCCGGGACCTGATCGGTGACAAAGGCCCGCCCGATCCCCCGGGCCAGGATAAAGCGTAACCGCCCATCCACCACCTTCTTGTCCTGGGCCATCAGCGCAATCAGCCCCTCGGCCCCGGGCAATTCGCCGGGAATGTCGGCCAGATCGGTTTTCATCCCCATGGCCACCAGATGCGCCCGCACCCGGCTGGGATCTTCCTGCGCGCACAGGCCCAGCCGGGCCGACAGGTCAAAGGCCAGGGCACAGCCGATCGCCACGCCTTCGCCATGCAACAGCCGATCCGAATAGCCGGTCGCCGCCTCCAGCGCATGGCAAAACGTGTGCCCGAGATTGAGCAACGCACGGTTACCTTGTTCCGTCTCGTCGCGCACGACGATTTCGGCCTTCATCTCCACCGAGCGCCGCACCGCACGGGCCCGCGCCGCCTTGTCCCCCGCCGCAAGGGCCGGACCGGCCTCTTCCAGCCAGTCGAAAAAGGCCTCATCGCCGAGAAGCCCGTATTTCACCACCTCGCCATAGCCGGCCAGAAAATCCCGTCCGCTCAGCGTATCAAGCACACCGATATCGGCCAGAACCAGGCTGGGCTGATGAAAGGCGCCGATCAGGTTCTTGCCCTGGGGGGCGTTGATCCCGGTCTTGCCGCCAACCGAGCTGTCCACCTGCGCCAGCAGGCTGGTCGGGATCTGAACGAAACGCACGCCGCGGCGCAGCACAGCCGCCGCGAAGCCGACCAGATCGCCGATCACCCCACCGCCCAAGGCCACAACAATGTCATGGCGTTCGACCTTTTCGGCCAGCAACCATTCAACCGTGCGGGTGAACTGCGGCCAGGATTTGGTCGCCTCGCCGGCCGGCAGGGTCAGCGCGCTGCTGGCGATCCCGGCCGCCTTCAACCCGGCCTGCAACGGGGCCAGATGCAGCGCGGCGACATGCTCATCGCTGATCACAGCCACCCGGGGCCGGCGCAGCAGCGGGGCAATATGGGCCCCCGCCCCGGCGATCAGGCCATTGCCGATCCGCACATCATAGGCACGCCCCCCCAGGGGCACATGGACGGTTTCAACGGGCAGCATCCTGGTTCATCCTCAAGATCTCGGGGGTTTCGGCCAATTTCGCGATCACCGCATTGGCCATCTGTTCAACGGAATACCCGGGCTGCGCCTGCACGTGAACCGGCGCCAGCGCGTAAACCGGGTTGCGGATCTCGGCCAGCCCTTTCAGCGTCTCGAACGGATTAGCCGTACGCAAGAGAGGCCGGGTCGAACGATGCCTGACCCGCGTCCACAGAAGATCCAGATCGGCCTTCAGCCAGACCGCAACCCCCCGCTCGGCAATCAGGGTGCGGTTCGTCTCAGACATGAAGGCCCCGCCGCCGGTGGACAGGATCATCGGCGCCTCACGCAACAGGCGGCCCAGAACCTGGGTCTCCTTTTCGCGGAAAAAGGCCTCGCCATAATCGCGGAACAGTTCCGCGATGGTGCTGTTGGCCGCAGCCTCGATTTCTTCGTCCTGATCGATGAAGGGAACCGACAGCTTGCGCGCCACGGTACTGCCGACGGCGGTCTTGCCGGCCCCCATCATTCCCACCAGAACGACGGTCTTCTGCAGTTGATGAGGCACGTGCGCCGGTTCCTATCGCCTTTTGTCCATAAATGAGTGTTACAGGTGGTCTTCGTTCCGATCCCATATATACTTGCCGCCAAGCCGTCAAAGCACCGGCGGAAAAAAGAGGCGGGCCCGGGTGAAACTCTTCAAAGTTCTGTTCTATCTTATCGTTCTGGCCGCCCTTGGGCTGCTGGCTTTTGCCTATCTGGGCGATCTCAGCCCGAACCAGACCGAGATTCGCATCCCCATCCAGATCGATGGGCCCTGATCTTGCCCGCGCCGCCTGCCTGGCGCTGATCGGTCTACTGGTCGTCCCCGCCGGGCTGGCCCAGGGCCTGCCCCCGACATCGGCGGCCGCGGAACCCAAAGCAACGCCCATCGACCCGGTGGATCCGATCGCGGTTGCCCCGCTTGCGGCCCCGGACCCCCAGGCCACCGGGATCCTGCCTGCCCGCGCGGCGGGTTTGCCTGCCGATCTCTGGGCACGATCCGATCCGGCGCGCCTGGTCGATCTGCTGGATCGTGTGCCCACCGGGATCCTGCCCGCCGGACAAGCCCTGTTCCGCCGTCTTCTGCTGATCGAGGCCACCCCGCCGGCCACGGATCATGACCGCCAGTTGCTGACTGCGCGAATCCGAACGTTGCTGCGGCTGGGCGAGGTCGAGGCGGCCAAATCCCTGATCGAACGGGCCGGCCCCAACCAGCCGGATCTGTTCCGTCTGTGGTTCGACACCTTGCTGTTGACCGGATCCGAAGATCGCGGCTGTGCCACGCTTCAGGCCAAACCGGAACTGGCCCCCGATTACGCCACACGCATCTTTTGCCTGGCCCGGACGGGCCGCTGGACAACGGCGGCCCTGACCTTGGGAACGGCGACGGCCCTGAATGCACTGGATGACGGTACCCAGGACCGGCTGGCCCGCTTCCTCGATCCGGACCTGTTCGAAGACGGCCAGCCCGCCGCAGTTCCGGACCCGGTCACCCCGCTGGATTACCGCCTGCTCGAAGCCATCGGCGAGCCCCTGCCCCTGACCGGCCTGCCCCTGTCCTACGCCCAGTCGGACCTGCGCCATATCGTCGGCTGGAAGGCCCAGATCGAAGCCGCCGAACGCCTGGCCCGGGCCGGCAGTCTGGATCCCAATGTCCTGCTGGGCATCTATACAGCCCGCCGCCCCGCTGCATCAGGCGGAGTCTGGGATCGCGTGGCGCTGATGCAGCGACTGGATGTGGCCCTGTCATCGGCCAGTATCGCCGGCATTGGCGCCTACCTGCCTGTAACCCGTGCGGCCATGACCCAGGCCGGCCTTTATCCGGTGCTGGCACGCATGGTCGCACCGCGGTTGGGCCGGATCGACGTGCAGGGCGATGCGGCGCTGGTGGCCTATGAACTGGCGCTTGTGTCCAATGAAACTGCCGCTTTCCGCCCGCCCCCGGATGGTCTTGCTCTGTCGCCCCGACAAGCGGCCCTGGCCGCCTTGGCCCAGAACAGGCCGCTGCCTGCCGCTGCCCCGGCCATTGCCCAGTCCATGGCCACGGGTCTGACCGCCAAGGGTGTCGCCGATGCCGATCGCGCCGCGCTGGCGGATGGCCGCCTGGGCGAAGCACTGCTGCGCGCACTGATCCCGTTGGAACCCGATGGCGAAGCCGATGCCGATGACGTCGCCGATGCACTGCGGGTCCTCCGCGCCGCCGGTCTGCACAGCACCGCCCGGCATGCCGCGCTGCAATACCTGTCACTGAGCGCACCATGACCGGCAGCGCCTGGATCAGCCGGTTTCTGGAGGCCCAGGCCGCCGAACTGGACGCCGCCCAGAACACGCAGCTGGCCTATGGCCGGGATCTCAAGGATTTTCTCGGCTGGGCCGGACGAAACGGGATCGGCTTTGAAACCGCCGAGCGGGCCGATATCGAGGCCTATCTGACCCATTGCCACGCCATCGGCCTGTCGCCCGCCACCCGTGCCCGCCGCCTGGCCGCGATCCGGCAGATCTATCGCTTCGCCTTTGAGGAAGGGCTGCGCGGCGATAATCCCGCCATCCGCATCAAGGGCCCCTCCAAGGCCAAAAGCCTGCCCAAAACCCTCAGCGAGGCGCAGGTCACCGCCCTTCTGGATCGCGCCCGAACCCATGGCCGCACCGAGGCCGACCGGCTGCGCAACGTGGCCCTGATGGAACTGCTTTACGCCACCGGCATGCGGGTCAGCGAAATGGTCACCCTGCCCGCTGCCGCCGCGCGCGGCGATCCGGCAGTACTGCTGGTCAAGGGCAAGGGCGGCAAGGAACGGCTGGTACCCCTGTCACCCCCGGCCCGCGATGCCCTGGCCGCCTGGCTGACGGCGCGGGACGCCGAGCAGGACCGGCAGCGGCTGGCCGGGGCAAAACCCTCGGGCTTCCTGTTCCCCGGGCGCGCCGCAGCCGGCCACTTCACCCGACAACGCGTGTTCGGCATGCTCAAGGCCCTGGCGGTACAGGCCGCTATCTCGGCGGCGCTGGTCACCCCCCATGTGCTGCGCCACGCCTTAGCCACCCATATGCTGGAACAGGGGGCCGAGCTCCGCGCCTTCCAGCTGAGGCTGGGCCAGGCGGACCGGTCGACCACCGCGA
>JBKDZR010000042.1:0-16439 GCA_047971485.1 Qingshengfaniella sp. | reverse complement strand
TGGTCGATTTCAGGGTCTGCAGGGCGACCATTGCGCCGGTGTTGGTCAGAATGCTGGACATGTAAGGTTTCCCCATTTCGTTGCGCTTTTACGCACGTTTCAATTCCGCATACGAGATGCGCGGTTGGGTTTCGTCATTCTGACCGATGCTGTCTGTCGGGTTTCCCGACATGCGCCATCCAGTGGATGCAGGGCTATTGGTACGGCTGGGAGGCTAATCAAACCCTAACGTGCGGATGGCAGATTTCCGGCTTTCGTTTCAAACTTTAGCTCAAAACCGATGAACCCGGCCCGGCCCCGAACGGCTGTGCAAGGCGCCATCCGGGCCATAGGTACGGTTTTCCGCTGCGCTGCGTGTTTCGGCAAGGCGCTGGCCCGCCTCGCGCAGTCCGCTAAGCGCGGCGGCAAACAGGCTGTCATTATGGCGCGCCTTGGCCAGGATACGGGCGGCCTGGGCAGAACCATCAGGCCGAAACCCCGCGATCAGGGCCTGTTTCTCATCGGCCAGCCCGGCCAATCCCTCGAATCGGCCGGCCAGCAGCAGCGCCTTTTCGGTTTCCAGGATCTTTTCGATCCGGGTCATGTCAGTTTCCGCCATCTTTTGCCCTCAGCGCATTGTACAGGGATTCAGCGAGCCCGATACCTCCGGCCCGGGCAATTCCGTCCGCTTGGGCATCGCGCAGGAACGAGGAAAACTGTTCCTCCCCAATTCCGCCGCTGAAGCTGCTCGCCTCACCATCGAAGCCGCTGGCCTTCAGCATTTCAGACAGAAACTGGGCTTCGAGCTTGATAGAGGCCTCGCGCAGTTGTCTGTCGCGAAGCACCTGTGGCGTCAGTCCCGCGGACGCCCCGGCTGGATCTGCCTTCATTTGAACAATATCTCCAATTGATCAGATTTGGTTTGTGTCTGACGCATCTGGGTAAAGATCGGGTAACCCGTTGCGTGCATGCTGCCTGCATCAAGCTGTGATGAGGCAAGAAATGCAGGCGGATACATTTCAGGCGCTTTCCCCCCGGACAGATACGGTCCGACCGACGCGCGCGGCGGGACATGATCAAACCGGGGATGACACCGACAGCTTCGCAGCGCTGATTGGCGGTGCCAAGCCAGCGGCAGATGACACAGGAACACCCGAGGGGGAGTTGGCGGCGATGGTCGAGCCCCTGATTGATCCGACGCTAGAGGGCCACGATGTCATGCGGGCGTTGCTGACAGCGGACACCCCCGTGGACCCGGAGGCCGGCCAGGAGACGGATTTGCAGCACGACACGGACATGCCCGGGGTGATGGCTCCCGTGGCGACCGTTGCGGCGCAAACAGCAGTCCCCGCGTTGCCTGCGGTAGAGACGCCACAAAACCCGGAGGCCAAGGGCGGCGGCCTGATCGCGGCCGCTCCGCCGGCTAACACACCTGCCCTGGATCCAGCTGTGCGACCGGAAAGCACCGTGGCCATGTCAGACGCACCAAGCCCGCAGACCGGGCCACGCGCCGAACAGATTCTCCCGGCAATGCCGAAACAAGGCCTCTCTCCGTCGCGGGCGGGCGCCGAGGACACGGACACCCCGCAAGACTGGGATACCGACAGCCCCGCCCCCACCGAAACCAAGCCCGGTCGGGCAACGGCAGAGGCATCGCTACCGAGTACCACAGGCACCAAACCCATGGCAGATTCATGGAACGGCATGCCCCCAAAGGATCAGGCAATCGACACCTCCGGTAGCCAGCCGACATCGGTCGAGGCCGACCCTGTGGTTCAAAGCGCACAGCGCAGCGATCACGCATCCGACATGCGGGCCGCCGGGCTGCGCGCGGACCTTCAACGTCCAGCGGACTTCGCCCGGGTGGTGATGCCGCAGCTTGTAGAACATGTCCGCCCAGGCGGGCCCCGCGAAATCGAAATGTCGCTGAACCCTGCCGAACTGGGCCGAATCCGGATGTCAATCGCGATGCGCGATGATGGGGTAACCATTTCGGTCATATCGGAGCGGCCCGAAACACAGGATCTGCTGCGCCGTCATGCCGCCATGCTGGAGCAAGAGTTCCAGTCACTCGGCTATACTGATGTGAATGTCGGTTTTGCCAATTCGGGCCAGCAGCCTTTCGAATCAGATCCCGATACAGGTGACACCCGTTTTCTTGTCACCGATGCCGAACAGCCCGTCCCAGCCGGACCACAACGCAACGCTTCTGGCCGACTTGATCTGAGGCTCTAGGGCATGGCGCGTTCATTCGCGCTCATGCAACACGCTCTAACCATTTGATAATACATGTTCAAGAAGCCCAAAACCGGTACCCACTTTTGGGCAACACGCTCTAGAAAAGAGGCACGACATGACCACGATTCAGTCCACACAGGCCGCCGGTGCGTCGACGAATCCGGCCCCGCAAGCCGCGCAAAACGGGGGAGTGATCGGTTCCGATTTTGAGACCTTTCTGATCATGCTGACCGCACAGATCCAGAATCAGGATCCGCTCAACCCGATGGATTCCTCTGAATACGCCGTACAACTGGCGACATTCGCCGGTGTTGAGCAACAGGTGCTGACCAATCAGTTGCTGCAATCCCAAGGCTTGGGCGGGATGGAACTGAGCACCTATGCGGGTTGGGTCGGCATGGAGGCACAACATGACGGCCCCATTTATTTCGATGGCACGCCCGTCTCATTGGTGCTGCCCGAGGAAACCGGAGAAACCAAGCGGGAACTTGTGATCAGCTCTGCCCAAGGCGACATTCTGCGCCGGGTCGATGTCACCGGCAGCGATACAAACCTGTCCTGGGATGGGATGGACAGCAACGGTCAGGCCCTTTTGCAAGGCAGCTATATTGCGCAACTGACGGCGACCTACCCCGAAGGCCAAACTGAAATCAAACCGATCAGCAGCTACACCCGCGTTAACGAGGTCCGCACCGGCGCCGACGGCGTTGAAATCGTTCTGGCCTCCGGCACAGCGATCAGTACCGATGCCGTCAGGGCCCTGCGGGAAGACATCTGACGAACAGTCATGCAAACAGCAGGCAAACCACCAGCACAATCATCATGGTCCCTCCAGCACCCGCCGCAGCCCAACGCATTTTCGATGCGGTGGAAACTGGCGGCGGTGGGGCGGGTGTGTTCTGGCGTACCAGAATCGCCTCGGCCAGTTGCGGCAACTGCGGCGCGAAACGCGTCAGAACCCGCAGTGTCGACACGACATCGCGCGCCAACGCCTGTGGCCCGACATTCTGGCGGATATACCCTTCGACGACCGGCCGCGCGACATCCCAGATATTGATACTGGGGTTGAACGACCGAGCCACGCCTTCGACCACAACCATTGTCCGCTGCAACAGAATCAGTTCGGTCCTGGTCTCCATGCCAAACCGTTCCGTGACCTCGAACAAATAGCTGAGCAACCGGGCCATGGAAATCCGCGTGGCATTCATGCCGAAGATCGGTTCACCAACAGCGCGCAGGGCCAAGGCGAATTCATCGACATCGCGATCCGCCGGCACATAACCGGCCTCGAAATGGACTTCGGCCACGCGGCGGTAATCCTTGCGGATAAAACCGAACAGGATTTCGGCATAGACACGACGTGTGTATTCGTCGATCCGACCCATGATCCCGAAATCCATCGCCACGATCTCACCCTCGGGTCCAATCTTGAGATTGCCCTGATGCATGTCGGCGTGGAAATAACCGTCGCGCAACGCATGGCTGAGAAAGACCTGAAGCACCCGCTCGCCCAACCGATCCAGATCATGGCCCGCCGCTTCGATCGCCCCCAGATCATTGCACGGAATGCCCTCGGCCCAGCCCAGGGTCATGACCCGCCGACCGGACAGGTGCCAATGCACCAGCGGCACCCGAAACCCATCATCCTTTGCCGTCGTCGCGGCAAATTCAGCGGCTGCGGCGCTTTCCATGCGCAGATCAAGTTCCCCCATCACCACGCCCTCGAAATGCGTGATCACATCGCGCGGCTTGAGGCGCCGGGAGGCGGGCGACAGAAATTCAATGGCGTCGGCCGCCAGATAGAAGGCGTCAATATCCTTGCGAAAGGCCTTTTCGATGCCCGGC
This sequence comes from Qingshengfaniella sp., assembly GCA_047971485.1. Classification (GTDB taxonomy): domain Bacteria; phylum Pseudomonadota; class Alphaproteobacteria; order Rhodobacterales; family Rhodobacteraceae; genus JBKDZR01. The sequence goes on along the minus strand of JBKDZR010000042.1, from coordinate 12,377 downwards.
CGCAACACCTTGACCGCCACTTTTTCACCTGTATCGGCCAGTCTGGCCTGATGGACCTGCGCAATCGAGGCGGCGGCGATGGGCTCGGAAAACTCGGCAAAGGTTTTACCGATTTCAAGGCCGAGTTCGACCTCAACCGTGCGTTCCGCCACCTCGCGGGGAAACGGCGGCAACTTGTCCTGCAGAACCTTGAGTTGATCGGCCAGATCTTCGCCCACGATATCGGGCCGCGTCGACAAGATCTGACCGAACTTGATATAGGCCGGCCCCAGCGCGGTCAGGGCGCGGGTCACCGGCGGCATCGCGGGATCGCCGGCATAGCCAAGCCACTTGAACGGCCAACCCAGGATCCGGGCGGCCAAGCGCAAGCTGGTCGGCGCATCCACAGCGTCCAGAATGACCTGCATTGCCCCGGTTCGTTCAAAGGTGGCGCCTGTCCGCACCAGACGCCAGATGTTATGAGGACCGCGCACCTAGATTTTCCATCCCGAATGCAACGCCGCAATCCCCATGGACAGGTTGCGGTATTTCACCAGATCGAAGCCCGCCGTCCGGATCATCTCGGCGAACCGGTCCTGATCGGGGAACTTGCGGATCGATTCCACCAGGTACTGATAGCTGTCGCGATCCCCCGTCACCGCCTGCCCCATGGCCGGGATGATGTTGTAGGAGTAGCGATCATAGGCCCATTGCAGGCCCGCATTGGGCAGTTGGCTGAACTCCAGCACCATCAGCCGCCCACCGGGACGCAGCACGCGGTAGGCCTCGGACAGGGCATCAGGGATGCGGGTGACATTCCGGATGCCAAAGGAAATCGTGTAAACATCGAACGAGGCATCGGCAAAGGGCAGCGCCATGGCATCGCCCACCACCCAGTCCAGCCGGTCGGCCAGCGCCGCCGCATCGGCGCGACGTTTGCCTTCGTCCAGCATCGCGGCGGTCATGTCGCAGACCACTGCCCGACTGCCGGATGCACGGCGCAGGAACCGAAAGGCGATGTCCCCGGTCCCGCCCGCGACATCCAGCAGCCGCTGATCGGGACGCGGGGCCAGCCAATCCAGCATCGCGGTTTTCCACAGCCGATGGATACCCCCGGACATCAGGTCATTCATGATGTCATACCGCGACGCGACGCTGCTGAAAACGCCATGGACCAGCCCGGCCTTTTCGTCTTCATTGACCTCGCGAGAGCCGAAATGGGTCGTGCCGGGCGCGCTATCCCCGGAAACGCGTGGTGCACTCATGCTCTTGCCGTTCCTTGTTGCACCCCCTCTTATAGACAGCCGGCCGCAGGTGACAACGCGCGGCAGCGGCCGGCTGGATGCGCAGGCAGGAAGAAGGGAGCGAAGATGCCAGAATTGCCAGAGGTCGAAACCGTGCGGCGCGGGCTGGCACCGGTGTTGGACGGCCGCCAGATCCTGCGCGCCGAAACCCGCCGCCCCGATCTGCGCCGCCCCCTGCCCGAACGGATGGCCGAGCGCCTGACCGGCCAGCGGGTGCTGGCGCTGCGCCGCCGGTCCAAATACCTGCTGGCGGATCTGGAATCGGGCGAAACCCTGATCTGGCATCTGGGCATGTCCGGGCGCGTCCTGATCACAAGGCACGGGACGGACCGCGATGCGACAGCGGCCTTTCAGCACACCCAGAACGCGCCGGAAAAGCACGACCATGTCATTCTGGAAACCGATGCCGGCGCGCGCATCACCTTCAACGACCCCCGCCGCTTCGGATCCATGGACCTGACGGCAACCGAAACCCTTGAGGATCATCCCCTTCTGGCCGGGCTGGGGCCGGAACCGCTGGGCAACGGCTTTGACCCGACCTATCTGGCCAGGCGACTGGCTGGCCGCAAAGCGCCGATCAAGACCTTGCTGCTGGATCAGCGAATCGTCGCCGGGCTGGGCACTATTTATGTCTGCGAGGCCCTGCACCGGGCCGGCATCTCGCCGCAACGCAGCGCAGGCCGCATCTCTGCCGCGCGCATCGCAATTCTGGTTCCGCTGATCCGCGACGTCCTGACCGAAGCGATCGCGGCGGGGGGATCATCCCTGCGCGACCATCGTCAGACCAACGGCGAATTGGGCTATTTTCAGCATAATTTTCGCGTTTATGGCCGTGAAGGCGCCCCGTGCCCGACCCCCGGCTGCGATGGAACCGTGGCCCGTCTGGTGCAATCCGGCAGATCCAGCTTTTACTGTCCACGCTGCCAAAGATAACTTGATCGCCCAGCCGAGGCTGAATAAGCGTGAAGCTTGCCGCAACAGCAAAAGCGAAAACCCATGGCCTACAAGACGATCATCGTTGAGATGGAAGATCATATTGCACTGGTCCGGCTGAACCGGCCCGAAGCGCTGAACGCGCTGAACAGCGATCTGCTGGACGAATTGTCAGATGCCATCGGCGTGCTGGAACGCAACGACAAGGTCCGCTGCCTCATCCTGACCGGATCGGAAAAGGCCTTTGCCGCAGGGGCGGATGTCGCCGATATGGCCGAGCGATCAGCGGTCGACATGTTCGGCGCGGATTGGTTTGGCAACATCACCCGCACCTTCGCCCAATCCCGCAAGCCGATCATCGCGGCGGTTTCGGGCTATGCGCTTGGCGGCGGCTGCGAACTGGCGATGATGTGCGATTTCATCATCGCCGCCGACACCGCGAAATTCGGCCAGCCCGAGGTCAATCTCGGCATCGTCGCCTCACTCGGCGGCACGCAGCGCCTGCCCCGTGCCATCGGCAAATCGAAAGCCATGGAAATGCACCTGACCGGCCGTTTCATGGATGCCGAAGAAGCCGAGCGCGCCGGCCTGGTCAGCCGCGTCGTGCCCGCCAAGAAACTGATGGAAGAGGCCCGGAGTTCGGCCCAGAAGATCGCCGAAAAATCCCGACTGACGGTGATGACGGTGAAAGAGGCGGTCAATCGCAGCTTCGAAACCCCCCTCTCCGAAGGCCTGCTGTTCGAACGCCGGCTGTTCCATATGCTGTTCGCCACCGCCGACCAGAAAGAGGGCATGGCCGCGTTCCTCGAAAAACGCGACCCCCAGTTCCGCGACAAGTAGAAATTTGGCGCCGCAGATGTGTTGACTTGACCCCGAGTCGCACGTAAAGACGCGGCTTCATGGATTTCACCCACCTTTTTGGGAAGCTCAGTCATGGCAAATACGCCTCAGTCTAAAAAGCGCGCCCGCCAGAACGAGCGCCGCAATGCCGTAAACACCGCGCGTCGGTCGCGCATCCGCACCTTCCTGCGCAAAGTCGAAGAGGCAATCGCCTCGGGCGACAAGGAAGCCGCCACAACCGCCCTGCGCACCGCGCAGCCGGAACTGATGCGTGGCGTCACGAAGGGTGTGTATCACAAGAACACCGCCTCTCGGAAAATCTCGCGGCTGGCCGCACGGGTGAAGGCAATCGCCTGATTCACCTTTGTGATTTTCCAGAATTTCAGGCGCGCCCGCAAGGACGCGCCTTTTCTTTTACCTATTGGCCAAAAACTGGGTTAACCATAGCTTAATATTCGTTAACAAGCTGATATAATTAGCTTTTCGAAGATTTTGAGATTCGCAGGCGATTCACCGCCCTGTCAATCGCGAAGTTCTGTTGCCTCACCTCAGGACGGATTGCTAGTGTCAGCAGGCGATTCACATCGTATTGGGGACATGAGAGACGTGTCTGTCACCGGTGCATGCGGTCAATTGATTGCCCGGATGCGTCGATTGTGTGTGTGACGACAGAACGTATCGCATGAGCAGGAGATCGCGAGCTTAATAATCGCGGGTCCAAATCGGTTGTGTTCAAACAACCGGTGCAAGCTAAACATGTCCAGTGCTGTAAACACCGCTAAGGTCCCGCATGTCGGGATTGCCTTGGCGGGGCTGCGTTGCATCGCGCGTGGCCGGAAGGACAGCACCGGCGGAAACACCGGCGACAGGGCCGGCATGTTTCGGCTGTCCGCATACATGTGTCATCGCAGAGGCCAGGCGAAGACCGTCCTGCGGGATCGGACGGATAATATGGGTAAAGCGGGAATGACACACGACACTTGGGGGCAGGTTCAGGACGCGCTGATGGCAACCGTCGGCGAGCATAACTACAAAACCTGGATCCAGCCCCTTGAATTCGCCAACTGCAAGAACGGCGTTGCGCATTTCAACGTGCCGACGAATTTCATCGGAAACTGGGTGAACCGGAACTACGCCGATCACATCCTGCGGCATCTGCTGTCCGCCGGGGCGGATGTCAGACGAATCGAATTCGATGTGTGTCTGCGCGACAAAGCCCAGCCCGACACGTCCGCACCTGTCCAAGCCACCGCCCTGCAAACCGCCGTCGTTCAAACCGCCGTCGTTCAAACCGCCCCCGCCCAGGGCCTTCAATCTCCGGCCGTCCAATCCGCGCAGCCCGAACCCGCCGAAAGCACCGACATGCCCGGCGGTCAGCTCGACCCACGCTTTACCTTTGACCGGTTCGTCGTCGGCCCACCCAACCAACTGGCCCATGCCGCCGCCCGCCGCGTTGCCGAAGGCGGGCCCGTCAACTTCAACCCGTTGTTCCTTTATGGCGGTGTCGGCCTGGGCAAAACCCACCTGATGCATGCGATCGCCTGGCAAATTCAGGCCCGCGATCCTTCGCTCAAGGTTGTCTATCTGTCCGCCGAACAATTCATGTACCGCTTCATCCAGGCGTTGCGCGACCGCTACATGATGGCGTTCAAGCAACTGTTCCGGTCGGTCGATGTGCTGATGGTCGATGATGTCCAGTTCATTGCCGGAAAGGAAAGCACCCAGGACGAATTCTTTCATACATTCAATGCCTTGGTTGATCAACAGAAGCAGATCATCATCTCGGGCGACCGCGCCCCGGGCGAGATGAAAGACATGGAAGACCGGATCAAATCCCGCCTGCAATGCGGGCTGGTCGTCGATCTGCATCCGACCGATTACGAATTGCGGCTGGGCATCCTGCAACAGAAGGTCGAGTTCTACAGCCAGCAATATCCCAACCTGCAAATCGCGCCCGGCGTGCTGGAATTCCTGGCCCATCGCATTTCCACCAATGTCCGCGTGCTCGAAGGCGCCTTGATGCGGCTGTTCGCCATGGCCAGCCTGGTCGGACGCGAGATCAACATGGAAATGACCCAGGATTGCCTGTCGGATGTGCTGCGCGTCTCGGAACGCAAGATCACCGTCGAGGAAATCCAGCGGCGCGTCTCGGAACACTACAACATCCGGCTGAGCGAACTGATTGGTCCGACCCGGGTGCGCACCGTGGCCCGACCACGACAGATGGCGATGTATCTGTGCAAAACCCTGACCTCGCGCTCTTTGCCTGAAATCGGACGTCGCTTCGGCGGCCGCGATCACACCACCATCATGCACGGAGTCCGCCGGATTGAAGAGCTGAAGACCAAAGACAGCCAGATCGCCGACGATATCGAACTTTTGCGCCGCTCCCTGGAGGCCTGAAACAGCCAAAGGCGCCCAGCTTGGGCATCTTTGCCACGCCGCCCCCCGATATCGGTGAAAAACCGCTTGTCTGCCGTCCAGAATCCACTAGCGTCACAATCCCTTGCGAGAGACAGGATCCTTGGCATGAAATTCAGCATCGAACGCGGAACCCTGCTGAAAGCGGTGTCGCAGGCGCAATCGGTTGTCGAGCGGCGCAACACAATTCCGATCCTCGCCAACCTGTTGATCGAAGCCGAGGGCGACACAGTCCGGTTTCGCGCGACGGACCTGGACATCGAAGTGGTCGATGCTGCGGTCGCCCAGATCGAAAAAGCCGGTGCAACTACGGTTTCGGCGATGACCTTCCATGAAATCGTTCGCAAATTGCCCGACGGTGCGCTTGTCACGCTGACCACTGAACCCGATGGCGCCATTCTGGTGGTGCGCGCCGGACGTGCGGAATTCCGCTTGGCCACCCTGCCGAAAGAAGATTTCCCGGTGATGGCGAACACGGAATACGCCGCCAGTTTCACCGCTCCGGCCCCGCATCTGCGGCGCCTGTTCGACAAGTCGAAATTCGCCATCTCGACCGAGGAAACGCGCTATTATCTGAACGGTGTCTACATGCATGTGGCCGATACCGAGGATGGGCCGATGCTGCGCTGCGTGGCCACCGATGGCCATCGCCTGGCCCGCATCGACGCGCCCCTGCCCACCGGGGCCGAAACCATGCCCGGCGTGATCGTTCCACGGAAAACCGTGGGTGAGTTGCGCAAACTGTTGGAAGATGACGACGCCGAAATCGCGGTGTCCGTCTCGGAAACGAAGGTGCGGTTCGCGACGCCGGGCATCGCCCTGACCTCCAAGGTCATCGACGGCACCTTTCCAGATTACACCCGCGTGATCCCGGCCAACAACACCCGCAAACTGGAGGTTGACGCCAGCGATTTCGCGCGGGCGGTCGACCGGGTGGCCACTGTCTCATCCGAACGATCGCGGGCCGTCAAACTGTCGCTGACGGAAGACAAGCTGACCCTGTCGGTCAATGCCCCCGACAGCGGCGCCGCCGAAGAGGAACTGATTGTCGCCTACGGGGATGAACAGCTCGATATCGGGTTCAACGCCAAGTACCTTCTGGAAATCGCCAGCCAGGTGGACCGTGAAAATGCCGTTTTCCTGTTCAATTCGTCCGGGGATCCGACGCTGATGCGCGAGGGCAGCGACCAGAGCGCCATCTACGTCGTCATGCCCATGCGCGTCTGACCCTCTGGCCGTCGGTCACCGGTGGCCACCTTTATCGACACCTTGTCCCTGTCACGGTTCAGGTCACACAAGCGGGTGGACCTACGGTTTGACGGGCGGCCTGTCGCCATATTTGGGCCGAACGGGGCGGGGAAGACCAATCTGGTCGAGGCCATCTCGCTGCTGTCGCCCGGGCGTGGCCTGCGCGGCGCAACCGCCGCCGATCTTTGCCAGCGTCCGGACCCATTGGGGTGGAAAATCGAGGCGCATCTGCATCTGGACCAAGGCCCCCGGCGGCACGAAATCAGCCTGCAGGCCGATGCGCATGGCACCCGGAGTTGCCGGATTGATGGCAAGCCCGCCCCTCGCACCGCGCTTGGTACACTTTTGCGCGTTCTCTGGCTGGTGCCGTCAATGGACCGGCTCTGGATCGAGGGGGCCGAAGGACGCCGTCGTTTTCTGGACCGTCTGGCCCTTGGCTTTCATCCCGATCATGCCGAACACAGCCTGGCCTATGAACGGGCCATGCGGGCGCGGAACCGGTTGCTCAAGGACCATTCAGGCGATCGGCGCTGGTATGGCGCACTTGAACTGCAAATGGCCGAAGCCGGCGTCCAGATCATGGCCAACCGTGCCGATACGCTGGACCGCCTGGCGCAGGCCCAAACCAACGCGGCCACCAGTTTCCCGGCCGCCGATCTGACCCTGCAAGGCAGCCAGGACGCCGAAGGCGCCGCCGGCACCCCGGATGTCGCGGCCCTGGCAGATCTGCTCGCCCGGTCGCGATCCGCCGATCTGCGGGCCGGGCGCAGCCTGTCCGGACCGCATCGGACGGATCTTTTGGCCCATTACCGCGAAAAATCCATGCCCGCCGCCCAATGTTCCACCGGCGAACAGAAAGCCTTGCTGATCTCTTTGTTGCTGGCCACCGCGCGCGCCCTGGTTCACGATCAGGCGGCAGCACCGATCCTGCTGCTGGATGAGGTGGCCGCCCATCTCGATGCCCGGCGTCGGGCCAGTCTGTACGATGAAATCGTGGCCCTTGGCAGCCAGGCCTTCCTGACCGGCACCGGCCCCGAGCTTTTCGCCGAATTCGGGTCCCGGGCCAGCTATCTTTCGGTCACGGAAGAAACCGGCCACTCCGCGATCGCCCCCTTCACCACTGTCCCCGATCAATAGGCCCCGCGGCTATTGAACAGGCTGAGCGGTGTTTTCAGCAAAATCGACAAATCCAGCCAGATCGACCAATTTTCGATATAGCTGAGATCGCAAGCAACCCGTTCCATCAGGTCGCGGTCGTTGGCCACCTCGCCCCGCCACCCCCTGATCTGCGCCAGCCCGGTCATACCGGGCGGCAAACGGTGGCGGGCCGAGTAACGTTCGACAATGGTTTCGAATTCACGGTTACGGCTGGATCGGGCGTGGACCGCATGGGGGCGCGGACCGACCAGGGACAGGCTGCCCCCCAGCACGTTGAACAGTTGTGGCAACTCATCCAGAGAACTACGCCTCAGGAAGCGCCCAACCCTGGTCACCCGCGGATCGCCCCGGGTGACCACCTGACGCGCCGTGGGATCGGCAGCATCCTGACGCATGCTGCGGAATTTCAGCACGGTGATTTCCCGATCATTGAACCCATGCCGTTTCTGGCGGAACAGGACCGGCCCGGGGCTATCCAGTCGGATCGCAATGGCAATCGCCAGCATGACCGGCCATAGCACGGCCAAGGCAACACCCGCGAAAATCAGATCGAACAGACGTTTTGCGAGGCGCCGCTCGGGCATGAAACTGGCGGGCAGGGCTTCGCGCAACAAGGTGCTGATCCCACCCTTGTCGGAAAACCCGCGATCTTCGGCAAATTGTGACAGATAAACCGGGATCGGCAGGACGCTGAAGTCAGCCAGTTGGCGGGCGATGCGTTCCTCGGCAATCAACGGCAAGGTGACGATGACCAGGTCGATCTCGGCCTTGCGGCAAAAGGGAATGAGATCCGCGAACCGCCCTACCTTGGGGATCCCAAGGATCTGCGGTGCCGAGCGGTCATCGCCGCGATCGTCGAAAATGGCACAGACCTGAATATCAGACCCCCGCTGGTTCGACAGTTCCAGGATCAGTTGCCGCGCCCGGTCGCCGCCACCGACCAGAACTGCGCGCCGGCCCAGCAGACCGGCATGGTCCGACCAGCGCAACACCCGCGCTGCAACGATCCGCCAGAGCAGCATCAGCACCATCATCAAGGCCAAGCGTGCAGGCAGAACAGCCGGATCGGCCTTTGTCCAGCCCGCCAGCAGGGTAACCGCCAGCCCCCCCGCCGCCACGGCCATGACCGGGCCGCGGGACGGGCGCATCACGGTCGTGCCCCGGTAGAAATGCAGCATACCCTGCAAGGCGACCATTGCCCCCGCCGTCAGCACCGGTAGCAGCACAGGAACCGCACCCGACGGCGTCAGCACCGGCCCCAGCCACAAGGCAAGCGTCAGAATGAGAAAATCCAACCCCGCAACGAGCAGTGCGACCCGCAGGGCCGACACCGTGGCCCCGCGATATTTGCGCGCCACGAAATCCGACGTGATCTGATCGTCGGGGGTGAACTTGATGGGATCCAGTGACATGGTGCTGCTTGCCTCCTGCCCCCGTCCTGCCGCGCGGGGGTTAATGCCGGGTAGCTTTTTCAGCGTCTTCCGGGAACAATTTACCGGCGATTTTAGGCAGAGTTTTCAGATCCCTCCGTCCCCGCGCCCTTCTCGGCCAGGCCCCGCGAAAAAGCCCTGCATCCCGTACCGAATCTGCCCCTCAAGACGTGACATTCCCCCGGTGAATTCGTATACGATGACAAAGAGATGAAGGGATTTCCTGATGGCCGAAACCACCCGTGACGAACAAAGCTACGGCGCCGATTCGATCAAGGTTCTCAAGGGCCTGGAGGCGGTTCGCAAACGTCCCGGCATGTATATCGGGGACACGGATGACGGCTCGGGGCTGCATCACATGGTCTATGAGGTGGTCGATAACGGCATTGATGAGGCCCTGGCCGGGCACGCGGATCGGGTGACGGTCACCATTCACGCCGACAATTCGGTTTCCGTCAGCGACAATGGCCGCGGCATTCCCGTGGACATCCACGAAGGCGAAGGGGTTAGCGCCGCCGAAGTGATCATGACCCAGCTGCATGCCGGTGGCAAATTCGACAGCAATTCCTACAAGGTGTCGGGTGGCCTGCACGGGGTGGGCGTGTCAGTGGTGAACGCCCTGTCCAACTGGCTGGAGCTGCGGATCTGGCGCGATGGCAAGGAACATTACGCCAAGTTCGAGCATGGCGAAACAACCGTTTCCCTGAACGTCGTGGGCGAGGCAGGTGACCGCAAGGGCACCGAGGTGCGCTTTCTGGCCTCGACCGGCACGTTTTCCAACCTGGATTACAACTACAAGACGCTGGAATCCCGGCTGCGGGAACTGGCTTTCCTGAACTCGGGCGTGCGGATCATCCTGCGCGATGAACGCCATGCCGAGGTGCAGGAAACCGATCTGTTCTATGAGGGCGGCGTGCGGGAATTCGTCCGCTATCTGGATCGCTCGAAAACACCGCTGATGCCCGAGCCGATCTTCATCACCGGCGAGCGTGATGACGTGGCCGTCGAGGTCGCCATGTGGTGGAACGACAGCTACAATGAGATGGTTCTGCCATTTACCAACAACATCCCCCAGCGCGATGGCGGCACCCACCTGGCGGGCTTTCGCGGTGCGCTGACCCGGACGCTGAACCACTATGCCATGTCCTCGGGGCTGGCGCGGCGCGAGAAGGTGAACTTCACCGGCGATGATGCCCGCGAGGGGCTGACCTGCGTGCTGTCGGTCAAGGTGCCGGATCCGAAATTTTCCAGCCAAACCAAGGACAAGCTGGTATCCTCCGAAGTGCGCCCGGCGGTTGAGGGGCTGATGAACGAGAAACTGGCCGAGTGGTTCGAGGAAAACCCGAACGAGGCCAAGGTCATCGCCAGCAAGATCATCGAGGCCGCCCTGGCCCGCGAAGCCGCGCGCAAAGCCCGGGAACTGACGCGCAAGAAATCCTCGCTCGATATCGCATCCTTGCCCGGCAAACTGGCCGACTGTCAGGCCCGCGATCCCGAAAGCCGCGAGTTGTTCCTCGTCGAGGGTGACAGCGCCGGCGGATCCGCCAAGCAGGGCCGGGCCCGGGCCAATCAGGCGGTCCTGCCCTTGCGCGGCAAGATCCTAAACGTGGAACGCGCGCGCTTTGACCGGATGCTGTCCAGCCAGGAAATCGGCACCCTGATCACCGCGCTTGGCACCGGCATCGGGCGGGACGAATTCGACATCGACAAGCTGCGCTACCACAAGATCGTCATCATGACCGATGCCGATGTGGACGGGGCGCATATCCGCACCTTGCTGCTGACCTTCTTTTTCCGGCAGATGCCGCAGCTGATCGAAGGGGGATACCTCTATATCGCGCAGCCGCCACTGTTCAAGGTGATGCGCGGCAAGTCCGAGGTCTATCTGAAGGACCAGGGCGCGCTGGAGGATTATCTGATCGAGATGGGCGCCGAGGGGGCCACCCTGCGTCTGGGATCCGGCGAGGATATCATCGGTCAGGATCTGGCCCGCGTGCTGGATGAGGCCCGCCAGGTGCGCCGCATTCTGGGCGCCTTCCCAACGCATTACCCCCAGAACATCCTCGAACAGGCCGCCATTTCCGGGGCCTTCCGCGCCGGACAGTTGGACAGCGACCCTCAGGGAACCGCCGATGCCGTAGCCAAACGGCTGGATCTGGTTTCTCTGGAATACGAACGCGGCTGGCAGGGCCGCCCTACCGAAGATCACGGGCTGCGGATGATGCGCGCCGTGCGTGGGGTGGAAGAGGTCCGCACCCTGGACGGGCAGGTTCTGCGCTCCAGCGAGGCGCGGCTGCTGGGGGAAACCACCGGTGGTTTGCAGGAACATTACGGTCAGGTCGCCACCCTGATGCGCCGCGACAAAAGCCAGCCGATCTATGGGCCGCTGGACCTGCTGCAAGCGATCCTTGGCGAAGGCGAACGTGGGCTGACCCTGCAACGCTATAAGGGGCTGGGCGAGATGAACCCCGATCAGCTGTGGGAAACCACGCTGGACCCCGAGGCCCGCACCTTTCTGCAGGTGAAAATCGACGACGTGGCCGAGGCCGACGACATCTTTACCAAGCTGATGGGCGATGTCGTGGAACCCCGGCGCGAATTCATCCAGTCGAACGCCTTGAGCGTCGCCAATCTCGATTTCTGACCGGTCCACACCCGGGACGCATGGGGCCGGCCCCCGCGTGTCCCGGGTATGTATTTCACCCGGCCCCATTGATCGCAAACTGGCCGCTTCGGGGCGTCACGAAACCATCCCTTATCGGACGTGACGTTGTACCAAAGGGATCTACCTGATGTCCTTTGTGCCGGATAATCGGAATTCATGAGATTCAAGCGTTTTGGACCTGACGCGTAATTGTGCCGCCCGTAATTGTGCCGCCCCAAGTGCTCGTTTAAGCCACTTGCCGTCCGAAGGCGAGCGGGCTTTTCCAGTCAGCCTCCGGGTGACCGAACCGCAGTTGTAGGGCGTGCCACGGATAAGGAAGTTGCCGGCGCGCTCGCCCCAGCCTTCCTTGAGCCAGTCGAGATCCGCCTGAAACCCGCCACAGGCGGCGACGAAGGTGAC